>PMBM01000074.1:49089-117822 GCA_003153855.1 Propionibacteriaceae bacterium
CTCCGTGCTCAACCTCAAGTACGCCGCCGGCGTCCCGATGCGCGAGAACACGACCACCTGGAGCGGCGCCACCCCGGCCGCCACCTGCACCGCGACGGACTGCGGACAAGCCGCGAACCTCGACAACAACTCCGGTCCGGAGACCACCGACGAGCAGAGCCTGACGAACGTGGCCACCGCGAAGGGCACGTACGCCGGCACGGTCGCACCCGCCACCAGCAAGAACGTCAGCGACACCTCCGAACTCACCGGGACTGCTGAGAACCTCGCGATGCAGAAGAGCGTCGATACCTCCACGATCATGCGCGGCGGCTACTCGACCTGGACCCTCGCGCTTCAGACCGGGGAGTACCGCTCGGTCGGCGGCGACCTTGTCATCACCGACACGCTGCCGAACGGTCTGTGCCCGATAGGCGCTGCCAACTACACCCACACCCCGACCGCTCAGGACGCCGAGTGCGCACCTGCGGGCGGCCGAGCGCCGTCGACCCCGTACGCCTCGGATCCCGTGGAGCACGCCGACGGTACCTGGACGGTGACGTTCGCCGTCACTGCCGGAATGGCCGCCAACAGCACGCTGTCGATCACCTTCCCGACCCGCGCTCGCGAGTACTTCCAGTCGGCCTATTCGAACGCAGCCCCGGTCCTGGCCAACGACTCCTGGACGAACACGGTGGCGGCCACGTCGACGGCCACCGGCGTCATCTCAGGTACGAACGTCGCCGGCACCCCGAGCCCGGCCCCCGACGACTCGTCGGCGGGCCAGTCCTCGGTCAACCCCGGCATCGACAAGCAGGTCTCGGTGCCGATCCCGAACGGCGTGCTGTCCTGCGGCNNGGTTCCTCGCTGTACTTCAGCAACGTCGACGTCACCGACTTCCTCCCGCCGGGCTTCTCCTTCGAGAAGCTCTGGGGCGTCAAGCCCACCGGTCAGACCTCGAACGACGAGATCGCCACTGTCACAGCAGACACGACCGCCAACCCGCTGGTGTGGCACCTCGGCGCCACGGCAGCTGACGGCAAGCGCTACGTCGACGCGTCGACCGAGAAGGTCTTCGAGGTCGAGTTCTCGGCGCTCGCGCCGAACGCCACCTCGACTCCTTCGGGCAGCATCCTGGCCTCAGCCAACCTCGCCAAGGCCACGACGGTGAACTCGTCCGGTGTCGCCACGTCCCTGAGGGACGCGGCGAACTCGCTCGAGACCCGGCCCTCGCTGTCGCTCACCAAGAGCCGGACGCCGTCGGCTGCGGTCGTCGCGCCGAACTCGACCCTCGACTACTCGCTGGCCGTGAAGAACAACGCGCCGCTTCCTGATGCGCAGGGTTTCGCCGGTGCATCGAACGTCACCGTCCGCGACCTGCTGCCGCTGGAGCTCCGCTGCGCCACCGTGTCTGCGATCAGCAACGGCGGCACCTGCACCGACCCCGTCCCTGATGTGGCGGGAGCCCGTTCGCAGATCAACTGGACGGTGCCTGGTCCGATCCTCCCGCAGGGCACGCAGACGTTGACCTACACGGTGACGCTGCCGACCGACCTGGCTCCGTCCGAGGACCTCACCAACGACGCGGGCGTCCGGACCTACACCGGGCCGGTCAACACCGGCCTCACTCCCACCACGTACATCCCGGCGAGCAACATCGACCCGACGCTCACCTCTAACATCCCGGACGTCGCCCGCGACTCCGAGACGGTCACGCTGAGCCCGGTCGCCGTGGTGAAGCAGCAGCAGAGCGAGCTCTCCGAGTCCGGCAACTCGCGCAACGCCTCCCTGGCGACCAGCGCAGACCAGGCGACGATCGGCGAGTACGTGGACTACGTCGTGCAGACGACCGTCCCGGCATCCTCGACCGTGTACGGGGGGACGTTCACCGATCCTCTGCCCAGCGGTCTGACACTGCTCACGACCGGTCCCCACGGAGTGACACCGACCGCGTTCCTCAACGGCGGGGCGCTTCCCGTGAACTGGTCCTTCAACGCAGGGACGCTCACGGTGACGCTCGCGGATCCGTACCTGGTCGACAACACGGCCGACGTCATCGAGATGCACTTCCGGGCGATCGTGACCGACACCGCAGCCAACGCGGCGGGCCAGAACAAGGTCAACACGGCCAACTTCGCGTACAAGACGAAGGCAGCCGAGATCGGCGCTCAGCCGGCCCAGACCGTCACGGGCACCGGCAGCACGTCGCTCGGGATCGTCGAGCCGAACCTCGGTATGTCGAAGAGCGACAACGCTCCCGGCAAGATCGCCAACCCGGGCCAGGTCATCACCTACTCGCTCACGTCGACGAACTCGGGCTCCGCGGCGCATGACGTCGTCCTCACCGACTGTGTCCCGCTGCACCTCACCGTGACCACGCCCGTCACGGCTCCGGCACTGCCGGTCGGTGTCGTGGCGACCTCCACGACGAGCGCCCCGAGCTGCACCGGAACGCTGATCACGTGGACATACCCGTCTTCCTTCGCGCTGAACCAGGGGGCGTCGACCACGGTCACGTACGACGCCACGGTGGACGTCCCGACGGTCGCCGGCCAGACGTTCGTCAACTCGGCGAAGACCACGGCGACCTCGTACCAGGGCGCCAACCCCGACGAGCGCACCACCTACCAGGCAACGGCCACCGACCTCGTCAAGACCACGCCCCCGCTGGTCACCAAGTCCGTGACGCCTCTGAACGCGACGATCGGGTCGCAGGTGGTCTACACGGTCCAGGTGACGGTCCCCGGCGGGTTGACCGCCTACGACGCGACCGCGCGAGACGCCGTCCCGGCCGGGATCGACTTCGAGGCGCTGACCGGCGTGACCTGCGCGAACGAGCCCGTCGGCTTCACGTGTCCCACCCCCGGCGCTGTCTCCGTGCTGCCCGCCGGCGGCCCTTCGGCAGCCACCGGCGGCAACCTCGACTTCTTCTTCGACGACCTGCCCGCCAGCCCGCCTGGCCAGGACTGGACGATCACGCTGACCTACAGGGCCTCCGTCGTTGACGCTGCTCCGCTGGTCTCCGGTTCGACGCTGACGAACACCGCGAGCCTTCGGTGGAACCAGGCCAGCCGGTACAGCGCCGGGAACCTGCCCGACCCCACCAACGCTGGCGCGTTCGACCTCTCCTCGACGACCGCGTCCGCAACCGTCACGCTCCACGAGCCGAAGCTGGTCACGGACAAGGACGTGACCTACACGGCGCCGACCAACGCGCCCTGTGACCAGAACCACGCGGCGTCGACCGGCGCGGCCGACGTCGACGCCTGCCAGATCTCGCCGAACGCCACCTCGCCGTCGATGACGTACACGATCAGCGTGCAGAACACGGGCGACTGGCCGGCCTACGACGTGGCCATCGCCGACTCGGCAGACCTTCCTGGGCCGAGCCAGATCGCGTCCTTGACCATCACCAACGCCGGCGGAGCCACCATCGTCGACGGGATCGTCACCGACGGGACCGGTCTCGCCTTCCTCTACCCGGGCCCGCTGGCTCCGGGAGCGACGATCACCATCACCTACACGGTGGATCTGACTCCGTCCGCGGCGAACCATGAGGGCGACCAGGTCGTCAACACGGTGACCGTCCCGTCCTTCTACGGCGTGTCGAGCAGTGAGCGTGCCTTGAACCCGACCCGTACGTACCGGACCTACTCCGGTCCGTCCGACACGGACACCGTGACCCTGCGCTACCCGAAGCCCCAGTTGTCGAAGGGCACCATCTCGGACGCCAGCGACGCCCGCATCGGGCAGCCGTTCACCTTCTCGCTCACCGCGACCAACGCCGCCACTGCGGCCTCCCTGTACAACGCCGACCTCACGGACACCCTGCCTGCGGGCTGGACGTACGTGTCCGGTTCCGGTGTCGTGACAGCCGCGACGGGCACGACTCCGGCCGTCCTCACCATCGGCAATCCGACGCAGGTGGGCCAGACGCTGACATGGACCAACCTCGCGACGCTCGCGCCGCTGGGCACGTTCACGATCACCTACCAGGCGATCCCGACCTCTGCGCTCGCCCTGGCGGCGACGACGGGTGGCTTCGCTCACGTGAACGCCGCCACGCTGACCGGCCACGACGGCACGGGTGCGGCGGCGAATGCCGACGGTCCGTACGTCGCGACCGCCAACGCGCAGGTGTTCATCCGCCAGACCGATCTCCAGCTGACGAAGTCGATCGTGACCCCCGGCCCGTACTCGTACGGCCAGACGGTCCAGTACTCGCTCGTCCTGGTCAACGTCGGACCTGACGGCGCCACCGGCGTCAAGGTCCAGGAGAAGCTTCCGGCTGGCCTGGTCTTCAGGTCTGTCGTGTCCAACAGCGCCGGAGCGTACGACGCGGTGACCGGCGACTGGATCGTCGGAAGCGTTGCAGCCGGGGCCACTCAGACACTCGTGCTCTCCGTACTGATCAACGCACCCGGCCCGATCGTCAACGTCGCCCAGGTGAGCACGTCCGACCAGTTCGACGTCGACTCGACCCCCGGCAACCTTGTGGGAACGCCGGCCGAGGACGACGAGTCCCAGGTCTCCATCGTGACCACACCGACCCAGCTCGGCGACCGTGTCTGGTATGACATCAACAAGAACGGCGTCCAGGATCCGAGCGAGCCTGGTATCGCAGGTGTGACCGTGACGCTGAAGGATCCCGGTCCCGATGGCATCGTCGGCAACGGCGATGACGGCCCCACGCTCACGGCGACGACGGACTCCAACGGCAACTACCTCTTCAACGGCCTCGCCGTCGAACGGCCGTACGTGGTGTCTGTCAACCCAGCGTCTCTGCCCACCGGCATGGCGCAGACGTACGACCTCGACGGGCTCGCCAGCCTGAACACGACAGTCGCCACGATCCCGCTCGCGGCCGGTCCGGCCGGCCGGATGGACGTCGACTTCGGCTACAGCGGCGTCGGCTCGATCGGCGACACGGTCTGGTTCGACACCAACGGCTCCGCGACGCCGACCCAGGACGCCGGAGAGCCCGGCATCCCCGGGATCCCGGTCAAGGTCACCTGGTCGGGTAACGATGGCGTGCTCGGCACGGCGGACGACGTGGTCTTCAACACCGTGACCGACGCTTCGGGCAAGTACCTCGTGCAGAACCTTCCGTACGGCCCGTACTCCGTGGTCGTCGACACGACGTCGCCGAAGTTCCCGGCCGGCGTGACGCAGACCTACGACGCCGACGGCACAGCCACGGCGAGCACGTCCATCGTCAGCCTCACCGGCGTCGCTCCGAACAACCTGAACCAGGACTTCTCGTACACCGGGACGGCCTCGTTGGGTGACCGGATCTGGCTCGACCAGAACGGCGACGGTGTGCAGGATCCGGGCGAGCTCGGCATCCCGAACGTCGGCGTGAGCGTGACGTACCTCGGTGCTGACGGCGTGGCGGGCGGTGGCGACGACATCGTCTTCACGACGGTCACCGACAGCGCGGGCAACTACCTCGTCAACCGGCTCCCCGCCGGCAACTACACGGTGAGCGTCAACACCGCGACGCTGCCGGTCGGCCTGTCGGAGACGTACGACCTCGACGGCATCACCGTCCCGAACACCACGGCTGCGACACTCGCGGTTGGTGAGAACCGGCGTGACGTCGACTTCGGCTACGTGGGTACCAGCCAGATCGGTGACCAGATCTGGCTCGACACCCTCGGGAACGGCGACGGCGTCTTCAACGCGGGCAGCGACTTCCCGCTCCAGGGCGTGGCCGTCACTGTCACCTACCTCGGGCCTGACGGGGTGGCCGGTGGCGGCGACGACATCGTCTACTCCACGACCACCGACGCGAACGGAAAGTACCTGTTCACGAACGTGCCGCTCGGTGCGTACACGGTCACGGTGGTACCTCCGGCCAACCTCACTCCGACGTTCGACGCCAATGGCATCGGGACGCCGAACACGAGCGCGGTGACCCTCACCGTGGCGAACCCCGTCAACCTCAACCAGGACTTCTCGTACAGGGGCGCCGGCTCGATCGGTGACCTCGTGTGGCTGGACCGGAACAACTCCGGCACCGCTACGGCAGACGCGGGCGAGCCGGGTATTCCTGGTGTCCCGGTCACCATCACCTGGGCAGGCCCCGACGGCACCATGGGCACCGCTGACGACATCCTGATCCACAGGGTCACGGACGCGAATGGCGGCTACCTCGTGCAGAACCTGCCGTTCGGCAGCTACTCCGTGGCGGTCGACACGGCCTCCCCGGCGTTCCCGGCAGGCGTCGTGCAGACGTACGACGTGGACGGCACGGTCACACCCAACCTGTCCACGGTCACCCTGACCAACGTGGCTCCCGCCGCTCTCAACCAGGACTTCTCCTACGGCGGGCACGCGTCCATCGGCGACCGGATCTGGCTCGACCAGAACGGCGACGGGGTCCAGGACCCGAGCGAGATCGGGATCCCGGCGGTCACCGTCCACGTGACCTACCTCGGCCCCGACGGCGTCGCCGGGGGTGGGGACGACATCGTCTTCACCACCACGACCGCCGCTGACGGCACCTACCTCGTCGATGGGCTTCCGTCCGGCGCGTACACCGTCGCGGTCGACCCGGCCACCCTGCCCGCAGGGCTCACCGGGACGTTCGACCTCGACGGCGTCGCCTCCGCCAACACTGCGGCGGTCAGCCTCGCCGACGGCCAGGCCAGGCGCGACGTCGACTTCGGCTACAAGGCGCCCGGCGCGATCGGCGACCAGGTCTGGCTCGACACGCAGGCCAACGGTGACGGTACGTTCGACGCCGCGACCGACCGTCCGCTCGCCGGTGTGGCCATCACGGTCACGTACCTCGGCTTGGACGGTGTCCTGGGCGGTGGGGACGACATGGTCTTCACCACGACGACAGCAGCTGACGGCAAGTACTCCGTCACGGGTCTGCCGCTCGGGGCGTACACCGTGGCAGCCGTACCGCCGGTGGCTCTGACCGAGACGTTCGACGCGGACGGCAAGGCTTCGGCGAACACCTCCGCGGTGACGCTGACACCCGTTGCTCCCGTGAACCTCGCGCAGGACTTCTCGTACGCGGGAACTGGCTCCATCGGTGACCTCGTCTGGCACGACCGCAACGCCGATGGCGTCGTGGATCCGGGCGAGGAGGGCATCGCAAGTGTGACGGTCATCCCGACCTGGGCAGGGCCTGACGGCCTGTTCGGCACGGCAGACGACATCATCCTGCCGTCGGTGACGACGGCTCCGGACGGGTCATACCTGATCCCGAACCTGCCTGCGGGCTCGTACAAGGTCGACATCGATCCCGCGACAGTACCGGCGGGCTACGTCCCGACGTACGACATCGACGCCGGCAACCTCGAGTCGTCGACGGTCTCGCTCGAGGCCGGGCAGCACCGTACGGACGTGGACTTCGGCCTTCGCGAGGTCGCCGACCTCATGATCGTCAAGTCCCACCCGGCCGGCGGGATCGACGCGGGTGGCAACGTGACCTTCCGGATCACGGTGACCAACCTCGGACCGGGCGTCGCCCGTTCCGTGCAGGTCATCGACACCCTGCCTGCCGGGCTCGCGGCCACCGACGTCGCTGCGACGGGGTGGACCTGCACACCGGCGGGTCAGGCGATCACCTGCACCCTGGGCGAGGACCTCGTCTCGGGCGGTATTGCGTTCATCGACGTGACGACCAAGACCAGCCTTCAGGCGGCGCCGTCCGTGGTGAACCTTGCCACGGTCACGTCGTCCACACCGGACGTGAACCTGGACAACAACTCCACCACCGACCCGGTCGTCGTGAACGCGGCTGACCTGGTGCTCAAGAAGTCCCTTGTCGGCACCCTCGTGTCTGGCAAGAACGCCGAGTACGTCCTGACGGTCTCGAACCTGGGTCCGTCCACGGTCCCGGCGGGCAAGGTCGTGGTGACTGATGCGCTGCCTGCCCTGCTGACAGCCGTGTCCGCCACCTCGACCGACTTCACCTGCCAGATCACCGGCCAGAACGTGGTCTGCACCAACAAGGCCGCCTACCCGGCGGGAAGCGTGTCGACGATCACGGTCATCGCCAAGGTCGGCAAGGCGTCGGTCGGGACCTCGATCACGAACTCGGCCAGCGTCACGGGCGGATTCGTCGATCCCACACCGGACAACGAGGTCGACGCCGCGACGTTGACGATCACTCGCCTCCCCGGAACCGGCTCGGACGTCCCGTGGATGTTCCCGCTGATCACCATCGCCCTGCTGGCAGCAGGCGGGGGTCTCCTGCTCGTGGCCCGGAGGCGGCGCGTCCTGAAGTGAGCTGAGGGATCGGGTCTGGTCGAGGCCGCCGGCGGTCGTACGCAGGGCACCATGGCCAGGCCCGTTCTCACGTCCGGACTACAGCCACTCCAGCCACTGGCCGTGGCTGCCCACGCGCGCCAGCGGCACGCCGTCCAGTGCGAGCACGAAGCACGGCCGGGGGTCGTCGGTGAACCCTGCGGGAAGCGCCTCCCGCACTGCGGGGACCACCTTGACGCCTTCGTTCGTGACGCAGTGCACGCCGAGCTTCGACACGAGGGCGAGATGGCGCTCGCGGGCGTCGCGAGGCAGGTACGCGAGCGTTGCGGAATGTACGACGACGACCGTGGCCCCCCGCGGCGCGGCGGCCACGACCGCGGGCAGCGCGTCCGTGATGTCGCCCGCGACGCGGAGGACGTCCTGGCCGGCCACCAACCGCAACGCTGCCGCGAGCCGATGCTCACGAGCCTCCTCACCGGGCCAGACGAGAGCACGCAGCCACGCGGCGTCGTCGTGGTCCGCAGGGTCGAGAGGGTTCCGGTCGATGCCGGCCCGCCACGTGATGTCGGGCAGGACCAGCGGCAGCCCGGCACCGGACACGCGGCACTCGATGGTGACGGGGCCGGGCGCGCCACCGGTCACCACGGTGCCGTCGTCGAGTGTCCAGGAGTAGCCGTACAGGTCAGGGAACAGTCCTAGCCCCGCCGACATGCCGACCTCGATGAGCGCGATCGGCTGGGGGAGCGAGGCCAGCACGGGCGCGATCACCGCGCAGCGGCCGACCTCGTTGGTCTGGGTGAACCGCGTGGTCACGAGCTGCTCGATGCGCGGCCAGTGCGCGTCCACCCACTCCGGCAGCGACGGGTCGGCGTCGAGCGGGCCTCCGAGGAACTTGAGGGCCCCGAAGAAGAGGTTGGGTTGGCGGGCCGCGGGAGGCAGCGTGTCGAGCTTCAGGGCGATCGAGGGCGTCGAGGCGACCTGGTGGCCCACGCGGCCCCACGCGGGTGATCTCGGTTCTGCCTCGGTCGCGAACCATTCGTACAGCTCCGGGATCGACGCCGTCTCCCAGTACCGAGTGGTCTTCATGGGGGGACACTACGACAGTGCGTCACTAGTTTCGTAGACTAAAGACGTGCTCACCCGCAGCGATCGACTTGACCGTCTCCCGTTCACGCGACGACACGCTCGTCTCCTCCTGGGGTCCGGCCTGGGCTGGGCCCTCGACGCCATGGATGTGGGCCTCATCGGGTTCGTGATGGCCGCACTCGCGAAGCAGTGGTCGCTCTCGGCTGCGACGCTCGGCTGGATCGGCTCGATCGGCTTCGCCGGGATGGCGGTCGGCGCTTCCGTCGGCGGTCTGCTCGCCGATCGCATCGGACGGCGACAGGTGTTCGCGCTGACGCTGCTCGTGTACGGAGTCGCCACGGGCGCGGCGGCGCTCTCGATGTCTGCGGGCATGCTCGTGGCGCTCCGCTTCGTCGTGGGCATCGGCCTGGGGGCCGAGCTCCCCGTCGCGTCCACTCTGGTCTCCGAGTACGCCCCGCGACGTATCCGCGGGCGTGTCGTCGTGGCCCTGGAGGCTTTCTGGGCGATCGGCTGGATCTTCGCCGCCCTGCTCGGCTACTTCCTCGTCCCCGGGTCGGCCGCCGGATGGCGATGGGCGCTGGCCGTGGGGATCGTGCCCGCCGGATACGCGCTGTACGTGAGGTTCAGGCTGCCCGAGTCCGTACTGTTCCTCGAGAGTCGCGGTCGCATCGTCGAGGCTGAGGCGGCAGTCCAGGCGTACGAGAGGGCTGCCGGTGTCGAGCCCGAGCCGTCGGCTCTCCCGGCAGCGTCCGTCACGGGGACGGAGTCGATCTGGTCACGAGCGCTGCGTCGTCGTACTGCTGCACTGTGGGTCGTGTGGTTCGGGATCAACCTGTCGTACTACGGCGCGTTCACCTGGATCCCGACCCTGCTGAGCGCGGGTGATGCGGGGCTGACCAAGTCGTTCGCGTGGACCCTGATCATCACGCTGGCGCAGCTCCCCGGGTACGCCGCCGCGGCTCTTCTCATCGAGGTCTGGGGGAGGCGGGCGACCCTGGCCACGTTCCTCGGCGGGTCGGCGATGGCCGCGATGTCCTTCGGATGGGCGGTCTCCCAGCACCCCCTGGTCGCCGGCTGGGTGATCGGGACCGGCTGCCTGCTGTCGTTCTTCAACCTCGGGGCGTGGGGTGCGTTGTACGCGGTCGGTCCCGAGGTCTATCCGACCACGAGCCGCGGGACCGGGACCGGCGCGGCCGCCGCATTCGGACGGATCGCCGCGATCATCGCCCCGCTGTCCGTACCCCTGCTCATCGGCGTCGGAGGGCGTCCCCTGGTGTTCGGCACGTTCGCTCTTGCGTTCGCCTTCGCCACCATCGGCGCGTTGTTCCTCCCCGAGCGTCGCGGGGAGACGCTCGAAGCCTGACTCACAACATGGCGGCGAGCATGCCCGTCACGTACGGGACGAGCCAGATGGACCAGACCACGAGGCTGAACTTGTGGAACCGGCGCCGCGCCGCGTCGTTGTTGCGCACCATGGTGACGATCGCCCAGGCCAGGTGGAGCGCCATCAGCAGGATGGCGAGGGTCCCCGTCGTGGCCATGACCCCGGCCAGTACCGGGTTCCGGTCGACCCTCGTGTGAACGCCCGTTGCCGCCGTGACCGCCATCATCGTGGTGCCCGACGCGTCACAGGTCAGGCCGACGCCGAACGCGACGACGTGCCACCACTTCAGCGTGCCACTGCGGTGCTCGGCCCAGACGCCGGTGGTGTACGCGACGAGCGCTGCGGTGATGAGGACGATGGATGCCGCGAGCATGCGCACATCCTGACGGGAAATCCGTCAGTGAGTGACAGATCTGCCGAGTTTCGTTGATCTGTTGATCAGTTCGTTATCCGCGACCGTGAGGCGTGGCCCAGCCCGACGTGTCGGGGCCCACCGGCACGATGAGCGTCGGGTTGATCGTGTCGTGCGTGCCGTAGTAGTGGCGCTTGATGTGGTCGAAGTCGACGGTCTCGCCGAAACCGGGCGTCTGGTACAGGTCGCGCGCGTACGCCCACAGCACCGGGCTCTCGGTGAGCTTGTTCCGGTTGCACTTGAAGTGGCCGTGGTAGACGGCGTCGAAGCGCACCAGTGTGGTGAACAGCCGCACGTCGACCTCGCTGATCGCGTCACCCATGAGGAAGCGGCGCGTCGTCAGGCGCTCGGTGAGGACGTCGAGCTGCGCGAAGAGGGTCGCGTACGCCTGCTCGTACGCCTCCTGGGTCGTCGCGAACCCTGCTCTGTACACGCCGTTGTTGACGTCGCGGAAGATGTCGGCGACCAGCGCGTCGTGCTCGGCCCGCTCGGCCGGGTCGGCGGGCAGCAACGTCGGGGCGCCGGGTGCATGGAGCGCGGCCCACTCAGTCGAGAGGTCGAGCGTGATCTGCGGGTAGTCGTTGGTGACGACGAGTCCTGTGAGGGTGTCCACGACCGCCGGGACGGTGACGCGGCCCGTGAAGGTCGGGTCGGTGCGAAGGTAGGCCTCGCTGAGGAACTCGATGCCCAGCACCGGGTCGCGGTGGCCTTCGTCGAGCCAGAACCTCCAGCCGAGGTCGTCGCGGATCGGGTCGACCACGGCGAGGGAGATCGCGTCCTCGAGGCCGAGCAGCCTCCGGACGATCACGGACCGGTGNNCGGACACCGACGACGCGGAGATGCGGCCGGTGAAGCGGTTGGGCTGGCGGACGAACTCACCCGTCGGTGCGCTCTCCGCCACGAACGGGGCTTTGGTGGTCATGGATCCGACGGTAGCCGACCTACAGAGCGAGGGCGTCAAGGTGCGTGCCGGCGGAACTGCCCTCGCGCGCCGAGAACCAGGCCGCCTCGAGCCGTACGGCCGCCTCGTCGATCACGGCGGGCGGCAGCGTCAGCGGCAGCCGGATCCGGTTGGTGTGCGTGCGGTCGGGGGAGAACCTCGGGCCGGGCGCCAGCGTGAGCCCGTGGGACCGCGCCGCCAGGGCGAGCTCGGTGCTCAGCCGGGACGGGAGTGTGATCCACAGCGCGAGGCCGCCCGTGGGCGTCGGCACCTGCCAGTCGGGCAGGCGGTCCGCGAGTGCGGCGTGCCAGGCAGTACGGGCTCGTCGCATCCGCTCGATCACCGCCGAGTGGATCGGTGCGGGGTTCTCCAGGTACGTCGTGGCGACCAGCTGGTCGAGCGCCGACGGGCCCAGACTCAGCGACTCGGACTGGCGCCGTACGACGTCCACGAGCCGCGGCGGAGAGCGGAGCCAGCCCACCCGGAACCCGCCCCACAGCACCTTGGACAGCGACCCGATGCAGACGACGTCGTCACTGACGGCGGCGAAAGGCAGCGCCGGGTCGGACTCGCCGAAGTCCAGCTCGGCGACCGTCTCGTCGACGATCGGAAGGACGCCGGCGTCCGCGAGAAGCTTCGCGAGCCGTACGCGCTGCTCGGTCGGCATCAACAGGCCGGTCGGGTTGTGAAAGTCAGGGATGAGGTAGGCGACCTGCGGCCGGCTGCGGCGAAGCGTGTCCGCCCACGCGGACAGGTCCCAGGCCGTCTCCAGCGCGACCGGTACCGCCCGGGCCCGGATCGTGGCGATGGCGCTCAGCGCGCCGGGATAGGTGGGGGAGTCGACGACGATGCGGTCGCCCGGACGTGCCACCGCGTGGAGGGCCACCGAGATGGCGAGCACGGCGCCCGCTGTCACGACGATCTGGTCGGCGCTCGTCGGTACGCCCCGGGCCGTGTACCGGGCGGCGATCTGCTCGCGCAGGTGCAGCGCCCCGTACGGCTCGTAGCCGGCACCGGCGAGCGTCGTGGGGAGCCATTCCAGCGCGCGCCGTACGAGGTCGGCGGTGCCGTCGGGCGCCAGGCCGGCTGCGGCGGAGAGGTCGATCGTGTCGTGACGGGGAGTCGGTACGAGCGAGTGCGTCGGGGTGCAGTCCGTGACCGGCAGCCGTACGGTCGTGCCCGAACCCTGCCGCGCCACGGCCCAGCCGCTGTCGACCAGCTCGTTGAAGGCCCGGGTGACCGTCGTGCGGCTCAGGCCGAGGATGCCCGCGAGCATGCGCTCGCTCGGCAGCCGGCTCCCGGTCGCCAGACGTCCGTCCATGACCATGCCGCGAATACCGTGGGCGAGGTCGAGGTAGGCCGGGGTGCCGGAGGCCAGCGGCAGCAGGTCGGTGAACTGGGTGGTTCGCACGAGTCCACTATGGCACGAATGGATATTTGGAAACAGTCCACTTCACTGAGAGGATCGTGGCCATGCGCTTCACCGACCGCCTCCCTCGACGCTTGGTCCAGCTCCTCGTGGGCCTGTTCCTGTACGGGTGGTCGATGGCCATGATGGTACGGAGCGGGCTCGGTCTGGACCCGTGGGACGTCTTCCACTACGGCCTCGCGCGCCACGTGCCCCTGTCCTTCGGCCAGGTGACGATCGTCGTCGGGGCCGCCGTCCTGCTCGCGTGGATCCCGCTGCGGCAGAGGCCCGGCATCGGGACCGTACTCAACATCTTCGTCATCGGGCTCTCGGCCGACTTCGGCCTGGCCTTCATGAGCCAGCCGGCGAACTTCGTCGGTCGCAGCGCCCTTCTGGTGGGCGGCATCGTGCTCAACGGCCTCGCCGGCGCTCTCTATGTCGGAGCCCATCTCGGGCCCGGCCCGCGGGACGGGCTGTGGGTGGCGATCACCCGCAGGTACGGGCTGAGCATCCGCCTGGTCCGTACTGTCATCGAGCTCACCGTGCTCGTGATCGGGTGGCTCATGGGCGGGACCGTCGGGGTGGGGACCGTGCTGTACGCGCTCTCGATCGGCCACCTCAACCAGTTCTTCCTCACGCGCGTCCAGGTTTCCAAGCCCCCTGTCGACGACCCGGAACCCGTCGTCGAGACCACCAATTGAGACGATTCAATATGGTGGCTTGCCTGTCCCCGCAGCGGTGCCATCCTGGTAACGACAACCAGCGGCCCGACATCGCGCGGCCAGGGCTCAACGCCTAGGCTGAACGCAGGTCGGGGCGCCGGTGCCCGGACAACTCGCGAAAGGCCCCTACACGTGAACAGCCCTCTGACCTGGACAGACCTCGACAAGCGGGCGGTCGACACCGCGCGAGTTCTCGCAGCGGATGCGGTCGAGAAGGTCGGCAACGGTCACCCCGGCACGGCGATCTCGTTGGCGCCGCTCGCGCACCTGCTGTACCAGAAGGTCATGAACGTCGACCCGTCCGACGAGAACTGGCTCGGTCGCGACCGCTTCGTCCTGTCGGCGGGTCACTCGTCGATCACCCAGTACGCACAGCTCTACCTCGCGGGCTTCGGGCTGGAGATCTCCGACATCGAGTCGCTGCGCACGTGGGGCTCGAAGACCCCCGGTCACCCTGAGGTCCACCACACCAAGGGCGTCGAGTGCACCACCGGACCGCTCGGCACCGGGGTCGCGAACGGCGTCGGCTTCGCCATGGCATCGCGTCGCGAGCGCCAGCTGTACGACCCGACGGCGGTTCCCGGCCAGTCGGTCTTCGACCACTTCGTGTACGTCATCGCGGGCGACGGCTGCATGCAGGAGGGTGTCTCCGGCGAGGCGTCCTCCCTTGCCGCGACCCAGGAGCTCGGCAACCTCATCCTCTTCTACGACGACAACCGGATCTCCATCGAGGGCGACACCAAGATCGCGTTCTCCGAGGATGTCGAGGCCCGCTACGCCGCGTACGGCTGGCACGTCCAGCACGTGGACTTCACGAACGGCTTCACCACGTACTCCGACAAGGTCGACGAGCTGTACCAGGCGATCGACGCGGCGAAGGCCGTCACCGACCGCCCGTCGTTCATCAAGGTGACGACGATCATCGGCTGGCCGCTCCCCACGCTGGCCGGCAGTCACTCCGTCCACGGCTCCAAGCTCGGTGCTGAAGAGGTGGCGCGCCTGAAGAGCGAGCTCGGCTTCGACCCGGACAAGTCGTTCGACGTCGCTCCGGAGGTCCTCGACTACACGCGCACCAACGCCGCTGACCGTGCGAAGGCCGCGCGCGAGGTGTGGGATGCGCAGTTCGCGACGTGGCGGAGCTCGAACCCCGAGCAGGCCGCGCTGCTGGACCGCGTCGTCGCGCGCGAGCTGCCGGCGGGGATCGAGGCGGCGCTGCCCGTCTTCCCCGCCGACAAGCCCATTGCGACCCGCGCAGCCTCCGGCAACGTGCTGAGCGCACTCGCCGGCGTGATGCCCGAGCTGTGGGGAGGCTCGGCTGACCTCGCGGGCTCCAACAACACGACGATGAAGGGCGTGTCCTCGTTCATCCCGGCCGACCGGTCGTCGAAGGACTTCATCGGGGACGTCGAGGGCCGCACGCTCCACTTCGGCATCCGCGAGCACGCGATGGGCAACATCCTCAACGCGATCAACCTCGAGAGCCTGACCCGCGCGTACGGGGGCACGTTCCTCGTGTTCTCGGACTACATGCGCAGCTCCGTACGGCTCGCGGCGATCAGCAAGTGCCCGACGATCTTCGTCTGGACCCACGACTCGATCGGCGTCGGTGAGGACGGTCCGACCCACCAGCCCGTCGAGCACGTCCCGAGCCTTCGCCTCATCCCCGGCCTCGACGTCGTCCGTCCCGGTGACGCGAACGAGACCGCGGCCGCCTGGGTGGCGATCCTCAAGAACCACGACCGTCCGGCCGGCATCATCCTGTCCCGCCAGAACCTGCGCGTCTTCGACCGCTCCGAGGGCAGTGGCTTCGCCGGCACCGAGGGCGTGGCCAAGGGTGGGTACGTGCTCGCCGAGGCTTCGTCCGAGCCCCAGGTGATCCTCGTGGCGACCGGCTCGGAGGTGGAGATCGCCGCAGCGGCGCGCGACACCCTCGAGGCTGCCGGCGTGCCCACGCGGCTCATCTCGATGCCGTGCGTCGAGTGGTACGTGGCGCAGCCTGAGGAGTACAAGGCCTCGATCCTCCCCGCAGGTGTCCCGAAGGTCGTCATCGAGGCTGCCCAGCCCATCGGCTGGCGCGACGTGCTCGACGGCGCGGTCACCGCGATCGGCATCGACCACTTCGGCGCCTCCGCCGACGCGGCCACCCTGTACAGGGAGTTCGGCCTTACCGCCGAGGCCGTCGTCGAGGCGGCCAAGGCGCTCGCCTGATCGCACACGCAACCGCGACCCCTGACCTCGCTGGAGGCCGGGGGTCGCGTTGGTGTTTCGGGACCCGTCCCGTGTGAGAACGACAAAGTCGCGGGAATGGCGCTTACACGACCTGGAAGTGCTCCACGACGGGGAACGGCTCGTAGAAGCGGTGCAGCAGGGCTCGCCACTGCTGGTACTCCGGCGATCCCCGGAACCCTTCGGTGTGCGCCTCGATCGTGTCCCACTCGACGAGCAGCAGGTAGAGGGTAGGCGTCTCCACGGACCGCGACAGCGACAGGCTGATGAAGCCCGGCCTGCCGCTGATCAGCGGTTTCGCGAGCGCGAAGGCTGACTCGAACTCCGCCTCAGCGCCTGCCCGTACGGGAAGGATCGCGTGCTCCAGGACCATGGCGCCCAAGCCTGGCACAGCCTCAGCTCGCGAGAGTGTCCGCCGTGATCGTTGCGACGAACATGGCGACGTCCCGGGCCTCCTCCGCGCTGATCGCGTGCCCCAGACCCGGGTAGACGCGTTGCGTGAGGGTGGAGTGGCTGGGAAGCCAAGCCTCCGTACGTGCGACAGCGATCGGCGCGATCACGGCGTCCTGGCTGCCTCGACCCCAGAACACAGGGGGAAGCGCCTCGGCAAGGAGCTCGTCGGCAGGGCGCTCGGCACCCTGGACGAAGCCACCGAGGACGACGGTGGCGGCGACCTGCTCGGGGCGCGTCCGCAGCAGCTCGCTGGCCATGAGTCCGCCCTGGGAGAAGCCGATGGCGACGAGTCGTGCTGCCGGATCGATCGTTGCGTCGACCCAGTCCCAGATGGCGTCGGTCGCCGCAGCGACCGGCTCGGGCGCCGGGTCGCCGGGCGTGACGACGTGGAACCAGGCGTAGCTGCCGACGCCGAGGACCAGCGGCGCCCTCAGCGACGCCCAGGGCAGGCCCGGCACCACGTAGGGTGCCAGGCCTGCCAGGTCGTCCTCGGACGAGCCGTAGCCATGGAGGAGGAGCGCGACGACCGGCCCATCGAGCGGGTCAGCGGACATCACTGCGGTCATCGCGTTCATGAACTTCTGTCGGTGGCAGTCGGTGTCAGCGGACGACGGCGAAGCCGCCGGTCCAAGCGATCTTCTCACCGGCGGCGAGGGTGATCTGCAGGAAGCCGATCGCCTCGAGCTCGTGCGCACGGCTCAGCTTGCCGGCGTCGATCGCTGCCACACCGCCGGCCTCGACCGCCGAGGCGAGGGTCTGCTTGGCAGCGTCGTCGTCACCCGCGATGAGGACGGTGGTCTGCACGTCGCCGACCTTCTTCGTGGCGAGGGTGGAGGCGAAGTTCGTGTTGAACGCCTTGAGCACGGTGCTGCCGGGGAGCTTCGCGGCGAGCTCGGCGGCGAAGGAGCTGCCGGCGGGTACGACGAGGCCGTCGAACGTCTCGAAGTTCAGCGGGTTCGTGATGTCGACGATGACCTTGCCGCTCAGCTGGTCGCCGTACGTGGCGAGGATGTCGGTCACGGCGGGGTGGGGCACGGCGAGGATGACGACGTCGCCGTCGATCGTGCCGGTCTGGCCGTGGCTGATGTGGGTGACGGTCGCGCCGCCGTCGGTGAGGACTGAGCCGATGGCGCCGCCCATGTTTCCGGTGCCGATGATCGTGAAGTTCGCCATGTGAGTCTCCTTGTGGGGCCGGGACATCCCGGGGATGCTTGTACCTACAACTGAGACTCTAGCAGGGAATAGTTGTACCTTCAACTATCGGGTAGGATGATCCCCATGACATCGCTGAGCCAGTCGGAACGGGTCGCCGTCGCGCGCCTCCAGGCGCTCTTCGAGCTGTTGCCGACCGCGCTGGACCGGCAGCTCGTCACTGCCGGTGTCACCGCGTTCGAGTACACGCTGCTGGAAGCACTGGCCGAGTCCGAGCTCAAGCGTCTGCGGCTGTCCGCACTCGCCGCCCGTACGAACGCCACGCTCGCCCGACTGTCGCGCGTCGTCACCTCCCTGGAGCGGAAGGGCTTCGTCGAGCGGATGCCGTGCCCGGCCGACTCAAGGGCGACGAATGCGGTGCTGACGCCAGCGGGGGAGCAGGCGTTCGCGCAGAGCCGTGGGTTGTACGCGGGGGCTGTACGGAGGCTCGTCCTCGATGCGCTCGACCCAGCCGATCTCGAGGACCTGTCCCGCGTGACGCTCGCCGTTCTCACGAAGCTCGATCCTGAAGGGCGACTGACCGTGACCACTGACCGCGCGTGTGCCGCGGATCCTGTCGCATTGGCTGCTGGCGCCTGAGAGTTCGCCCTGGGTCCGTACATTGGACACATGCGTGGATTCAGCAACCTGCTTTCGTCCCTTCTCGCCAAGTCCGGCCCCGGTCGCGTCACCCTCGAGATCGACCTCGACAGGGGTGTGCTCCGCGCCGCCCCGGAGAACCCGCTCGAGGCGCTACGCGCGATCAACGCGCCGACCATCACGGGCCTGACCACAGCGCTGCGCGAGGCGGTGTCCGACGAGCGCGTCGCGGGGCTCGTGGTCCACGTCGGCACGTGCCCGCTCTCGGCCACGCTGGTCGACGAGGTCGGAGCCGCGATCCGGCAGTTCGGCCAGCACAAGCCCACCGTCGCGTACGCGGAGACGTTCGGCGAGCTCACCTCGGGGATGTTCGCCTACAGGCTCGCCACGGCGGCCTCGACGATCTGGCTGCAGCCGTCCGGCGGGGTTGTGCTCAGCGGCGTCCACGTCGACATGGTCCTGCTGCGCGGCGGCCTCGAGAAGCTCGGCATGGACCCGCAGTTCAGCCAGCGCAAGGAGTACAAGACGGCCGCGGAGTCGTACTCGGCCGCGGCCGTCAGCGACGCCAACCGCGAGATGAGCGGTCGGCTCGCCGAGTCCATCGTCGAGGAGACCATCGCGATCATCAGCGAACGTCGCGGGCTGACCGCCGACGTCGTGCGCGAGCTGGTCGACCGCGGCCCGATCGGCGCCGAGGAGGCACGTACGCTGGGGCTCGTCGACCATCTGGGCTACCGGGACGACGTGTACCAGGACGTGAAGAGCACGTGGGGGAACGACGCCACGCTGCAGTACGCGTCCCGCTACATCGGGTCGATCGCCGCGCGTGCCATGTCGCGTCTGGCCACGAAGCCGTCGGTCGCCGTGGTGTCCGTACGTGGCGGCATCGTCAGCGGCCGACCCGTTCGTTCGCCGCTCGGCGGCCAGCAGGCGGGGTCCGAGATCGTTCTCGAGCACCTCCGCCACGCCCGCATGGACGACAACGTGAAGGCGGTCGTTCTCGCCGTCGACTCGCCCGGGGGCTCGTACATCGCCTCGGACACGATCCGCGCCGGAGTGCTCGAGCTCAAGAAGGCGGGCAAGCCCGTCGTCGCGGCGATGGGCGACGTCGCCGCATCGGGCGGCTACTTCGTGGCCATGGGCGCCAACGAGATCGTCGCGAACCCGTCCACGCTCACCGGTTCGATCGGTGTGTTCGCCGGCAAGATCGTCAACCAGGGGCTGTACGACAAGCTCGGGCTCGTCCGTGAGGATGTGCAGTCCGGCCGCCTCGCCGACATGTTCGCCGCCAACCGCGGCTTCACCGACGACCAGTGGAAGATCCTCGACGCGTGGCTCGACCAGGTCTACGAGGACTTCACGACCAAGGCGGCCGCCGATCGTGGCATGGCCATCGAGGACCTCGAGCCGCTCGCCCGCGGCCGTGTCTGGACCGGCTCCGACGCGAAGGAACGTCGCCTCATCGACCACCTGGGTGGCCGCGACGTCGCCGTCGAGCGTGCGTGCGCACTGGCCGGGCTGGATCGCGAGAAGGTCGCCGTACGACCCGTACCGCTGCTCGGACTGCTCGAGCGGCTCCAGCCGGCGCAGTCGTCCGAGCGCCCGGGCGGGCTCGACGCGGTGGGCGGCGGGTTCGGTCCTGGGCGGCTGCTCAAGGCCGTGGCCGTCGAGCTCGGCCTGTCCGAGCCGGGCGTCCTCACGATGCCGTACCGGCTCTGGATCAGCTGACCGTCTCGGTTCGCGTCGACGACCTCAGGGAGCGCACGAGCAGCGCCGCTGCCGCCACTCCGCCGGCAACGGCGAACGCGGCCGCAACCTGGAGGGGCATGAGCGGCTGGTTCCGCAGATAGCCCAGGTACGTGCTGACGCTCGCGACCTGGATGCAGACGGCGGGAACGGCGAACGGCCAGTCGACGACGCCCGCGACGACGAGCAGCACCTCGGCGAGGTAGAAGTACCGCTCGTGCATCTGGGGGAGCAGCAGCGGGATGAGCAGCGCCGCCGTCGCAGCGACCAGGACGATCTCGCCGGGGGTGAGCGGCCTCCTGCGCAGGAGCAGCCAGACGCCGAACGCGAGGACGACGAGCGCGGTCACGGCCAGTCCGGCGTACAGCCAGACCGAGGACGACGGCAGCCACGCGTACGGGGTCGGTGCGTTGTGGGTCAACGTCACAGTCTGCGCCGCCGGAGTCGCGCTGGGCACTCCGTTGGGCATTCCGCTGGGCGGCCCCCCTGAGCCCCCTGGCCGTGGGCCGGGCGTGCCGATGCCGCCGGGCATCTGGCCACCGCCGGGCATCTGGCCACCGCCGGGTGCCCCGCCTCCGGCGCCTGTGCCGCCCACGGTTCCACCGACCCCGGAGGGATCGCTGATCTGGGCGGGATAGACGGCGAGCTGGCTCAGCAGGCTGCGACCTGCGACGAGCGCGGGGACGAGGCAGGCGAGGAACGCCACGGNNGGCGGCGACCAGGGTCCGGAGCCGCAACCGGTTGACGATCAGCACCCCCACCAGCACCGGCAGCAGGAAGATCGCCTGGAGCTTGAACGCGAACGCGACACCGAACCAGGCGGAGGCGGCCCACGGGCGACCTCGGACGAGGCAGACGAGGCTGGCCAGGCAGAACGTCGCGTAGATCGAGTCGCACTGCGCCCACACCCCGCTGTTCATCACCACGGTGGGGAGGAGGGCCACGATCGCGAACGCCACGAACGGGAGCCACTCGGACCGAGGACGGATGGCCGCCACGAGGCGGGAGGCGGTGACCGCGAGGAGGACGTCGAACGCGATCGAGATCGCCTTGATCGCTGCGATCGCACGTACGGGCAGGTAGGTCGCGAGCGCGAGCAGCACGAGGTACGGCGTGTTGTAGTTCGAGAAGCTGCCGTCGGCGAGCGCTGCGAGGTGGCCGTGCTGCTCGATGTAGCTCCACCACCGCGACAGGAACGCGACGAAGTCACCCGACTGGAAGTCGACGAAGGCCCACCGCACGGCGACAGCGGCGAGTGCCACGGCCACATAGGCGAGACGGCGGATCGTGACGATGCGCATGTACGGACCTTCCGGTGCGTCAGGAGTAGAGGGTGCCACCGAGCTCGTACGGGTCGGAGCCGGCCGGCGGCTGCCAGTCGTACGTACGCACCCCGTCGCCGCAGCGCCAGCGCGTCGGCGTCGGGGAGGAGAACCAGTCGAGCGGCTCGATGCCGCCGGGCTGCCCCCCGTCCAGGGCGATCCGCAGGGCCGCCGCGAGGTCGGCATCCACGGCGTCGGTCCGGGACGTGGGGTCGATGGACACGAACAGAGCGGTCCCCGATCGGGCCACGAGGTCGAGGAACTGACGGTTGAGTGCCCAGTCGGTCTGCGGGGTGCTCGCGACGCAGTCCGCGTCCACGGTGAAGAAGCGACCGTGCTGCGCCAGCCGGAACGCGAGGGTGTTGACGCCCATCCGCCGCGTACGCTCCCACGTCCGACCGGACGTGTCGTCCCCGGTCCGCTGAGCCTGAACCAGGCCGGCTGCGAGGTGGCCCACGACGTTGCACCCCAGCACGAGGCCATCTCCGGCCGCGTCATGGATCGCGCGGTACAGGTCGACGAGGACCTCTGCTGTCGTCCGTGTCCGGTCGGCGACGTGGACGCCCGGGGCGACGGGAGACGGCCCCATCTGGAACCCCCAGCGCCCGAGCGTCTCGTACGTGGAGAAGTCGTGCTTGATGAGGTCGAAGCCCCAGGTGCGGAACCGGCGGATCGAGGTGACGACCTCCTCGACTGCCGCGGGGTGGCTGGGGTCGAGGGAGAACGCACCATCCCAGGGCCGCAGGGCAGCGGCATGGGTCTCACGCGACAGGAGCGGCCGGAACCAGAGTCCGGGACGTACGCCCTCGGCGGCGATCGCCTCGGCGGTGTCGGCCATGCTCGAGAAGTCGCCTCGCCCGCAGTCCCACGGACCGCCTGACGCGAGGCGGCCGTCGGCAACACCGTCGACGCTCCAGCCGTCGTCGACGACGGCGAAGGGCCGTACGGGATGGGAGCCCGACAGCTCGGAGATCATCCTCGCGTCCCGGATGACGGCGTCCAGCCCGAAGTCCTTCCCGTACGCGTAGTACCAGTTGTTGGCGCCGACGAGGGGACCCATGGGCAGGGGATCGCGGCAGACGGCCGAGGCCAGGTCGCACTGGGTTGCGTACGCATCGTCGCCCGTCACCCAGCGCACGACGGCCGCGGTGAGCGATCTGCCGCCGAGCTGTACGGGGTCGGCCCCGGCGCGGAGGTCGAGCCACAGGGAGAGGCCCGCGGGGTCGACCGACCAGCCGGCGAACGAGCCCGTACGGACATCCACTCCCGCTCCCCAGGACCCACCGGTGGGGGAGTGGACGACGACCATCCACGGATGGAGCTGTTCGGGTCTGGCGGCGTGCCAGGCAAGGTCGCCGTACGTACGTTCCCAGGCGTCACCGAGGACCAGGGCGTCCGTGGGGAGCTCCTGGTGCCAGCGCAGGTGGACCCTGCTCACCGCCTCGGCCTCCACGATGATCGCCAGACCCTCGACGTCGGGAAGGCACGACACGGCGACCGAGCTACGGGACGGCTCGACCCAGGCGCTCCCGGGCTGGAGCTGTACCCGGACAAGGTCCGGGACGGGGACGTAGGTCACAAAGGTCACTCTCAAGAAGACGTGATCCGGGTCCGCCGACGGAGGTCGCGGCGGACCCGGATCGGGTCAGTGCATCAGCTGAACAGGGCGTTGACCTGGGTGTTCGCTGCGGTCAACGAGTCGGCCTTGGCCTTCCCGGTGAACACGGCGTCGACCGCGGGCTGCATGATGCCCGTGACCTGCGAGGCGTGGTCGGTGATCGGGAACAGGAACGTCGTGCCGTCCTTGATGTGGACCAGGAAGGACGAGTTGACGTCGATGTTCTTGGCTCCGAAGGCCGTGCCGGCCGCATTGGTGCCGCTCGGGATCGCGGGGAAGACGACGCCGCTGGCGCCCACGATGTCCTGGGCCGCTGCGGAGCCGAGGTACTCGACCCACTTGGTCGCCGCGGCCTGGTTCTTGGACCCGGCCCAGACGGAGTCGGCGAGGCCGTTGTACATGCTCGAGCGCTTGCCGTTCGGGCCGATCGGTACGGGGGCGAGGCCGGTGTTGATGCCCTTGTAGCCGAACATCTGGTTGATCATCCACGAGCCGTTGGTGATCATCGCGTACTTGCCGGCACCGAAGATGTCAGCGGAACTCTGCCCCGTGATGGACTCGACGGTCGGCATGTAGCCCTTCTCGATGAGGCTGCGCATCCAGGCCATGGTGTTCTGGAACTCGGGCTTGTCGTAGTTGTAGTGCGTGCCCCAGGGGTTCTTGTCGGTGAACGTCCAGCTGGTGGTTCCGGTGTACATGCTCCACTGGGTCTGGCCGTTGCCACCGCCGGAGCCGCCGTCGAGACCGAGCCCGTAGACCTTGACCTTGCTCTTGTCGAAGCCTGCCTCGTCGCCGCGCTTGCCGTTGTTGTCGATGGTCAGGTGGGCGATCGTCTTCTCGTACGTGCCGCCGTCCGTGGGGTTCCACGTGAGCTTGGCGAGGTCGGCCTCGGCCACGCCGGCCGCCTTGACGAGGTCCTTGTTGTAGAAGATCGAGACGGTGTCGAAGTCCTTCGGCAGGCCATAGCGCTTGCCGTCCTGCCCGACCCAGAGGTCGGCAAGACCCTTCTGGTAGATGTCGGTCTTGATGCCGTCCGCCTTCAGCGCGTCGTCCAGCGACAGGAGCTGGCCCTGGGTGACGAACTCGGGGTACTTCGACAGGTGGTTGGTGAAGACGTCCGGAGCGGTGCCGGCCACGAAGCCGTTGGTCACGTTCGTCCAGTAGTCGTCCCAGCTGTACTGGGTGATCTTCACGGTGATGTTCGGGTTCGCGGCGTGGAACGCGTCCGCGACCTTCTGGTAGACGGGCTGCTGGTTGCTGTCCCAGAGCCAGTAGGTGACCTCGCCTGAGGCACTGCTCGTGCTGGCGGCCGGGGTCTGGCTGGAACACGCAGCGGCAGTCGCTGCGATGGCGATTCCGGCGAGCCCCACCAGGGCCTGCCTACGAGTGAAAGCGGTCATTCGGGTTTTCCTTCTCTGTGGTGGTTTGGGACTTCCGTCGTTCCTGTCGTTGGCTCGGGGAGGCATCCGGACCAACGAAGCGTTGGGGTTGGCTACTTCACGCCCGAGTAGCCGATCGAGTCGATGATCTTGCGGGCGAATGCGAAGAACAGGACCAGGACGGGCGCCGCCGCGATCAGGGTTGCCGCCATGAGACCCGCCCAGTCAGGGGAGCCAGCGGGGGTCTGTGACCGGAAGACGCCGAGAGCGACCGTGAGCACTCTCGTCTGCTCGTTGTTTCCGACCAGCAGCGGCCAGAAGTAGTCGTTCCACGTCGCGATGAAGGTCAAGATGGCCAGGGTGGTCACCGGAGCCGTGCTCATCGGCAGGATGATCCGGAAGAACGTGCGCCACGGTCCTGCGCCATCCAGGGCAGCGGACTCCTCGATCTCCCGACTGATGCCCAGGAAGAACTGCCGCAGGAAGAAGATCGCGAACGGCGTCATGAGGAACCCCGGCAGGATCATGCCGGGCAGGGTGTTCAGCAGCCCAAGGTTCTTCACGAGGATGAAGTTGGGCAGGCTCGTGAAGATCGGCGGGACGAGCAGGGCGCCGAGGAACACCCCGAAGACCAGGTTGCGTCCTGGCCAGCGCAGCCGGGCGAAGGCGTAGGCGGCCATGGAGCAGAAGAACACCTGTCCAAGGGTCACGGCGCCGGCGTAGACGAAGGAGTTGCGGAGGTACAGCCAGAAGTTCACCGAGGCGCCGGAGCCGCCTTCCGCGACCGCTTGCGCCTTGGTTCCGAGACCGAGGACGCGCTCGAACGCGCCCCAGGTGAAGTCGACCGGCAGAAGCGAGTTGGGCGCTGAGGGCAGGGATCGGGTGGTCGAGAGCGCGGTCCGCAGCATCCAGTAGAAGGGGAAGAGGGTGACGATGAGGAAGGCGATCATCGCGGCCCAGGCGAGGATGCGTCCGGGACTGAGGCGGCGATGGTGCCTCCGTACCTGCGGCTTGGCGGAGTCATGAACGGTGGTCGTAGTCATAGCCATCCTCCTTATGCGAGGTCGGAGTCGCCGGCGCGGAGCAGGCGGAGTTGAAGGGCTGCCATCACGGCCAGGATCAGGAAGAGGACCACAGAGATCGCGCTGGCATAGCCGAACTGACCTTCCGCGAAACCCTTTTGGTAGATGTAGTACTGAAGGACCCGGGTCACGTTGACCGGCCCGCCGCGGGTGGTGACGGCGACCGTGTCGAACACCTGGAACGAGCCGGTCACAGTGATGACCAGGATCATCGCCAGCACTGGTCGCAGCAGCGGCAGCGTCATCCGCCAGAACGAGGACCATTCAGAGCTGCCGTCGATCGACGCCGCCTCGTACACGTACTTCGGGATCGTCTGGAGACCGGCGAACACCAGCAGGGCGGTGTATCCCATGTGCCGCCACACGTTGACGAACGCGATCGTCGGGATGGCCCAGAACGAGTCACCGAAGAATGCGATCTTGTTGGCCCCGGTCCACTCGATGAACTGGTTGACCAGACCGATCTGGTAGTCCAGCAGCCAGAACCACACCATGGCGGCGATGACGTTGGAGATCAGCCACGGCAGGAGCAACGCCCCGCGGAGGATGACCGACTTGGTGAGCCGTTGCATCATGACCGCCAGCACGAGGGCGATCACTGTCTGGAAGCCGATGTTCAGCACCACGTACTCGAGCGTCACCCCGAGCGCGTTCCAGAACAGGGGGTCCTTGCCGATCCGCACGAAGTTCTCGAAGCCGATCCACTTGGGCGTGCCCAGGACGTTGTACTGCGTCATGCTGAAGTAGAAGCCGCGGATCATCGGGTACACGTAGAAGACCAGGAACCCGATCGTCGCCGGCGCAATGAAGATCAGCGCGGGGACCAGCTCACTGCGACCACCTGCTGATCGCGACGACGAGTCTCGCCCAGAACGCTTGGCCCGTGGGGCCCGTTTGACGATGGATTCAGCACTCACCGCGTTTCCCTTCGTTGGGAGTCGCCCGGCGGTCATTGCCGGGGTCATCGGCTGTCGATGACCCCGGACGCTACACGAGTAGATTCGTTGATGCAAGACCTTGACGTGGATCAAATGAGGCGCGAACCTGTAAGGCAGCACGCGGGATCACCCAAAGTTGTCTATTGGTGTAGATTCCCGCCATCGAGGACGATGCGGAGGGGGATCCAGTGGCAACCAGTGGCGAGGGCGACATGCCGACCCAGGCCCGGCGTTCGGTTACCCGCTCTGATGTGGCAAGGCTGGCTGGAGTCAGCTCCGCCGTTGTCAGCTACGTCGTCAACGATGGTCCACGGCCCGTTGCGGAGAAGACAGCGAAACGCGTCCGCGAGGCGATGGAGAAGCTGGGCTACGTACCCAACGCCAGCGCCCGCGCTTTGCGCCGCGGCAAGACCGAGACCATCGGGCTGATCATCGGCGACTCGCTGAACCCGTTCTTCGTCCAGTACACGTTCGAGCTCGTCACGGCGGCCGCGGCCAGAGGCAAGCAGATCCTCATCGGCGACTCGCGCCAGAGCAAGACCGTCGAGAAGAGCATCGTCGAGGAGCTCTTGTCCAGGCAGGTCGACGGGTTGCTGCTCGCCAGTCCCTTCGCCCGTCACTACAACGCCGACGTTCTCGGCGTCCCGACTGTGCTGATCGACTACCCGGGCGGAATCCCCGGAAGGCTCACCGTAGGTTCGGCAGCTGAGGCAGGCGCCGAAGAAGTGGTCGCGCACCTGGTTTCGCACGGGCGCACACGTGTCGGCCTGGTGATCGGCGACCACGGCTTCGGCAACCCCGACCCGCGCGAACGCGGGTGGCGCAACGCCCTCGTCGCGGCGGGCCTGGCGCCTGGCCCGGTCGTTCGCGTGCCGTTCAGCCGCGAGGGCGGGTACGCCGCGGCGAAGGCGCTGCTCGACGAGGACCCGAATCTCGACGCGTTGTTCGCGAGCAACGACCTGCAGGCGATCGGTGCACTCCGTGCGCTCAACGAACGAGGTGTCAGGGTTCCCGAGGACGTGGCCGTGGCGTCGTTCGACGGCACGAAGGAGTCCGAGTTCAGCTGGCCGCCACTGACGGTCGCCAAGCAGCAGCTCGACCTCCTGGCAGCCGGAGCCATCCGCCTCCTCGAAGAACCCAGCAGTGCCATGGGCAGACATCTGCAGATCGACACCATCCTCGTCCGCCGCGCCTCGTGCGGGTGCGACGACGGCGGGGTCGAACACCCGTCTGTCGACCTGATCGCCGCGATCTGAAAGGACCCTGATGACCGCGTCTGTCCTCATGCGCCGAGATGGGGTGGCTGTCGTCCTCGACCTCACCGGCGGGCAGCTGCCCGCCATCGTCCACTGGGGAGCCGACCTTGGCCCCTTGACCGACGGGGACGTCGCATCCCTGGTTCTCGCTTCCGTCCGTACGACGGACGGCAACCCGGTCGACGTGGCGGTCCGCCTCGCGATCACTCCGCAGCAGGAAGCCGGTTGGACAGGACGCCCGGGGCTGACAGGGCATCGAGCGGGCGGGACGGACTGGTCGCCGCGCTTCGTGACGGCATCTGTGTCCGTCGACGGCGTCACCGCTCCGGCTGGGACGGACCCCGGCACGGTGGAAGGCTCCACGGTCGTCGTGACGGCCGAGGACCCGAACGCTTGCCTGACCCTCGTGATCGAGGTCGAGCTGTGTGCCGGGGGCCTGCTGCGAAGCCGGGCGACCGTGACGAACGACGCGCCCACCTCGTACCAGCTCGACGAGCTCGTCCTCGCGTACCCGGTGCCATCCATCGCCACGGAGCTCCTCGACTTCGCGGGCAGGTGGGCGCTGGAGCGCGTCCCGCAGCGAAGCCCGTTCAGCGTCGGCAGCCATGTGCGGGAGGGCCGCAAGGGCCGGACCGGCCCCGACGCGGCGACCGTCCTGCACGCAATGACCCCCGGATCGTCGTTCCGCGATGGCGAGGCCTGGGGCGTACATGTCGCCTGGAGCGGGAACCACACCCACTACGCAGAGAGGCTCTGGACCGGCGAGCAGGTCATCGGCGGGGGAGAGCTTCTGTTGCCGGGCGAAGTGTCGCTGGCGGCAGCCGAGTCGTACACGTCGCCCTGGCTGTACGGGGCGTACGGTCGCGGGCTCGACCAGTGCGCCGGTCGTTTCCACACGTTCCTCCGGGCGCGTCCGCACCACCCGTCGACGGAACGACCCGTCACGCTCAACGTCTGGGAGGCCGTGTACTTCGACCATGACCTGCCCACCCTGCTCGAGCTCGCCGACATCGCGGCCGGCATCGGCGTCGAGCGGTACGTCCTCGACGACGGATGGTTCGGTTCCCGGCGCGACGACTACTCCGGACTCGGCGACTGGACGGTCTCCGCGGACGTCTGGCCGGACGGCCTGCACCCCCTCGTCGACCACGTGACAGGTCTCGGGATGCAGTTCGGTCTCTGGTTCGAGCCCGAGATGGTCAACGTGGACTCCGATGTCGCCAGGGCGCATCCGGACTGGGTGATGGCGACCGGCGACCGGCTGCCGCTCGAGTCGCGTCACCAGCAGGTGATCAACCTGGGAATCCCCGACTGCTACGCCTACATCCGGGACGCGATCTTCGCGATGCTCGCCGAGTACGACATCAGCTACATCAAGTGGGACCACAACCGCGACCTTGTCGACGCCGGTACGCAGCCGTCCGGCCGCCCCGGCGTCCACGAGCAGACGCTGGCCGTCTATCGCCTCATGGACGAGATCAAGGCGGCCCATCCGGGGCTGGAGATCGAGTCGTGCTCGTCCGGTGGGGCGCGCGTCGACCTCGGGATACTGGAGCGTACGGACCGGGTCTGGGTGTCCGACTGCATCGACCCCCACGACCGCCAGCACATGCTGCAGTGGACGGGCCAGCTCCTCCCGCCGGAGCTCATGGGGTCGCACATCGCGTCGGGCATCTCGCATACCACCGGCCGGTCGCACGACTTCGGCTTCCGTGCCGCGACGGCGCTCTTCGGCCATCTCGGCATCGAGTGGGACCTGCGACAGGCGAGCGACGTCGAGCGGGAGGGCCTCGCGGCGTGGATCGCGTTCTACAAGCAGTGGCGCGACCTGTTGGGAAGCGGGACGGTCGTGCGAGTCGACACCGACGACAGCCAGGTCGCCAAGGGCGTGGTCGCGGCCGATGGCTCCGCAGCCCTGTTCTCGTTCGCCTCCGTCGACCGGCCGACCGTGGTTCAGCGCGGACGCGTACGGTTCCCCGGCCTCGATCCCGACCGCCGCTACCGCGTGCAACCCGTGATGATCGGCAGGCCACCGTCCGGGCTTCGGATCCCCCCGTGGATGGGGGACGACGTCAACGGTCGCTTGACCGCATGGCCGACGGGCGACAGCTCGATCACCCTCCCAGGGCGGATGCTGGAGTGGGTCGGCCTCATGGACCCCCCGGTGAACCCTGACCAGGCACTCCTGTACGTGCTGACGGCCTGTTAAGGCTCGCCGACTGCCACCACCGGAGGCATCTCGAGGGTCGCGTGCGGGAAGAACGCTCGCAGCCCGAGGCGCCGCAGCACGTACCAGAGCAGGTTGAAGCTCGTCAGCCCGCACACGGTCGAGGCTGTCATCACGGTGCCGGCGTCCTTGACCAGGAGCCCCCAGACGACCCAGACCGCCTGGTTCAGCACCGCCAAGGTCACGAACAGCGGGGAGACGCCGCTGACATGGGGTGCACGTACGAGCTGCATGCTCTGGCCGAGGTTGGAGACCAGGGCGACGGTGATGGCGGCGACTCCGTACGCCGCTGATCCCAGGACGTGGTCGACGGTGATCATGACCGCGGCGACGACAAGGCTCGGGAGCATGAGGACGAGCAGGTTGCGACGGAACTGCCGAGCCAGGAGGTAGAGGATCGGCAGGGTCGAACAGAGACCCATCGAGTTGGTGAGGATCAGCGCGAACTGTCCGAGCCGTATGCCGTGAGCGGCCCACGCGATGTTCATGGCGAGGATCGACCGCCACGCGATGAGCGAGAGTCCGTCGACCTTGCGGGTGCGCGCGAGGCGTACGAGCTGGGGGACCGCGACGCACATCCCGATGGCGACCGCGAACCATCCGACGACAGTTGCGGCAACCACTGAGAGCTCCAGACTCGAAAACGTACGCCGCCCACGCTATCGGCCCCCGTGCCGTGCAACCTTGAACGACCCCCGGTGTCTCGTCGTCAAGACGTTCTGGATATCGTGACTCGCGCATAGGACGCCGAGGTCTGATCGGCATCCAAGGAGGGACGCATGAAGATCGGGATCCCAAAGGAGTCGCAGGCCGGCGAACGCCGCGTGGCCGCGACACCCAAGACCGTCGCCCAGCTCCGTGGACTCGGCTACGAGGTCGTCGTCCAGGCGGGCGCCGGGGAAGCCGCCAGCTATCCCGATGCGGCCTACGCCGCGGAGGGCGCCACCATCGTCAAGGGCGTGGCGGTGTGGAAGTCCGACATCATCACCAAGATCAACGCACCGACCCCGGCTGAGATCGCCAGGCTGGCCAAGGGCACGACCCTCATCAGCCTGCTGTCGCCGCGGCTCGACCCCGACCTCGTCTCGTGCCTGGTCAAGGCCGGCGTCACGGGCATGGCCATGGACGCCGTACCGCGCATCTCGCGGGCCCAGGCGCTCGACGTGCTCTCGAGCATGGCGAACATCGCCGGCTACCGCGCGATCGTGGAAGCGGCCCACGAGTTCGGCTCGTTCTTCACCGGCCAGGTGACGGCCGCGGGCAAGGTCCCGCCGGCCAAGGTCTTCGTCGTCGGTGCCGGTGTCGCCGGTCTTGCGGCCATCGGTACGGCGAACTCGCTGGGCGCCATGGTCCGCGCCACCGATGCGCGGCCCGAGGTGGCCGAGCAGGTCGAGTCGATGGGTGCGACGTTCGTCAAGGTCGAGGTGGGCGAGCAGCAGGTCTCGACCGACGGCTACGCGAAGGAGATGTCCAACGACTACAACGCGGCCGCCGCTCGCATGTACGCGGAGCAGGCCCCCGACGTCGACATCATCGTCACGACTGCGCTCATCCCGGGCAAGCCCGCACCTCGGCTGATCACTGCCGANNATGGTGGCCTCGATGAAGCCCGGATCCGTCATCGTCGACATGGCGGCGGCGAACGGCGGCAACGTGGAAGGCTCGGTCGCCGACAAACTGGTCGTCAGCGAGAACGGCGTGAAGATCATCGGCTACACCGACCTCGCGGGCCGACTGCCCACGCAGGCCTCCCAGCTGTTCGGCACGAACGTCGTCAACCTCATGAAGCTCGTCACGCCAGCCAAGGACGGCGAGCTCGTCCTCGACATGGACGACGTCGTCATCCGGGGCATGACCGTCTCCAAGGATGGCGAGCTGCTCTGGCCGCCGCCTCCCGTGCAGGTCTCTGCTGCACCAGTCGCTGTGGCGGCGCCCCCGACACCCAAGGTGGTGAAGGAGAAGAAGCCGGCCAACCCGGCGAGGAACATCACGGTCCTCGCCATCTGCGCCGTGGCCCTCCTCGCCCTGTTCTGGGTCTCGCCGGAGTCGTTCCTCGGCCACTTCATGGTGTTCATGCTCAGCGTGGTCATCGGCTACTACGTCATCGGCAACGTCCACCACGCGCTGCACACCCCGCTGATGAGCGTGACGAACGCGATCTCGGGAATCATCGTGGTCGGCGCCCTGCTCCAGATCGGCGTCGCCAACACGAGCCTCGTCGTGGGCGTTCTCGCCTTCCTCGGCATCCTTCTCGCCAGCATCAACGTCTTCGGCGGCTTCACCGTGACCCAGCGGATGCTCGCCATGTTCAGGAGGGCCTGACCCATGAGCTTGACGCTTCTTCAGGGCTCGTACATCATCGCCGGGCTCCTGTTCATCCTCGCCCTCGCAGGGCTCAGCAAGCACGAGTCGGCGAAGTCCGGCAACACGTACGGCATCATCGGCATGGGCATCGCCCTGGTCATCACGGTGCTCGCGGCCGTCATCGGGATCAACGCCGTCAACGACAGCGGTGACCGTGCGGGCACGGGCCTCCCGGCTCTCGGGCTGATCCTGCTCGCCGTGATCATCGGTGCGAGCATCGGCATCTGGCGGGCCCGGAAGGTCGAGATGACCGGCATGCCCGAGCTCATCGCGATGCTCCACAGCTTCGTCGGTCTCGCTGCCGTGCTGGTCGGCTACAACTCGTACCTGTCAGCGACCGGGCCCGACGACAAGGTCCATCTGGCCGAGGTCTTCATCGGCGTATTCATCGGCGCCGTGACCTTCACGGGCTCGATCATCGCGTTCCTCAAGCTGAGTGCGCGCATGAAGTCCGCGCCGCTCATGCTGCCGGGCCACAACTACATCAACCTCGGCGCCATCGTCGCCTTCCTCGGCCTGACCGTCTGGTTCGTGATGTCGCCCGCGCTGTGGCTGCTGCTCCTGATGACGGCCATCGCGCTCGCCCTCGGCCTGCACCTCGTCGCGTCGATCGGCGGCGGTGACATGCCGGTGGTCGTGTCGATGCTGAACTCCTACTCCGGCTGGGCCGCAGCCGCCGCGGGCTTCATGCTCAACAACGACCTGCTCATCATCACCGGCGCGCTCGTGGGCTCGTCCGGTGCATACCTGAGCTTCATCATGTGCAGGGCCATGAACCGGTCCTTCCTCTCGGTCATCGCCGGCGGCTTCGGCTCCGACGGTGCGATCACCGGACCCGCCGTCGACTACGGCGAGCACCGCGAGATCACCGCCGAGGGCGCTGCCGAGCTCCTCGAGGAGGCGAAGTCGGTGATCATCACGCCCGGGTACGGGATGGCGGTCGCTCAGGCGCAGTACCCCGTGGCCGAGCTCACGACCAAGCTCCGCGCGATGGGCATCAACGTACGGTTCGGCATCCACCCCGTTGCGGGCCGCCTGCCAGGACACATGAACGTGCTGCTGGCCGANNGTGAACCCGGCCGCGCTCGACGACCCGTCCAGCCCGATCGCCGGCATGCCGGTGCTCGAGGTCTGGAAGGCCCGGAACGTGATCGTGTTCAAGCGGAGCATGAATGCGGGCTACGCCGGCGTGCAGAACCCTTTGTTCTTCAAGGAGAACGCGCAGATGCTGTTCGGCGATGCGAAGGTTCGGGTAGAGGACATCATCCAGGCACTGTCGAGGACCCGAGTCTAGGAGCACCCCGTGATCGTCACCGCAGACCTCGAGATCGCCACTCGTGACGGAATCGTGCTGCGGGGAGACGTCGGGAGACCCGACGACTCCGACGAGGTCGCGGTCCCGGTCCTGCTGCAGCGGTCCCCGTACGGGGCGCAGCGGTCCGGGACGGCTGCTCTCCTCGGCATGCCGGACGAGCCGTGGATCTCGTTGCGGCTCGCGATCGGCGGGTCGGGCCTGACGCTCGACGAGGTCGTCGGTGCCGGATTCGCCGTGGTCGTCGTGGACTGCCGCGGCACTCACCGTTCCGACGGTACGTTCCGCTGGATGGCCACCGAGGCGACCGACGGCGTCGACGTCGTCGCGTGGCTCAAGGAGCAGCCCTGGTGCGACGGGCGCGTGCTCGGTTTCGGCGGCTCGTACGTGTCGGCGACACAGGTGGTCACCGTTCTCGCCGACCCCTCGACGCTCTCCGCGATCTCACCCTGGGTCGCGCTGTCGAGGCCCGACACCGACATGGCCGGGCGAGGCGGCATCCCGATCTACGCCAGCACGTACAACTGGGCTGCGAACCGCGTGAACGACGCGCTCGTCAAGGCCGGCCTCCCTGCACGGGCCGACATCCCGCTCGCCGAGGGCGTCGACCCGGCACCGCTGCTCTCACAGCACACGCTGCCCGAGCTCGCCGCTGTGCTAGCCACAGCGCCGGAGGGCGCCCACGTCGCGGACTGGGTCGCCCACCCCACGTACGACAACTACTGGCGGCTCGCCGAGTACCCCGAGCCCGCACTGCGTCGTCTGACCGTGCCGGGGTTCCACCTGGCCGGGTGGTACGACCTGTTCCTCGGCGGGACGCTGCGCAACTTCACGGCCATGCGCCGCGGACCCGCACGGGACCACCAGCACCTCGTCATCGGGCCGTGGATCCACATCGACCAGATGCGCCGGATCCCGGTCGGTCACGACTTCGGGCCGGTCTCGACGCTCGCGGGCGGAGGCATCTCGCAGCTCCAGCTCGACTTCTGGCGTCAGCACGGGCTGGGTGTCCCGAGCGCACTCCCGCCCGTACGCCTGTTCGTCATGGGCGTCGACGAGTGGCGCGACTACGCCGAATGGCCTGTGCCGGGAACGCAGGAGCTCGACCTGTACCTGTCGGACGGCATGCTCGCTCCCAACCTCACCGAGGCGAGCGCCGCGACGTCGATCCAGCACGACCCCGCGAACCCGGTGCCAGCCGTCGGCGGACAGATCCTGTACGGGCCGCCTGACTTCGCCGGTCCTCACGACCAACGACCCGCCGAGGCGCATCCGGGAGTGGTGTCGTTCACGACGCCGCCGTTCGCGGAGACGTTCGAGGTCGTCGGTCCCGTCTCCCTGCGCTGCTGGGTCTCCGCCGACACCACCGATGCCGACCTGCACGCGGTCCTGACCGACGTCGCACCCGACGGCACATCCCGGATCCTCACGGACGGTGCCCTGAGGCTGTCACGGCGCCAGGGGCTGGACCGCGTCTCCCCGCTGGTACCGGGTGAGCCGGTCGCCGTGGAGATCGACATGTGGGCGACGGCGAACGCGTTCCTGCCCGGCCACGCGCTGCGGCTCAACCTCGCGGGCGCCAGCTTCCCCCGGTACGTCTCGGGCGGGGAGCCGGTGACGCTCCAGGTCCACCACGGGCGTGCGTTCCCGAGCCACCTGGTCGTTCAGCTGAGCGCGGCGTCCGCGCTGTAGGTCTGGATCCGCCACAGGGTCGTCGTCGCGGCGATGTACAGGTGGCCGCCCGGCCCGAAGCACACGTTGGCGACGCGTTCCGGGAGGTCGATGCTGCCCAGGAACGTCCCGTCGGCGTCGGTCACCGCGACCGAGTCGTCGTCCGAGAGCCAGAGCCGGCCCTCGGTGTCGACCCGGAAGCCGTCGATGACGCCCTTCCGGCCGGTGCAGAAGAGGCGTCCGGGGCCGCACTGCCCATCGACGACGTCGTACGCCCAGACCTTGAAGCCGTCGTGGTCGGCCGAGTTCGCCACGTACAGGACGCTCTCGTCGGGGGAGAAGGCGAGGCCGTTGGGACGGTCGAGGTCGGTGACCATGGGGGTCAGCTCGCCGGTCGCCGGCACGTACCGGAACACCCAGCACGCCCCGTACTCCAGCTCGCCCGGGTGGCCCTCCTCCGGCAGCAGGATCCCGTACGGCGGATCGGTGAACCAGATCGCGCCGTCGCGGGCGATGACGAGGTCGTTGGGGGAGTTGAGGCGTACGTCCCCGTGGCGGTCGACGAGGAGGGTGGTGGTGAGGTCGGCGTGCAGCTCCTCCACGCCACGCCGACCGTGCGAGCACTGGTAGACCCGCCCATCGCGGGCGATCGTGCGGCCGTTGCTGAACTCGGCCTCGGGGATCGCGACCTCGAGCTCCGTCTGTCCGTCGCGCCAGGACAGCACCCGGTTGCCGGGGATGTCGCTGACGAGCAACCTGTCGCCGACCCAGGTCGGCCCTTCGAGCCACCTAGCGCCCGACGCCAGCCGCTGCGGTGAGTCGTCGGCCCACAGTCCGTGTCCAGAGATCGCCATCGTTCCTCCTTGACCCGACGCTACTGGACGCGCGGTTTCGGCAGCGCTGCCGGTACAGTTCCGCGTAGCGGCAGTCGAAGCCGCCAACAATCGTGAGGAGCGCTTCGTGACGTATGTCATCGCCCTGCCCTGTGTCGACATCAAGGACCGGGCCTGTGTCGACGAGTGTCCTGTGGACTGCATCTACGAGGGCAACCGGATGCTCTACATCAATCCGGAGGAGTGCGTCGACTGCGGCGCCTGCGANNAACAGGATCGCCGCATCGAGCGCATAGCGCTCCAGCGGCTGCAGCGTCACCTCGGTGGCGAAATCGGGGTTGGTGGCCAGCCCCATGAAGCTGTTGCCGGCCCGCACCCGGCTGGCCTTGTACTCGGGCAGGTAACGCCCGGCCTGGCGCATGAACCAGACCGGCGTGCGATCGACGGGCTCCCGGCGGCACGCGCGCAGGAACCGGTCGTTGAAGGGGGCGCTCACACCCCCAGGATACGGACCCCGCCGCCCTCGAACCGCGGAGGTACCTACGCACCGATCCTCGGCCGCGCCCGCTCAGCGCTTCGAGGGGTGCCTGGATTCGAACTCGTTGCAGGTGGCGGATCCCTCGATGATGCCTTTCACGTACTTGCATGAGCCGAGGGGCAGGCGCGGAAACATCCACTTGCAGTTGACGCAGGACACCTCCGGCTTCGGCGCCTTGTGGTAGTTCGCCTGTTCCTTCGTCAACGACCAGGTCTTGGGTGCCATCGCGAACTCCCTCTCATCGGATGGCGAGAGTGTGGCCCGGCCCGAACCACCGACGCAAGCTTCACGTGCGCCTCACTCCCTCTTGACCGTGGCTTTGCGCGTCCCTCCGTAGCGTGGACTCAGTCTCGGGGCATGCGCCCGGAGCGAAGCGGAAGGAGCGCATCATGGCCTACGTCATCGCCGAGCCGTGCGTCGACGTGCACGATCGTGGGTGCGTGGACGAATGCCCCGTCGACTGCATCTACGACGGGCTCCGCAAGAGCTACATCCATCCCGACGAGTGCGTCGACTGCGGCGCCTGCGAGCCGGTGTGCCCGGTCGAGGCGATCTACTACGAGGACGATGTGCCGCCGGAGTACTCGGAGTACCTCGACGTCAACGCCAACTTCTTCGACAAGCTCGGTACGCCCGGTGGCGCCGCCAAGCTGGGTGTCGTGGACTACGACCACCCCGTCGTCGCCGCCCTGCCACCTCAGGTCGAGTGAGCACCACCGCCTTCTTCCGGCCCCTGGAGGTTCCCGACTTCCCGTGGGACACGATCGCCGGGGCGGCGGCGCGCGCCCGGAGCCATCCCGACGGCATCTGCGACCTGTCCGTGGGCACGCCGGTCGACCCGACACCGGAGCTCGGCCGGCAGGCCCTCGCTGACGCCTCGGACGCGCACGGCTACCCGCTGACGTGGGGTACCCCCGCGCTCCGCCAGGCGATCCGCGGCTACCTCACGCGCCGCTGGAACGCCCCTGAGCTCGGCGACCGTGGTGTCCTGCCGGTCATCGGCACCAAGGAGCTCGTCGGCTGGTTGCCCACCCTGTTGGGGCTGGGTGCCGGCGACACCGTCGTGATCCCGGCGACGGCCTACCCGACCTACGCCGTCGGGGCCGCGGTGGCCGGCTGCCGCGTCGTCGTCGCGGAGACCGCGGCGGACGTCGCCGACGAGCGCCCGGCGATGGTGTGGACGAACTCGCCGTCGAACCCGACCGGCCGCGTGGCGGACGCCGCTGAGACGTCTGACTGGATCACATACAGCCGTGAGCGCGGCGCCCTCCTGGTGGCCGACGAGTGCTACGGGGAGTTCGGCTGGGACGCCGAGCCCGTCTCCGCGCTCGACGCCCGCATCAACGGGGGCGACGTGACCGGCATCGTCGGCGCCTACTCGCTGTCGAAGCGGTCGAACCTCGCCGGCTACCGCGCCGGCTTCATCGGTGGCGACCCTGTCGTCGTGAGCCAGCTGCTCGAGGTGCGCAAGCACCTCGGGATGATGGTCCCCGCGCCCGTGCAGGCGGCGATGACCGTGCTGCTGGGCGACGACGAGCACGTACGGATCCAGCGTGACAGGTACGCGTCGAGGCGGCAGGTCCTGTCCGCTGCCCTCGTGGCTGCGGGATACCGCATCGACCACTCGCAGGCGGGTCTGTACCTGTGGGCCACGCTCGGCGAGCCCGGTCGCGCAACCGTCGAGCGCCTCGCCGACCTCGGGATCCTCGCGGCCCCCGGCGACTTCTACGGCACGGCCGGCAACGACCATGTACGGATCGCGCTGACGGCCACGGACGAGCGCATCCACGCCGCGTCAGCCCGCCTCGTGGGCTGACGCTCAGCCGAAGGCCACCGAGACCGTACGCACGGCTGGGGATGTCGTGGCGGCTGCCCAGAGCGGCAGGTCGGTCGTCGAGGGGTGCCAGGCCTTGTCGGCGTTGGTGATCTGGGTGACGCCGAAGAAGGACGACCAGGCCTGGCTCGCGGCGGCCACGGACCACGCGGTGGCATCGGCAGCCACGGTGATGTCGACCCTCGCCGGAGGCCCGTCGACGGAGGTGCTGGGCGCCTTCCCGCCGTACGTGGCCTGGAGCAGCGTCGCGTAGCCCGCGGCGTCGGCGCTCTTCGACGTGGTCGACAGGCAGGTGAACGCGGCGGCGGTCTCGCCGGTCAGCGCGCTGGCAAGGGTCTTCGCGCGCTCGACGTGCTTGCGGTAGCCGTCAGGGACCGCCGAGCGCTGTACTGCCTGTGCCACCTCGGTGATGTCGCGGGTCTGCCAGTTGGAGATCCTCACCAGGGCGTCGTAGAACTTCCCGGCGGCGTACTGGGGGACCATGATCTGCGCGATCGTGCCCCAGCCCTGCGACGGGCGCTGCTGGAAGAGGCCGATCGAGTCGCGGTCGCCGTGGTCGAGGTTCCGCAGGCCCGACTCCTGCAGGGCCGTCGCCAGCGCGATCGACACCGCGCGCGGCGGCAGTCCTCGCTGGACCGCGACGCCGGCGATGATCGCCGCGTTGTACGACTGCTCGAGATCGAGTGTCGCCGTCTGGCCGCTGATCGTCGCCACGCAGCCGTTCGCGGGTGACGGGAAGATCGCGGTGCCGTGGCCCTCCCACCACCGGACAGCCACGCCGGCCACCAGCGCCAGGACCAGTCCGAGCAGGCCGAAACCCACGAGCCCGACCAGCAGCCGGCGTCGCCGGAAGACCGCCTTGGGGGGTGCATCCGAAGCGGAACGCCTCGGCGTGGGAGGGCCGGCCATGGCTCAACCGTTGGCGTGCAGCGCGTCGTTGAGCGTGATCGCACCGTTCGTCCGTGGCCGGGCCTCGACGCGGCCGCTGACCGAGTCGCGCAGGAACAGGAGCCCGGACATGCCGGACAGCTCGGCGCCCTTGACCACGCGTCCGTCCGGCAGGGTCACCTTGGTGCCGGACGTCACGTACAGACCGGCCTCGATGACGCAGTCGTCTCCGAGCGAGATCCCCACGCCCGACTCGGCTCCGAGCAGACAGCGTTCGCCGATCGTGATGACCTCCTGGCCGCCGCCGGAGAGCGTGCCCATGATCGAGGCGCCGCCGCCCACGTCCGTACCGTCTCCGACGATGACGCCCGCGGAGATCCGGCCTTCGACCATCGACGCGCCGAGCGTGCCGGCGTTGAAGTTGACGAAACCCTCGTGCATGACGGTGGTGCCGCTCGCGAGGTATGCGCCGAGCCGTACGCGGTCGGCGTCGGCGATCCGTACGCCGCTCGGCAGGACGTAGTCGACCATCCGCGGGAACTTGTCGACCCCGAAGATCGTGAGGTGCTGGCCCGCGAAGCGGCACGCCCCTCGTACCTTCTCGAAGTCGTCCACCGAGCACGGCCCGGAGCTCGTCCAGACCACGTTGGGCAGCACGCCGAAGATGCCGTCGAGGTTGACCTCCCGCGGCTTCATGAGCCGGTGGCTGAGGAGGTGGAGACGAAGGTACGCGTCGGGCACGGTGGTCGGCGGGGCGTCGATGTCGATCTCCACGACCAGAGGCTCGGTGCGGACACCGCGTCGTGCGTCGGTGGTGACCTGGAGCATCAGGGGGGCCTCGGCGCCGTCGTACGCGCCGAGGACGGGGGAGGCGAACCAGGTGTCGAGGACCTGCCCGCTCAGGTGCACCGTGGCCAGGCCCCAGCCCCAAGCCGGACGCGCGGCGGTGTGGTTCATGGCCAAACTCTAGCCGGGCGGACCGTGAAGGGCGTGTGACCGGTACTGCCAGGGCCTGCCGCGGAAGGTCCGACTGTGCCAGGCTCGTTGAAGGAGTCACGATGCCGATCGTGGGGTCCGGCGTCTTCCAGATCCCCCACACCGCAGAGGAGAACACCATGGAGTACACCCGCCTCGGCACGTCCGGGCTCAAGGTCAGCCGCATCTGTCTCGGCTGTATGAGCTTCGGGAAGGGCACCCAGAGCGGCTGGAACCTCGACGAGGAGGGTGCGGAGCCGATCTTCCGGAAGGCCCTCGAGCTGGGGATCACGTTCTGGGACACGGCGAACGTGTACGCAGCGGGCACCAGCGAGGAGATCACCGGGCAGGCGATCCGGGACTACACGCGGCGTGAGGACGTCGTTCTCGCGACCAAGCTGAACGGCAGGATGGGCGACGGCCCTGGCGGCCAGGGACTGTCACGGCGCGCCGTGATGGAGCAGGTCGACGCCTCGCTGACAAGGCTGAACACCGACTACATCGACCTGTACCAGATCCACCGCTACGACCCGAACACCCCCGTCGAGGAGACGATGGAAGCGCTCCACGACGTGGTCAAGGCCGGGAAGGTCCGCTACATCGGGGCTTCCAGCATGTACGCCTGGCAGTTCGCCACCATGCAGCACGCGGCGGACTTCGGCGGCTGGACCCGCTTCATCTCGATGCAGGACCAGTACAGCCTGATCATGCGCGAGGAGGAGCGCGAGATGTTCCCGCTGCTCGACTACCAAGGCGTCGGGAGCATCCCGTGGAGCCCTCTCGCGGGCGGCCGCGTCGCTCGCCCGTGGGGCGACAACTCCTCGACAAGCCGCGGCAGCCAGAACCCCGACACCGACTTCAACGGCAAGCCGCTGTTCCTCGACAGCGACAAGGACGTCGTCGACGCCGTGGAGAAGATCGCGGCCGACCGTGGCGTGTCGATGGCGACGGTCGGACTGGCATGGGTGCTCGACAACCCGGTCGTGTCGGCGCCGATCGTGGGCGCGACCAAGGAGAAGCACCTCACGGACGCCGCGGCGGCCATCGACCTGGAGCTCACCTACGACGAGATCGCCGCGCTCGAAGGGCCGTACGTCCACAGGGAGCCCACCTACTTCTCGTAGGCCAGGCACTAGGTTTGGCGCATGCTCGACCTGACCGGGGACATCGTCGACCTGCTGCGCGCCATCGCGGACGTCGAGTCCGTGAGCGGCGACGAGAAGGCGCTCGCCGACCTCGTCGAGGAGGCGCTGCGGGCGTTGCCGCACCTCGAGGTCGTACGTGACGGTGACGCGCTCGTGGCCCGTACACACCTGGGCCGCGCCGAGCGGGTGGTCATCGCGGGGCATCTCGACACCGTTCCGGTCGCCGCCAACCTGCCCAGCTCGCGGAAGGTCGTCGACGGCGAGGACCGCGTGTACGGGCGTGGGACGTGCGACATGAAGGGCGGCGTGGCCGTGCAGCTCGCCGTCGCCGCCGCGGTACCCGAGCCCGTACGTGACGTCACGTGGATCTTCTACGACCACGAGGAGGTCGACGCGGAGCGGAACGGGCTCAACAGGCTCTCCAGGACCCGTCCCGAGCTCCTTGCCGCCGATCTGGCGGTCCTCATGGAGCCGACCGCGGCGGCGGTCGAGGGCGGATGCCAGGGCACCCTGCGGGTGGCTGTCCGCACACATGGCGTGGCGGCGCACTCCGCCAGGTCCTGGCTCGGGAGCAACGCCATCCACACGGCAGGCGAGGTCCTGCGCCGGCTGGAGTCGTACAGGCCCGCCGAGGTCCTCGTCGACGGGCTGCTCTACCGCGAGGGGATGAACGCAGTCGCCATCACGGGCGGCATCGCGGGCAACGTCGTGCCCGACCGCTGCGAGGTGGTGGTCAACTACCGCTTCGCGCCGGACAAGGACGAGTCGGCTGCGGTCGGTGAGGTCCGCCGGCTGTTCGACTCGTACGACGTGGAGCTCCTCGACGTCGCGCCCGGCGCACGCCCCGGGCTGGACCTACCGGCGGCCAAGGCCTTCGCGGCGGCGGTCGGGGGAGAGGTCCGGCCCAAGTACGGCTGGACCGACGTCGCGCGGTTCTCGGCCCTCGGCATCCCGGCGGTCAACTACGGCCCGGCGAACCCCAACCAGGCGCACGCGGACGACGAGCACTGCCGGGTCGAGGATCTGTTCGTCTGCCGCGACGCGCTCGTGCGCTGGCTCTCGTCCTGACGCGGTCCTCGGGCCGCTACGCTCGTGACCGTGCCCAAGGAGTCGAAGACCCAGAACCAAGGCCCGGTCATCCGGCGACGTTCGGACCGGCAACCGACGACCACTGACCAGCGGCTGCTGTCCGGCAAGGGCTCGAGCGACTGGGTCCACACCGACCCGTGGCGCGTCCTGCGNNATCCAGGCGGAGTTCGTCGAGGGCTTCGGCACGCTCGCCGAGCTCGGACCCGCAGTCAGCGTCTTCGGCAGCGCGCGTACGAAGCGCACGAACCCCATGTACGAGGCGGCCGAGACCATCGGACGCCGCCTCGCGGAGGAGGGCATCGTCGTCATGACCGGCGGCGGGCCCGGCATCATGGAGGCGGCCAACAGGGGAGCCGCCAAAGCGGGTGGCACGTCCGTCGGGCTCGGCATCGAGCTGCCGTTCGAGCAGTCGCTCAACAAGTACGTGACGCTGGGCATCAACTTCCGCTACTTCTTCGCCCGCAAGACGATGTTCCTCAAGTACTCCCAGGGCTTCGTCGTGATGCCGGGCGGGTTCGGGACGTTCGACGAGCTGTTCGAGGCCGTGACGTTGTCGCAGACGCGCAAGGTGACCCAGTTCCCGATCGTGCTCTTCGGCAGCGAGTACTGGACGCCGATGCTCACCTGGCTCAAGGACACCGTGCTGCCCGGCGGCTACATCTCGGACGACGACCTGGACATGCTGCACGTGACGGACTCGGTGGAGGAGACCATCCAGGCGATGCTCACCCCCGTACCGCCCCTGCCACCCCGCGACCCCAACTAGGAGACCCGGATGGAATGGATCCTGGCCGTGCTCGCGATCGGCGTCGTGGGCCTCGCTGCCGCCGCGTCCACGGGTCGCTTCGGTGAGATGCCGGACGTCGTCGACGATCGCGTCCATCCTGTGGTTCCGGAGAGCGGTCCACTGACCAGCAAACACCTCCGCGACATTCAGTTCGCCGTCGTGCCGAGGGGCTATTCGATGGAACAGGTCGACGCATTGCTGGAGCGACTTGCGACACAGATCGATCTCGATGAATCCGCTCGGCCCGTCGTGGCGAACCCTGGTCCTCGCGACCTGGAATAATGGTCACCGTTACTGACACGAAAGGGAGACGCGATGGCCGCGATGAAGCCGCGAACCGGTGATGGACCCATGGAGGTCACGAAGGAGGGCCGCGGAATCGTGATGCGCGTTCCCGTCGACGGGGGAGGACGTCTCGTCGTCGAGCTCAACGCTCAGGAGGCGACCGACCTGCTCGAGGCCCTGCGTGGGGTTGTCGGCTGAGACCTCATATGGCACTCGCCAGCGCCCGCCCGGGGGAACCCGGCGGGCGCTGTCGCATGTCAGCGCGCCTTGTACGCGGCGATGGCCTTCTCGTAGACCGCGACGGTCTGCGCCGCGATGGCCGCCCAGGAGAACTCGTCGATGCAGCGCTGCCGTCCCGCGAGGCCCATCGCCCGTGAGCGGTCCGGGTCGCGGGTCAGGGCGTTGATGCTGTCGGCGAACTTCCGTTCGAAGTCGGCGATGTACGCGGCGTCGTCGGCCTTGTCCGGGTCGTACGCGACCAGGAGCCCCGTCGTACCGTCGACGACGACCTCGGGGATGCCGCCGACCGCGGACGCCACGACAGCCGTCTCGCACGCCATCGCCTCGAGGTTGACGATGCCGAGCGGCTCGTAGATCGACGGGCAGGCGAACACGGTGGCGTGGGTCAGGACCTGGCGTACGGACTCGCGGGGGAGCATCTCCTGCACCCAGGTCACGGTGCCGGGGCGGGCCTTCTCGAGCTCGCCGAAGGCCTCGGTGAACTCGGCGGCGATCTCCGGGGTGTCCGGGGCGCCGGCGAGCAGCACGAGCTGGGTCTCGGGGTCGAGGGCGCGCGCCGCCCGGACCAGGTGGATGAGGCCCTTCTGACGCGTGATCCGGCCGACGAACACCACGACGGGGCGGCCTCGGTCGATGCCCAGCGAGTCGACGACGTCAGTGGCGTGGTCGGGCTTGAACTCCTCGGGGTCGATGCCGTTCTTCACGACGTGGATCCGCCCGCGCTCGACACCCGGGTAGGCGGCCTGGATGTTGGCGATCATCGCCTCGCTGACGGCGATGACGGCGTCGGCCTGCTCGTATGCGGTCTTCTCGATCCACGAGCTCACCCTGTAGCCGCCGCCCAGCTGCTCGGCCTTCCACGGCCGGTCCGGCTCCAGCGAGTGCGCAGTGACCACCGTGGGGACGTCCAGGAGGCGTCCGGCGATGATGCCGGCGAACTGGGCGTACCAGGTGTGCGCGTGGATGACGTCGACCTCGGGAACGGCCGCCGCCATCGAGACGTCGGCGCCGAGCACCCGTAGCGCCGGGTTGGCTCCCGGCGGATAGTCCTCGGCGTGCGCCACGGCACCTTCACGAGGCTCTCCCATGCACTGGACGTCGACGAGGTCGCACAGCTTCTGGAGCTGTGGGACGAGCTGGCCGACATGGACCCCGGCGCCGCCGTAGATGTACGGCGGGTACTCACGGGTGAGGATCGAAACACGCAGGCTCATGAGCGGGAGCCTGCCACACCAGGGCCTGCGAGGGGACCGTTGGCGGCGCATTCGTGAATCCTGCGCGAATCGCTGCCCTTCGGGCACCCCGCTTCACTAGGCTGTGGCGCATGGTAACGAGGCCGAACGCGCTGTCCATCGTGCTCGCTGGTGGAGAAGGCAAGCGGCTGATGCCGCTGACGGCCGACAGAGCCAAACCCGCCGTACCTTTCGGCGGGACGTACCGGCTCATCGACTTCGTCCTGTCGAACCTGGTGAACTCGGACCTGCGTCGGATCGCGGTCCTCACCCAGTACAAGTCGCACTCGCTCGACCGGCACATCTCCTTGACGTGGCGCATGTCCGTCCTGCTGAACAACTACGTGACGTCCGTACCGGCCCAGCAGCGCACCGGCAAGCAGTGGTTCCAGGGCAGCGCCGACGCGATCTTCCAGTCGATGAACCTCATCGACGACGACCAGCCGGACTACATCGTCGTGTTCGGCGCCGACAACATCTACCGGATGGACGTCGAGCAGATGCTCGAGGCCCACATGGACTCGGGGCTGGGCTGCACGGTGGCCGGCATCCGGGTGCCGCGCGCCACGGCGTCCGACTTCGGGATCATCGATGCGGCGGCCGACAGCAAGATCAACGAGTTCCTGGAGAAGCCGGCCAACCCGCCGGGGCTGATCGACTCGCCGGACGAGTCGTTCGCGTCCATGGGCAACTACATCTTCTCCACCGACGCCTTCGTCGAGATGCTCCACGCCGACGCCGAGGACGAGACCTCGCGCCACGACATGGGCGGCAACATCATCCCGGCGTTCGTCGACGCCGGTGATGCGCAGGTGTACGACTTCACGACCAACTCCGTTCCGGGTGCGACGGACAAGGACCGCAACTACTGGCGTGACGTCGGTTCCATCGACGCGTACCACGAGGCGCACATGGATCTCGTCTCCGTCGTTCCGGAGTTCAACCTGTACAACCGGAAGTGGCCGATCTGGACGAGCCAGGTGCAGGTGCCGGGCGCGAAGTTCACACTGCGCGGTACGGCCGAGGACTCGATCGTCGGCTCGGGCTGCATCATCTCCGGCGGCGATGTCGACAGGTCGGTGCTCAGCCCGAACGTGCTCGTCGAGAAGTGGGCGAAGATCGAGGAGTCGGTCATCTACTCGGGCAGCCGGGTGGGCCGCAACGCCGTGATCCGTCGCGCCATCCTCGACAAGAACGTCATCGTGCCGGAGGGCGTCGAGGTAGGCGTGAACCACGACCACGACCTGGCGCGCGGGTTCTACGTGTCCGACCAGGGCGTCACGGTCGTGCCGAAGAACACGAAGATCGCCCAGGACTAAGACAGGGCCGCGGGGCTGCGGTCAGTGCTTGACCGCAGCCAGGATGCCGTCGCCGACGGGCAGGAAGACCGGCGTGAGGTCGTCCATGCTCGCGACAGCTTCGAGCACGTCCCGGGTGATGAGCGTCTCGTCGTCCTCGTTCGTGGGGTCGGCCACGGTGCCACCGAGCATCGCGTGCGACAGCACGAGGACGCCGCCGTGCCGGAGGAGCCGGATCGCCTGCTCGAGGTGCTCGTGGGCGTCCAGCGGCTCGCCGGCGATGAGCACGAGGTCGTACGCGCCGTCGCTGAGCTTGGGTAGGACGGTGAGCGGGGCGCCAGCGATCGTACGGAGCCGCTGCGAGCGGATGCCCGTTCGGGCGATGTTCCGCCGCGCCACGTTCTGGTACTCGGACTCGGGGTCGATCGTCGTGAGGACGCCGTCGGGGTGCATGCCGTCCAGCAGGGCGAGGGATGCGACGCCGGCGCCGGTGCCGATCTCGACGACCGCCTTGGCGCTGAGCACGCGGGCGAGGAACGTGAGCGCCTGCGCGGCGCCACGACTCGGCGACACGAGACCGAGGTCGGTCGCTGCGGCGCGTGCGGCCATGCCGGCTTCCGACTCGGGGACGTAGTCCTCGGTGTGGGCCCAAGCGGCGGGCTTGGGAGCGTGCTTGCCGGAGATCGCGGCGGCTGTTGGACTCACGCTCACACCCTAATGGACAGACCCCTACGATGAGCCCCATGAGTCACACGGTCAGTGCGGAGATCGTCGCGAATGTGTTGTCGGTGGATGTCGCCGTGGGAGACACAGTCGGACCCCTGGACTCCGTGGTCCTGCTGGAGTCGATGAAGATGGAGATCCCCGTGCTGGCTGATGTCACTGGGACAGTGGTCGAGATCGTCGTCGCGCCGGGCGACGTGGTCACCGAGGGCGACCCGCTCGTGGTGATCAGGGAGTCGTGAGGTGACGCAGCCACCTTTCGGCCGGCTCGTCACGGCCATGGTCACGCCTTTCGCAGCCGACGGGTCCCTCGACCTCGACTCCGCAGCCGAGCTCGCCACGTACCTCGTCGACGAGCAGCGCAACGACGCCCTCGTCATCAACGGGACGACCGGCGAGTCGCCGACGACCAGCGACGACGAGAAGCTGCGGCTGCTGCAGACCGTGATCGAGGCGGTCGGAGACCGTGCCCAGATCATCGCCGGCGTGGGCACGTTCGACACGGCCCACACGATCCACCTGGCCCAACAGGCAGCCGGGGTCGGCGCGGACGGGCTCCTCGTCGTGACCCCGTACTACTCGCGGCCCCCGCAGGACGCGCTCGCCGCCCACTTCCTCGCCGTGGCGGACGCGACCGAGATCCCCATGATCCTGTACGACATCCCGCACCGTGCCGGTGTAGCGATCGAGACCGACACGCTGCTCACCGTGGCGGAGCACCCGCGGATCGTCGCCGTGAAGGATGCCAAGGGCCTCCCCGTACAGTCCGCTGTGGTCATGGCCAACTCCGACCTCGCGTTCTACGCCGGTGACGACGCGATGATGCTCCCACTCATGGCCGTCGGGGGAGTGGGTGTCGTCGGCACGTCGACGCACTTCTCGGGCGCCCGCACAGCCGAGGTCATCGCCGCCTGGCTCGCCGGTGACGTCGACGGCGCGCTGTCCCTGTACCGGGCGCTGCTGCCCGTCTACCAGGGCGTCTTCGCGACGCAGGGCGTGATGCTCGTCAAGGCCGGCCTCGCGGCCCGGGGGCGCGACGTGGGACCCGTACGTGCGCCGTTGCTGAACGCCTCCGAGGCGCAGACCAGGACCTTCGTCAGCCTCCTCGACGCCGTCGGCCTGTAACCCGTTCTCCGTCCCGATACACGGGTGTTACCGCGAGCGGGCTATTCTTCCGGACGTGGATCTGGGCGCACCTGAAATCATCTGGCTGGTAGTGCTCGCTGTGCTCATGTTCGGCCCGGAGAGGATCCCCGGGTTCGCGCGCAAGGTGGCCCGCGTCTACAAGTACCTCATGAACATCGCGACCGGCGCGAAGGACCAGCTCGCGGGCGAGCTCGGCCCCGAGTTCGCGGACCTGAGCCTCGCGGACCTCAACCCCAAGACGTTCATCAGCAAGCACCTGCTGGACACCGAGGAGATCTCTGCGTTCCGCGAGACGATCGCCGACACCAAGAAGTCGCTCGCCGAGACGAACAGGGAGCTCCAGGCGGCGTCGGCGGGTATCGCTGCCGGCGGCGCGGAGCTCATCGGGGTCCTCAACAGCTCGGGATCCTCGGCTGCGTCGGAGCTGGTCAGCGTCTCCGGCACCCCGTTCGACCTCGAAGCGACGTANNGTCTGCGATACCGATCACGGCTGCGGAGCTGGGACGCGTGACGTCCAGGTTCACCAGCGGCGTTCCGGCGTCTCCCGCGGCGCGGAAGTCGGTCTCGAGCGGGATCTCGGCGAGCAGCGGGACGTCGTACCCCAGCCTCTCGGTGAGAGTCGCGGCCACGCGCTGACCGCCACCTGAGCCGAACACGTCGACGCGGTGGGCCTTGTCGCAGTGCGGGCACGTCGTCTCGAGGTACGCCATGTTCTCGATCACGCCGATGACACGCTGGTTCATGATCCCGGCCATCGTTCCGGCGCGCTCGGCCACCTCCGTGGCTGCCTGCTGCGGTGTCGTGACGACGATGACCTCGGCGCCGGGGAGCTTCTGCCCGAGGCTGATCGCGATGTCACCGGTTCCGGGTGGCATGTCGAGCACGAGGTAGTCCAGGTCGCCCCAGTAGACGTCGGCGAGCAGCTGGGTCAGGGCCCGGTCGAGGATCGGCCCGCGCCATGCGACGACCTGGTCTCGCGACGGCTTCATCATGCCGACGCTGATCACCTTGATGCCCTGGGTCTCCACAGGGAGAAGCAGGTTCACGTCCTCGAGCGCTGTGGGTCCCTCGTCCTCGGCGAGGCCGAGCAGGTCTGGGACGGAGTGCCCGTACACGTCCGCGTCGAGAAGGCCGACGCTCCTGCCCTTGGCTGCCAGAGCGAGCGCCAGGTTGACGGCGATCGAGGACTTCCCGACACCGCCCTTTCCGGAGGCGATCGCGAGGACGCGCGTGTGGCTCGTGGCCTTGGCGAAGGGGATCTCCCGCTCCGGCACGCCGCCGCGCAGCATGGCTCGGAGCGCTCCCTGCTGCTCGGCGTTCATGACGCCCATGTCGACGGTCACGCCGGTGACGCCGTCCACCGTGCTCACCTCGGCTGTCACGTCGTTGCGCAGGCGGTCGCGCAGCGGGCACCCGCCGGTCGTGAGCAGGATCCGTACGGTCGCGTGGCCGTGGCCGTCGACCGACACGTCGTCGACCATCCCGAGGTCGGTGATCGGGCGATGGATCTCTGGATCCTGGACCCCGTGGAGGGCGGCGCGGATCAGGGGCAGAAGCGGGTTCTCGTCGGGCACCAGGACAGGTTACCCGTGCTGGCGGGTATGGCGTCCCTCGACGATCCTGATGACCAGCGGCTGGAGCTCGGGAGCCCGGCCGAGAAGGCGTCTGGCCTGGTAGGCGAGGGTCCGGCCGAGGATCTGGGGAAAGCCGAGCGCCTGGTGCTCCACCTTGGTGCTGAGCACCAGGCTGAGCGCGGGCAGGGCCGCCTGCTCGGGAGGCAGACCCCACATCGTGTTGATGAGCGGCAGGCGCGAGAGCATGTCCTCGGTGCCGGCCAACGCGTCGACACCGCTGAGCATGTCGGTCTGTACGAGTCCGGGGTTGAGGGCGTGGACATGTACGCCGGTGTGCTCGTTCTCCTTCGCGACCGCCAGTGTGAACGCGCGGATCCAGGTCTTCGACGCCGCGTAGGCGGTCTGGAACGGCACGGGGTTCTTGTCGCCACGGCCCATGAGGTTGACGATGTGGCCCGAGCCCTGCGGGACCATGACCTCGAGCGCGGAGATCGTGCCGTGGTAGGTACCGAGGACGTTCGTACCGACAACAGCCTCGAACTGCTCCGGCGCTACGTCGACGGTCGGGCCGAAGACGCCGCTCAGCCCTGCGTTGTTGACCCAGATGTCGAGCCGTCCGTACGTGTCCAGCGCCAGCTGACGGAGCCGGTCGACCGCGTCCCGTACGCTCACGTCGCACGCCTGACCGGCAGCGTCGATCCCGTCGCGGCGCATCGCCCCGACGGCGTCCGATACCGCGGTGGCGGAGCGCGACGCGATGACGACACGTGCACCCTCGCTCCCGTACAGGCGGGCGATCGCGTTCCCGAGGCCCCGGGTTCCCCCGGTGACCACCGCGACCTTGCCGGCGAGCGAGGCGCTCACAACGTCTCCTCGGCCTCGTCCCGGTACTGGTTCTCGTCCTGCCGTTCTTCGAGGTCCTCGAGGAACTCGCGGAGCTCGGAGCGGATGAAGTCGCGGGTCGCCAGGTCGCCGACGCGCATCCGCAAGGACGCGATCTCGCGGGCGAGGAAGTCCATGTCGGCGCGAGACTGTGCGGCCTGCTTGCGGTCCTCCTCCTGGGAGATCCGGTCACGGGCCTCCTGGCGGTACTGCGCGAGCAGGATCAGCGGGGCCGCGTACGAGGCCTGCAGGCTGAGGACCAGGGTCAGGAACGTGAACGAGTAGGGGTCGAAGCGCCATCCCTTCGGGCCCAGCGTGTTCCACAGGACCCAGACGATGACGATGACGGTCATCCACCCGATGAAACGGGCGGTGCCCATGAACTTGGCGAACCTTTCCGCGAACGCGCCGAAGATCTCCGAGTCGAGGCGCACCTGGGGCACCCAGGTCCGTTTGGCCGGCCCGGGGGAGTTGAGACGCTCGACGTCGACGCGCTTGCGAGCCCTAGCCACGACGGTCCTCGTCGGGAGTCAGGGCGCCCTCCATCTGCAGGCCGCGCCAGTCCTCGGGGAGCATGTGGTCGAGCACGTCGTCGACGGTCACCGCGCCGAGAAGGTGACGCTCCGCGTCGACGACGGGGACGACCAGGACGTCGTAGGTGGCGAAGTAGCGGCTGACAGTCGCGAGCTCAGCCGACGGCAGCAGAGGCCGCAGCTCGTTGTCGATGAGCGCCGAGACCAGCGTCGAGGGCGGTTCGCGCAGCAGTCGTTGCAGGTGTACGCCGCCGATGTAGCGGCCGGTCGGGGCCTCGAGCGGTGGGCGGCACACGAACACCATGCCCGCGAGCGCCGGGGGGACCTCCTCGACCCTCACGAGTGCCAACGCGTCGGCCACGGTGGAGTCGGGCGCGACGATGACCGGCTCCGGCGTCATCATGCCTCCGGCGCTGTCGTCCTCGTAGGCCAGCAGGTCACGTACGTCCTGAGCGTCCTCGGGCCGCATGCGCTCCAGCAGTGTCTCGGCGACGTCGTCCGGGAGCTCGGCGATGAGGTCCGCTGCGTCGTCCGGGTCCATCTCCTCGAGCACGTCGGCGGCCCGCTCCGGGTCGAGCAGCGTGATCAGGTCGACCTGCTCGTCCTCGGGGAGCTCTTCGATCGCGTCGGCGAGCTGGCGGTCGTCGAGCGCGTGAGCGACCTCGACGCGGCGCTCGGGGGCCATGTCGTGCAGCTCGCGGGCGACGTCGGCCGGCTTCATGTCGATCATCTCCGCGAGCAGTGCCTCGTCGCCCTCGAGGGCGCTGAGGCTGAAGTCGGGGACGTCCTGCCAGGGCACGATGGTGACCGGGACGCGGCCCGGGAACTGCAGCGCCTTGGGGATGTCGCGCAGTGCGACCTTGGCGACCTCCCAGTCGTCGCCGCGGCCGGCATGCATNNAGCGTCTCGCCCTCGCGGCGGTGGAACCGGCGCGTGTTGACCACGCCGGAGACGACGATCTGTACGGCATCGATGGAGTAGACGCGCTCCATGGGGATGTAGGCCCGGCGGCGTGCGAACAGCTCAGCGACCAGGCCCTTCACCCGTGGCGGCCGGCCCTGGCCGCGCACCTGTACCACGACGTCGTGGAGCTTCCCGATCGAGTCGCCGTCGACGTCGATGATGGGTAGCCCACGGAGCCGTGAGATGTACATCGTCGTCGGAGCAGCCACGCGAGAAGGGTAGACCGCTGGCGGCCTCGGAGCACGTCGAAACCCTTGGGTGGACCAAGGGTTCACTCAAGCGCGGTGATCGCCTCGTGCAGGGCGAGGACACGCTCGGCCGTCGCGACGTGGAGGTTCTCGACCATCCGGCCCCGGTAGGTGACGACGCCTGCCCCTGCGGCGTCGCGCCAGGCCTCCAGCAGGCCGCGGGCATCGTCGACCGCCTCGGCGCTCGGCGCGTACGTCGTATTGGCGGCGTCAACCTGCTTCGGGTGGATGAGCGTCTTGCCGTCGAAGCCGAGCGCGCGCCCCTGTCGGCACTCGGCGAGGTAGCCCTCGGCGTCGGTCAGGTCGTTGTACACGCCGTCCAGCACGACCACGCCGGCAGCCTTGGCGCCGAGCACCGTGAGGCCGAGCGCTGTCTGCAGCGGGAACCGTCCAGGTACGTGCTCGACGCCGAGCTCCTTGACGAGGTCGTTCGTGCCGAGCACGAGGACGGTCAACAGGTCCGAGGCCGCGGCGATCTCCGCAGCGTGCAGCACGGCGACGGGCGTCTCGATCATCGCCCAGAGAGCCGTGTGGGATGGCGCCCCGTGCGCCGTGAACGCCGCGGCCAGCGTGCGTACGGTCTCGGCGGAGTCGACCTTCGGCACGACGATCGCGTCCGGTCCGGCCGCGCACGCGGCGGCGAGATCGGCCTCGTGCCAGTCCGTACCGACCCCGTTGACCCTGATCGCAAGCTCGCGACGTCCGAACCCACCCGCCTGTACAGCCGAGGCGGCGGCCTCGCGGGCGGCCTCCTTCGCGTCAGGTGCGACGGCGTCCTCCAGATCGAGGATCACCGCATCGCAGGGCAGTCCCTTGGCCTTCTCGAGGGCGCGGGAGTTCGANNTTGGGCCAATGCCCGAATCCGCCCCGCCGGGACTTGTTGTCGTTATGCGGGGCATGGCAGGGCGTGTCTGCGGTTCGACGGGAGTTGTGGTCGTCATGAGACCGGATTCGGCTGTCAGAACNNGCGACGGCGTCCTCCAGGTCGAGGATCACCGCGTCGCACGCCAGCCCCTTCGCCTTCTCGAGGGCGCGGGAGTTCGAGGCGGGCAGGTACAGCACCGAGCGGCGCGGACGATAGGCGGCCATGTGCTGACGATAGTGAGAGACATCGCGGTCCTTGGGCCAATGCCCGAATCCGCCCCGNNATGAGACCGGATTCGGCTGTCAGAACGACCACAACTCCCGGTGAACGCGGGCGTAGGCACAAGGCCATCGCCAAACCGACAACAACTCCCGGCGAAGTGGTCACCAACCGAGAGCCCGAGCGATGCGCTCGATGACGACAGCCGGGGTGAGCATGATCTCCTTCGCCAGCCAGCGGACGAAGCGGTATCCGAGGTCGCGCAACACCTGTTCGCGCTCCTTCTCGAGTACGTACGCGGTCGCGGTGTCGTACTTGATCGCACCGTCGCACTCGCCGATGAGCTTGAGCTCCTCCCACAGGAAGTCCGGGTACACCTTGCCGATCGGGGTACGGATCTCCGCCTGGAAACGGGGGGTCGGGAGTCCGGCCAGCTGGATGTGGCCGGCCGAGAGGGACTCGGCGGCAGACTCGCGTGACGGGTTCATCGCTGACAGCGCTGGCGCCAGACGGCTAGCGCGCACTGTCGCGGCGGCCTGCTCCTGCAGCTCGAGGGCGGCGCGTACGAGTCGGGGATTCGCGTAGTCGTTGCGCCGGATCTGGTTCATCATCGACCCGAGGGTCAGACGAGCGGAGCTGTCGAGCAGCACCAGCGCCTCGGGCAGGGAGAGGTCCGACGCGAGGTCGACCGCTGTCCGGACAGGCGAGGTCACTGGGTATCCCTCCTTGTCGCGCTGGACCTGTCCGGCGGGTAGCGATCCGGTGTGGTGGACGACGGTGGCCGATCTCGTACTCTCAGCCGTCACGGGCAGCGTCACCGAGACCAGCCCGTCCTCCCAGCGGCCGAAGCCCGGGGTCGGCAGGCCCAGGACCAAAGCTGCCGACTGATGGCTGATCACTGCCGTCGGGTGAACGGTCAGTTCGGCCCGTGCGGTGACGATGTGCTGGGACGCCGGATCGGCCGGCCAGTCCGACGCCGCCAGGTACACACCACGCCTGACCTGTACCAGATCGCCGCACGCGAGACGCGTTCGCAGCATCCGAGCGCTCACGCCGGACGCGAGCAGATCCGCACGAGCGATGGGTTGGGTCGGGAGGGCCCATGGCGTGGGGGTACGCATGGACGAAGCCTCTCGGCCAGCGACGACCGACCGCAAGCAACCCTGTGCATAACTCGTACGGCATAGGCTGGAAGAGAAAAAGGATCCGGAAGGAGCCTCGTGACTCAGGACCCATACGGTCGGCCGATGGCCACCAGTACACGCAACAGCAGGACCTCCAGCCTCTTCGACCTGGAGTACCCACGTTCTGTCGGTGTCTTCGACACGTACGTGGCGGCCGAGAAGGCCGTCGACTACCTTGCGGACAACGGCTTCCCCGTCGGGAACCTCGCGATCGTGGGCACGGACCTACGTACCGTGGAGCGGGTCCTCGCCCGCAAGACGTGGCGCACCGTGCTGATGCAGGGAGGAGCGCAGGGGCTGAGCACCGCGCTGATCCTGTTCCTCGTCCTGTGGCTGTTCATCCCGAGCGCGAACATCCTGGCGCTGCTGCTCGCGGCGGTCGTGTTCAGCGTGCTCGTCAGCACGGCGTTCGCGTCGATCGGCTACCTGATGAGCCGCGGCGAGCGCGACTTCACGTCGGTGCAGCAGACCGTGGCGACCCGCTACGAGGTGCTCTGCGAGCACAAGGTGGCCGAGCAGGCGCAGGAGCTGATCGCCGGGATGACGCCCGCGAACATCTAGCCCGCCTCGCTCAGCTGAGCACGGTCAGGACCGTCTCGCCGCCGACGGTTCGCTGGCCCAGCCGCGGCTGGATCACAGATCCCGTGGGCAGGTAGACCTCGACGCGGGACCCGAACCGGACGAGGGCGTACGTCTGTCCGAGCTCCACGTCCTGGCCGGCCTCCACGTCGCATGTGATGCGGCCCGCGAGGTTGGCCGGGGTCTGTACGAGGCCGATCGCCACGGTGTCGGGCGCCTCGATGAGGACTGCCGAGCCGTCCTCGGAGACGGCCGCGATGCGACCCGCCACGGGGGCCCTGTGAACGTACGGGTCGAGCGCCGACGCCTTGATCGTCACCCGGGGCAGCAGGGCGTCCTCGAGACCGAGGTCCTCCGGTGGTACGGCCTCGTCGATGTCCCAGACGACCCCGTCGACCGGTGCGACCACCGCGCCCTCGAGCGCCGGGGGCACACGCTTCGGCTCCCGGAAGCACAGTGCCAGCGCGCCCGCGGCCACGAGCGAGGCGCTTCGTGACCAGCCGTGGCGCCAGCCGAACAGCCCGAACGTCAGTGCCCCGGCCACGAACGGTCGGCCTGCGCTGTGCATCGGTGGGACGGCGTCCTTGACCAGCCCCCAGAGGTGCCGGGGGATCGGTGCTATCTGCGAGCCGGTGAGGACGTGACGTCTGGCCATGGTGCGAACCTACTCAGGAATCAGCCATCCGCCCGGCCAGGAACTCCTGGTAGGCCGGAAGGTCGAGCTGACCGGAGCCGGAGACGCCGATGAGGATCACCGGCGAGGTGCCCTCCTCGGTCGCCTTGCGCGCCTCGCGGACGGCACCGGCGATCGCGTGGTTCGACTCGGACGCCGGCACGATGCCCTCGGCGCGGGCGAACATCACGCCCGCCTCGAAGGACTCGAGCTGGCCGATCGCCACGGCGTCGATCATGCCCTCGTGGTAGAGGTGAGAGATCAGCGGCGCCATGCCGTGGTAGCGCAGGCCGCCGGCGTGGACCGGGTCCGGCACGAAGTCGGCGCCCAGCGTGTACATCTTCAGCAGCGGCGTCATGCCTGACGTGTCGCCGAAGTCGTAGCGGTACTCGCCCTGCGTGAGCGACGGGGCCGCCTTCGGCTCGCACGCGACGATGTGGACCGCGGCGCGGCCCTCGAGGTTCTCCCGTACGTACGGGATCGCGATGCCGCCGAGGTTCGAGCCGCCACCGGCGCACGCGAACAGGTGGTCGGGGGCCGTCTCGCCGAACATCGCCATCTGCTTGATGGACTCCTGGCCGATGACCGTCTGGTGCAGCAGCACGTGGTTGAGCACCGAGCCGAGCGAGTAGTTCGTGTCCGACGACATCGCGGCCACCTCGACGGCCTCCGAGATCGCCATGCCGAGCGAGCCCGGGGTGTCAGGGAACCTCTTGCGCAGCTCGCGGCCGGCGTTGGTCAGGTCCGACGGAGACGAGTGCACGGTCGCGCCGAACGTCTCCATGAGGACGTGACGGTACGGCTTCGAGTCGTACGTGCTCCGCACCTGGAACACCTCGCACTCCAGGCCGAACGCCTGCGTGGCGAAGGCGAGCGCGGAGCCCCACTGGCCTGCGCCGGTCTCGGTGGAGAGCTTCTTGACGCCCGCCTGCGCGTTCGCGTACGCCTGCGCGACGGCGGAGTTCGTCTTGTGGCTGCCGACCGGCGACGCGCCCTCGTACTTGTAGTAGATCCGTGCGGTCGTGCCCAGCGCCTTCTCCAGGCGGCGGGCGCGGGAGAGCGGGGACGGACGCCACAGGCGCAGCAGGTCGCGTACCGGACCGGGGATCTCGATCCAGCGCTCCGTCGACACCTCCTGCTCGATGAGGGCCATCGGGAACAGGGGCGCGAGGTCGGCTGCCTGCAAGGGCTCCTTCGTGCCCGGGTGCAGCGGCGGCGGCGGTGCCGTGGGCAGGTCGGGGACGATGTTGTACCAGTGCGTCGGGATGTCCGACTCAGGGAGGACGGCGTGCGTCAGTTCGGTGGTCACGAACTCGTACGCTAGCGGCCTCGGACCACGCTCCGCAGTGCTGGTCTCAGGCTGGACGCGATCGCACGTATTGTGCGGTGGTGGACCTCTCGAACCTGCGCAAGAGCTATGAGATCGGCAGCCTCGACGAGGCCGATGCCGGGAACGCCCCGCTGGAGCTGTTCCACCGCTGGCTGGACCATGCAGTGGCGGCCAAGGTGCCCGAGCCGAATGCCATGACGCTTGCCACGGTCGATACGGGCGGCCGCCCGTCCACCCGCGTCGTCCTCATCAAGTACGCCGACGAGCGAGGGTTGGTGTTCTTCACCAACTACGACAGTCGCAAGGGCCACGAGCTTGCGGCGAACCCGCACGCGGCGCTGCAGTTCCACTGGGTGGAGCTCGAGCGGGTCGTACGGGTCGAGGGGATCGTCGAGAAGACCTCCGCGGAGGAGTCCGACGCCTACTTCGTGACCCGCCCGCTCGACTCGAGGCTCGGCGCCTGGGCATCCCCGCAGAGCCAGGTGATCAGCTCCCGCGCCGTGCTGGTCGCCAACGCTGCCAAGGCGTCTGCGCGGTTCGGCCTCAACCCACCGCGCCCTGGCCACTGGGGCGGCTACCGACTGGTGCCGGACGCCTGGGAGTTCTGGCAGGGCCGCAAGAGCCGACTCCACGACCGGGTCCGCTTCCGGCTCGTCGACGGGACCTGGCGCAAGGAACGGCTGGCCCCCTAGACAGTCCTAGGGCTTGACCACGCTAGGTGAGGGCCGGTAGGTCCTGCGGAACCTCATCGCCGACCGCCTCGTCGCCGAAGGCATCGTCGAGCGCTGCCTCGGTGAGGGCCCGGCCCAGCTCGACCTGCTCGGCGGCCCTGTGGAAGTCCATCGTCTTGATCGAGTCGCCGGCGACTGTCACGAGGACGTCCGGAGGCAGGGCGGCGAGCCGGTAGCGGGTGATCAGCGACTCCATGGCGTCGAGCGACATCCAGGTGACGTCGGCGATGCTGAGCCCGGCTGGCGGCGGGTCGTACAGGGGATGGTCCGTCGCTTCATCCGACCGCGAGAACCGGGACAGGATCGAGGTGATGAAGTCGTTCTCCCAGACGCCCGCTGCGCTGCGACGGAACCGGTCGAGCCACTCGTGGGGCGGACGCTGGGCGGCCGACTCGCGCATGGGCGACGAACCGACGTGGTGGTTCTTCTCACCGCTCAGGTTGATCGCCATCGTGAAGTCGGCGTCGACGCCCATGACGGGCTCCATCGGTACGGGGTTGAGCACGCCGCCGTCGACGAGCAGGCGGCCGTTCACCATGATCGGCGTGATCATCGCGGGGATGGCGATCGACGCCCTGATCGCTGTCTCCAGCGGACCGCTCGTGAACCACACCTCGCGACGGGCGCCGAGGTCAGTGGCCACCGCGGTGTACGGGATCGGCAGGTCCTCGATCATGACGCCGTCGAGGTAGTCGGTCATGCGGGCGAGCACGCGCTCGAGCCGCATGACGCCAGCGCCGTTGAGCGACACGTCGAGGAGCCGCAGGACGTCCCGCTGGTTCAGCGTGGTGACCCAGTCGGTGTACGCGGCCAGCTTCCCTGCCGCGTGGAGCCCTCCGACGAGCGCGCCCATCGAGCTGCCGGCCACCGCCACGACCTCGTACCCGCGTTCCGTCAGGACGTCGATCGCGCCGATGTGCGCATATCCCCGTGCGCCCCCGGAACCCAGGGCGAGTGCGACTCGCTTGCCTACCATGCCCCCATTATTCACAGGGGTGGTCGGCGGCTCGCCAGCGGTTACCTGAAGGCGAGCACGGCGTAGGCGCCGAGCCAGTGCTCGGCCATCCACGCCTGGTCGCTCAACGCGGCATCAGCAGCTTGCTCGTGCGCCCTCAGGCTGGCCTCGAACACCCTCCGCTGGGACGCGCTCGCGAACGGCAGGAGCCGGCGCAGGCCACGGATGCGGTAGAGGTTGAGCCCGTGCAGGTGTGCGCCCTGGCCGTCCTGAGGGTCGGTGATGGCAGCGGGCACGAGGAAGGTCTCGGGGAACTCCGCGGGCGCGAAGCCAGCCCACCACGGGCCGAACTCGCTCGAGTCGAGCACCTCCGACATGAGCAGCGCCTCGGCGAAGAACGGTGACAGGAAGTCCGAGCCGGACGGCTCGTACCGGACCGGGAAGTCCGTGTCGTCGCCGAAGTACGCACGGGCGGCCTTGTCGATGGCCTGTCGCGACCCGGCGTCGGGCCAGGCGAGTGCCCTGGACAGGCTGAACGCCGTGTTGCCGTGGGTGCCGGAGCGATCCGGGTACCTCAGGCGAGGGAGCCATGCGAGCAGCGCACGTGACAGGTGCTCAGCGAGAGGACGTACGGCCGTTGCCCAGCGGATCGCGTCCGGGTCGCCGGTCGCCGCCCAGTCCTCGAGCTCGCCGGCGAGCTGAAGGCCCCAGCCCCAGCCGTACGGGCGCTCCCAGTCGGGGTGCGCCGCGAGGTAGGCCACCTCGGCGGCGATGTTGGACGCGCTGAGGTGGGTGTCGATGACGGCCCGGATCTCGTCGGCGGGCACGTCGTCGGGCTGGAAGCGCAGCAGGACGATCAACGCCCAGTGCATCTCTACTGCGGAGTGCCAGTCGAAGCAGCCGTAGAAGGCCGGGTGCGCGCCGCGAGGCGTGACCTGGTCGGACTCGTCGTTCATGACGTGGCGAGGGGCGTTCGGGTACTCGTGCTGGACCGCGGCGAGGAGCGTTGCCGCGCCCTCGGCGACCGTGCGAAGGGTGCTCACGACGCCGTCCAGATGCGGTCGATCCAGGCCTCCACAGCGTCGGGATCCCGTGGCAGCTGGCTCGACAGGATCTCGCACCCGTCGGCGGTGATCGCGATGTCGTCCTCGATGCGGATGCCGATGCCGCGCAGCTCCGGCGGTACGAGCAGGTCGGTCGACTTGAAGTAGAGGCCCGGCTCGACCGTCACGACCATGCCCTCGGCGAGTACGCCCTCGCGGTAGTTCTCGTTCCTCGCCTGGGCGCAGTCGTGCACGTCGAGGCCGAGGTGGTGGGACGTGCCGTGCACCATCCAGCGCCGATGCTGACCGCCCTCCGGCGAGAGCGCCTCGGCGGCCGAGACGGGCAGGATGCCCCACTCGTCGAGCTTCCGGGCGATGACGGCGATCGCGGCGTCGTGGATGGCCCGCATCTGCACGCCCGGCTTGGCGGCGTCGATGCCGGCCTGTTGCGCCTCGAGCACGGCCTCGTACACCTTGCGCTGCGCAGGGGTGAAGCGCCCGGAGACGGGGATCGTACGTGTCACGTCCGCGGTGTACAGGGAGTCCAGCTCGACGCCGGCATCCATGAGCATGAGCTCGCCGTCCCGGAGGTCGCCGTCGTTGCGGATCCAGTGCAGTGTCGTGGCGTGGTCGCCGCAGGCGGCGATCGTGTCGTAGCCCACCGCGTTGCCGGCATGGCGGGCGTGCAGCCCGAAGATGCCCTCGACCCAGCGCTCACCGCGACCGGCCTCGACGGCGCGCGGCAGCTCGGCCACGACAGCTTCGAAGCCCGTGGCGGTGGCCCGGCAGGCTGCCCGCATCTGCTCCAGCTCGAACGGGTCCTTCACCAGTCGCAGCTCGCTGAGGAACACCTGCAGCTCGGCATCGTGCTCGAGCGCTGACGGGACCTCGCCCCGGAGCGTGTCGACCAGAGCGGTGATGTCCGGGTCGGCGTCGCGCAGCACCCGTACCGGAGCGAGTCCCGCGGCGATCGCGCCGGGCAGGTCGCTGATCGGTGCGGTGGCCAGTCCGGTCATCGCCGACATCTCCTCGAGAGACTCCCGTTGTCCGACCCACATCTCCCCGTACCGGCTCGAGGAATAGAACTCAGGATCCGTACGAGGGGCGCGGGGGCTGAAGTAGACCGTGGCCTCGTGGCCGCCATCCAGCGGCTCGAGGAGGAGCACCGCGTCGGGCTCGCGGTCCGTGCCGAGGCCCGTGAGGTGCGCGAAGGCCGAGTGCGGCCGGTAGCGGAAGTCGGTGTCGTTGGACCGTACGCGGTAACCCCCCGCTGGGACCACGATCCGCTCGCCCGGGTACATCGCGGACACCGTGTCGCGACGGGACGCTGTGTGGGCCGTCGAGGGGAGGGCCGCGGGCAGCTCGTCGCTGTACGGAGCCCAGTCGGTGCTGATGAACTCCGTGAACGCCTTAGAGAAGGGAATCTGGCGGTTGGGAAGCACCGGCTGCGGATCACTGGACATGGGTACAGATACTAGGCGTGTTGGCTGCCATAGGCTGATTCGCATGACAGACCTCTACCTCGTCCGGCACGGCGAGACCGAGTGGTCCAAGTCCGGGCGGCATACGTCGGTGACCGACCTCGACCTCACCGACAAAGGCGTCCGGCAGGCGGAAGCGCTGCGGAGCACGCTCGATCCGGCCGATTTCGGCCTCGTCCTGTGCAGCCCCCGCCTGCGTGCGCGAAGGACGGCCGAGCTCGCCGGGTTCCCCGACCCGGTCATCGACGACAACCTCGTCGAGTGGTTCTACGGGGACTACGAGGGCCGGACGTCGGACGAGATCCGCCGCGAGGCTCCTGGCTGGCGCATCTGGAACAGCCCGATCCCCGGCGGGGAGACGAAGGTGCACATCATCGCGAGGCTGAGCGAGGTCGTGACCCGCGTGCGCGAGTCCGGCGTCGAGCGGGCCATCTGCTTCGCGCACGGGCACTCGCTGCGCGTGCTGGCGCTCTGCTGGCTCGACATCGACATCGCACGGGGTCAGTCGTTCCCGCTCCAGACGGGGTCGCTGTCGATCGTGGGCTACGAGAAGGAGTCGCCGGCGATCGTGCGCTGGAACGCGTGAGGCGACGTGCGCCAGTAGAGTGCCGAGCGACACGATGAGGGAGTACGCATGAAGGCTGACCCCGGCGCGCAGCGGCGCCTGCTGGAGCTCCAAGCCGTCGACACCGCGATCGGGCAGCTCGACCACCGGGTCAAGATCCTGCCTGAGCACGCGCTGCTGGCGGAGCGGCAGACCCGGCGGCAGGCCCTCGGGCAGGAGCTGGTGGCAGCCGACACGGCACTCAGCGACGCGACGGCGGCGCAGACGAAGGCCGAGGCGGACCTTGCGCCGGTCCGCGAGCGGCTCGCCCGCGACGAGCGCACGGTGGACGGCGGAACCCTCACGGACCCCAAGACGATCCGCAGCATGATCGACGAGATCACCCACCTGAAGACCCGGATCTCGAACCTCGAGGACGAGGAGCTCGAGCTCATGGAGGCCGTCGAGGCCGCCCAGGCGGAGCGCGCGCGGATCATGGCAGCACGTACGGCGATCGAGGACGAGATGCGCGCGCTGATCGCGAAGCGCGACGCGGCCGTCGGCGACCTTCAGGCCGACCTTGCCGACCGCCGGTCTGTACGTGTGAGCTTGCTGACCGAGATCCCCGGACCGCTCGTCGACGCGTACGAGAAGGTGCGCTCCCGGTCCAGCGGCGTGGGCGCCGCCGCGCTGCAGGGCAGGCGCTGTTCGGGCTGCGGGCTCGAAGCCAACCCGAGCGACTACGAGAAGTACCTGGCCGCCGCGGCGGACGAGGTCCTTCGCTGCGAGGAGTGCGACCGGATCTTGGTGAGGACGGAAGCCTGATGCCTGCGGTACGCATCGCGGCACCGGTCGTACCCGCACCGCTGGAACCGGGTCTGAAGCGGCTCCGCTCCGAGCTCGAGGTGCCGGTCGGCTTCCCGCCTGAGGTCGTCGCCGCCGCCGAGACGGCCGCGAAGGCCCCGGCGCCCGCCGAGCGGTTGGACCGTACGGACATCGAGTTCGTGACGATCGACCCCGAGGGCTCGATGGACCTCGACCAAGCCGTACACATCGCGAAGAACGGCGACGGGTACACCGTGCACTACGCGATCGCCGATGTGGCCGCGTGGGTCGAGCCGGGTGGTCTCGTCGACGCTGAGGCCCATCGTCGCGGCCAGACGTTCTACGCGCCCGACCAGCGCGCCGCGCTGCACCCTCCGGCACTCAGCGAGGACGCCGCGTCTCTGCTCGCCGACGGCAGACCGCGCCCCGCGCTGCTGTGGACCGTGGAGCTCGACGCCGAGGGGAAGCAGACCTCGGCCACCGTCGAGCGCACCCTCGTACGTAGCCGGGCCCGTCTCTCGTACACCGAGGTCCAGCACGATCTCGACGCCGGCGAGGCGAGCGACTCGCTGCACCTGCTGGAGATCGTCGGACGGCTCCGGCAGGCGATCGAGGCCGAGCGCGGCGGCGTGAGCCTCGAGACGCCCGAGCAGGAGATCACGGCCGACGGCGACGACTGGCGTCTCGAGTTCAGGGCCGCTCTGCCCGTCGAGGGCTGGAACGCGCAGATCTCGCTGCTCATCGGAGCCGCTGCCGCCGAGATCATGATCGCCGGCAAGATCGGCATCCTGCGGACGCTTCCCCCAGCAGAGCAATGGGGGATCGACAAGCTGCGCCACACGGCGAAGGGGCTGCACATCGCCTGGCCCGGCACCCTCTCGTACCCCGAGTTCGTCCGCAGCCTCGACCCGCACAAGCCCGCACACCTCGCCATGCTCACCGCCTGTACGGTCCTGTTCCGCGGCGCGGGCTACACGGCGTTCGACGGCGCGCTCCCGGACGCCAACCTCGTCCACGGCGCACTCGCCATGCACTACGCGCACGCGACGGCGCCCCTGCGGCGGCTCGTCGACCGCTACGTCGGCGAGACCTGCGTCGCCCTGTGCACCGGCACGCCCGTGCCCGAGTGGGTTCGGACGGCGCTCCACGAGCTGCCGGACCTCATGGCCACGTCGGACGCCCGCGCGAAGAAGTACGAGCGCGGCATCATCGACCTGATGGAGGCGCTGGTCCTCTCGACCCGTGTCGGCGAGACCTTCACCGGCACCGTCGTCGAGATCGAGAGGAACGGGACGGACGGTGTGGTCGTCCTGGCGGATCCTGCGGTCGAGGCGCGCGTCAACGGCAAGGTGGAGCTCGGCGAGGAGACGACCGTGACGCTCGTCACCGCAGATGTCGCGACCGGAACCGTGAAGTTTGCGGTCGCCTGACCGTACGAGTCAACAGAACGCGTCGAGGACCTGGTAGCCGCTGTACGTGAGCACGATGCGCCGCACGGTGTCCGTCGGGTCGGTCGTGAGGTTCTGGGTGACGAAGACCAGGTCGTGGCCGCCCGAGCTCACGACGAGCAGGTCGACGTTCTTGGGTGCCGTCGACCCGTACGAGATGGTCTTGACCGCGACGTTCGAGCCGTACGTGGCCAGGACGTCCGCGACCGTCGCTCCGATCGCGATCCCGGACTTGGTGCCGTGGCGGGTCGTGGTCAGGTGGATGCCGGTGACACGTCCGGACATCGTGTAGATCGCGATCCCTTCTGCGGTCAGTGTCGGTGTCTCGTCGACGGAGCAGTTGCCCGGCGTGCCCACGAGCACGCGGCGTGAGGTGAGGGTCGACGTGCTCATCCCCAGCGTCAGCTCACCGATCCCTGTGGTCGTCAACACGTCACCGGCGTGCACGACGGGGGTCACGGTCGTGGCGGCTGCTGTCGGGGTGGTCGCCGTCGCCGTCGGTGTCACGAGCCCGCTCGCGATCGTCGCGGGAGCGGCCGACACGCTCGGAGGGGCCGAGCTGGGCGCCGCGGACGCGGACACGGGGGCTGGAGCAGCGGGCACGGCGGACACGCCGTGGGTGAGGTTGGTGATGGCCAGGCCGCCGATCGCGACCACCGCGACGAGGGCGACGGAGTTGCGGACCACGCGCCGGGTGTGGCGCCTGTTGCCGAGCGTACGCACCCGCTCGGGGGTCAGGTGTTCGGCCACGGGATCAGTGCTCCTTGCAGCGAAGTACGCATCGAGGTCGCTCTCGTCAGGCATGGCTGGCCTCCTCGGGCAAGGCGTCGGTCAGGTAGGTCGCGAGGGCTGCGCGAGCACGGGAGAGGCGTGCCTTGATCGTGCCTACGGGGCGGCCGGTCTCGGCGGCGATGTCGGCGATCGAGAGGTCGCCCATATGGAACAGGACAATGGCTTCCCGCTGTTCGGCGGGAAGGCGCTTCAGCGCCCGCTCGATCGCGATGCGGTCGGGGCTGGGCTGAGCGGGGGGATCAGGGAGGACCGAGCGATCGGTGGCCCGGAGGAACTTCGTCGTCCGCCTCCAGCGCGAGATGGCCAGGCGCTGAGCGGTCGTACGTACCCAGGCCTCCGGATGACCGTCGGGTGACAGCTGGCGTCGGTGGTCCCAGGCGCGGATGAAGGCTTCCTGGACGCAGTCCTGGGCCTCGGCCGCGCTGCCGCACATGGCTGTGACCTGGCGCACGAGACGCTCGAACGACTCCTCGTACAAGGCGTCGAACGTGGCCTCGTCCATCGGTGGTGTCTCCTGGGGCAGTGTGTCTACCCTGCGTACGCTCCGCAGCCCCGAAAGGTTGCAGGGATCTCAGACGAGTTCCGCGGGCTCAGGAGAGGGTCTCGAGCTCGGCACGCAGCGCGTCGACGACCTTGGAGCCGCCCAGCATCGCGCTGCCCATGACGAGCGCCTGGCTCGCCGTCATGCCCTTGGCCATCCCGATCATCGGGTTCGTCGTGATCCCGGGAGCGTGCTTCTCGAGGATCGCCACCACTTCGGGGTCGTTGAGCATCGTGCCGAGCATCGTCTTGTCAGGGTCGTAGCGCATGACATGACGGTACCCGCTCCGCCCACGGCGGCAGGGGCGTTTGAGCGTCATCCAAGGAGTCGTCGATCGGGGACGCGAGAAGGTCGAGCTGTAGGGACGAGCCGGAGTCTGGGGCCGAAGGATGCCGTGGTACCCGTCGCCTCGGGGCCTGGCCGAACCGACATGGTCGTCGCAGACCAGCGACTTCTTCGGCGGGCAGAAGGTCAACGAGCTATTCGGCGGCATCGCCAACAGTGTGGACGCGAACTTCCAGTGGCTCCCGTTCATGGAGTACGTCTACTCGAGCGCTCAAGACACGATGACACCCGCGATCACCAACAAGGGAGACCTCGTGGCGGCCATGAAGGCCTGGGAGGCGGCGCTCAAGACCTACGCGACGCAGCAGGGTTTCACTGTCGCCTGAGCCCCCGTTCGGTCGGCCGCGCCACCGGGACGCGGCCGACTGATATCCCACCCCAGCACTCTCATCGAAAGGAGCCGAGATGAGCGCCCTCGTTGCTCGTCGGAACTCGCGCCCGCTAAGACGCAAGCAGGTCACAACCGCCTATTTGCTGTTGGCCCCGTTCGTCGTCGTGTTCTTGGTGATGCTGATCATTCCGCTCGTGTACTCGGGGTATCTCAGCACCTTCCGAACCACGCTGATCGGCGGTACGCAGTTCAACGGGCTGGCCAACTACGTCCGCGCATTCACCGACAGTGAGTTCCTGGGCGGACTCGGACGGATGGGGCTGTTCCTGATCATCCAGGTCCCGCTCATGCTCGGGTTGTCGCTGTTCGTCGCGCTCGCGCTTGACAGCGGAAGGGTGCGCGGATCCGCTGCCGTTCGACTCTTGACCTTCGTCCCCTACGCCGTTCCCGGCGTGGTCGCGACCATGATGTGGGGGTATCTGTACGGGAACGACTTCGGCCTGATCGGACAGATCCTGCGGGCTGTGCATCTCCCAGCGCCGAACCTGCTGTCCGCCCAGAACATCCTGGGGTCGATGATGAACATCGTCACCTGGCAGTACGTCGGCTACAACATGATCATCATGTTCGCGGCCCTGCGGACCATCCCGACAGAGCTGTTCGAGGCCGCTGAGATCGACGGCGCCAGCCAACTGCGGATCGCGTGGAGCATCAAGATCCCAGCGATCCGCAACGCCATCATGCTGACTGTCATCTTCTCGATCATCGGCACGTTCCAGCTCTTCAACGAGCCGAGCTTGTTGCGCCCCCTCAACCCAGCCGCCATCAGCTCCAGCTACACGCCGAACTTCTACGCCTACAACCTCGCCTTCATCAACCAGGACATCAACTACGCAGCGGCCATCGCCTTCGTCCTCGGCCTGTTCATCGCTGCGATCTCTTACGTCGTTCAGTTGTCAACGCGCACACGGGAAGGAGATGGAAAGTGACCAGCTCCTCGCTTGCCACGCCATCACCTGTGGCCACAAAGAACGCCGCCAAGCGTCGAAGCCCCCGGGACCGCCGCAGCACACTCCTCACCGTCTTGCTCTGGCTCCTCGTGGCGTACTTCATCGTCCCGCTCCTCTGGTTGCTCATCGCGTCGACGAAGGACAACGCCGACCTCTTCTCATCATTCGGCCTGGCCTTCGGAGCAAAGTTCAGCCTCTTCGACAACCTGCGAGACGTCTTCACGGCCAGCGGCGGCGTCTACGCGCGGTGGCTGCTGAACACTGTCATCTACGCGGTCATCAGCTCACTCGGTGCCTCGCTCCTCTCGACGATGGCCGGGTATGCCCTCGCCAAGTACGAGTTCCCCGGGCGCAGCGCCGTGTTCAGCATCATCCTGGGCTCGATCATGATCCCCCTGACCGCACTCGCGATCCCGACCTACCTNNGACTCACTGCTGGAAGCCGCACGCGTCGACGGCGCCGGCGAGATGCGCATCTTCTGGCAAGTGGGCCTGCGGCTACTTGGCCCCGGTCTCGTCACCGTCCTGCTCTTCACAATGGTCGCCACATGGAACAACTACTTCCTCCCCCTGATCATGCTGAGCAAGTCCGATCTCTACCCCCTGACAGTGGGACTGGCACAGCAGCAGAGCGCGGCAAGCGCCGGGTCGGCGTCGCAGGCTCTGTTCTCCACAGTGATCACGGGCTCCGTGGTGGCGATCCTGCCGTTGATCATCGCGTTCCTGTTCCTGCAGCGGTACTGGCAAAGCGGCCTGGCCGCCGGCAGCGTCAAGGAGTAACCCGGTCCTGGACCGGCCTCCCGACTCTCCCGATGATTGTTCGCTGGGGGCTCGTGGACCAGCCTTGAGCCGCGGAAGTTGATGGTCTAGCAGCGCCGAATCGATGACAACCCAGGCCACGTCTGACGTGATCGACGCTGACCCGGTTGCGGCGCGAACCAGAAGACGCCTCGTGCTGCCCGTCAGGGGATGCCGGAAGGCACCGCGAGGCCATGTCGTCGCCGTTACCTGTGTGTGCCGCTGCCGACCTGGTCATCCGTGAGGTGTTGGGCGCGGTCGGGTGGGGTCGCCGGGGTGTAGGT
>PMBM01000020.1:0-25480 GCA_003153855.1 Propionibacteriaceae bacterium
GAAGCCGGCCGCGACGAACATCGCGATCCAGTACCAGCGGGCGAACGTCCCCGGGCCCATCAGGGCGCCCATCGAGAACTGGTGAGGCAGCGAGAAGCCGACGGCGATGTACGTGAGGAGGTGGATGACGTGCCACACCTCGTACGGCATGGTCTTCTTCACCGCGATGATCGACGAGATCGCGACGGCCCCGAGGATGCCCAGAGCGCAGACACCGAGGACGAGGTCGTTGACGCTGAGCAGCGAGCCCGCCTCGGCCGTCAGGCCCAGCCCGTCCTTCGCCGCATAGCCGCACAGCAGGAACCAGCCGTGGAGCAGCAGCCCGTACAGGACCCACTTGCCGAGCTTCGAGTGGACGGCAACGGCGTGGTCATGGCCGAACGCGCGATCCACGAAGGGGATGCGTGCGGCGAGAAGCAGCATGAGAACCATGAGGTCGGTGGCGACCAGGCCGGAGACGATCCCGGCGGCGGTCAGAAGGTTGCCCAGGGACGTGATCTTGTTCAGTCCGCCGTCGGCGAGCCAGAGAGCGATCGACATGGCCACGGAGACCCAGGCGATCACGGTCAGGAGGTCGGCGCGGAGGTTGCGGCCGAACGACTGAATCCTGTAACGGCGGCGCAGAGCGGCGGCGTAGTCGGCGGCGCGGGCAGTGCCCCTCCGCGGAGCCGCGGCGTTCTGCATCACCGGACGGTCAGTTGTGGTCGTTGACATGTCACTACGGTCGTGGCCGTGACTGTGTGATTCCTGTGAAGGATCGGTGAAGGGTGTACGACTTCGGTTAAGGCTTGGTTGCCTTGCCGACAAGCCACCGTTCGCCCTGCTCCGACTGCCATTCTCAGAACCCGGCAGCGCTCGCGAGTCGGTCGGTCCAGACCTCCGATGTCGGCAGTGCCGCTCCGTCGAGGGTGACGATCGGGCAGACGCCCCGCACCGACGAGGCGAGCCATGCTCCGGTGACTCTGTGCAGCTCGTGGGGACGGATGAGCGCGGGCTGGAACCGTACGCCTTCGTCGAGCGCCCACTCCTTGAGGACCTCGACGGTGACGGAGCTCAGGATCCCCGTGGCACCGGTCGGTGTGGTCCGTACGGCCCCGTCGACGACCCACAGCAAGGACGACGTGGGCGCCTCCAGCGCGTACCCGTCGCTGCTCACGAACAACGCGTCGTCGGCACCGCGGCGAGCGGCTTCGCGCCTCGCGGACGTGTGGACCGCGTACGAGAGCAGCTTGGCGCCGCCGAGCAGCCACGGTGCGTCCGCGAAGGTGTCGCTCGCGTAGCCGCGAGCCAGCGTCGCGATCGCGAGCGGACGGCGGCGACCGGGCTCGGTCTCCGTGATCGTGAGCAGCGTCGTGGCCGCGGGAGTGTCCGTGTGCTCGAGCCCGCGGGTGTGGACGATCTTGAGGGCCGCCTCTCCGGGTGTGGTCCAGCGCGCCAACGCCTCCGCGACGAGCGCGAAGATGCCGTTGACGTCCGGCGCCGGCAGCTCCACGGCCGCCGCGGAGCGCGTGAGGCGCAGCAGGTGGCGGTCGAGGTGCTCGACGACGCTGCGGCCTTGTGAGTCCGTGACCACTCGCGTCGCGTCGAAGATGCCGTCGCCCCGTGTCAGGCCGAGATCGTCGGCGGTGACGACGGGGTCATGGGCTCCGACGACTCCCGTACCGAGGACGGCGACGATCTGTACGGCCATCTCTACAGCGCCGCGATCGCTGCGTCGTAGTTCGGCTCGTGACCGATGTCGTCGACCAGCTCGGTGTACAGGACGGTGCCGTCGGTGTCGACGACGACGACCGCACGCGCGAGCAGGCCCCGCATGCCTCCGTCGAGGATCCGCACCCCGTACACGTCACCGAAGTCGGAGCGGAACGCGGAGGCGGTCGCGACGTTGGACAGTCCCTCCGCGCCGCAGAAGCGCGACTGGGCATAGGGGAGGTCGTTCGAGACGCAGACGACCGTGGTGTTCTCCAACGTCGAGGCGAGCGCGTTGAACGTCCTGACGCTCATCGCGCAGGTGCCGGTGTCGACGCTCGGGAAGATGTTGAGCACGAGACGGCGGCCGGCCCAGTGGTCCTGGGTCACGTCCTCCAGGTTGGCGGCGGCGAGCGTGAAGCCAGGGGCCTTGGTGCCGACCGCGGGCAGGTCACCGACCGTCGTCGTCGGCGTTCCGCGCCGAGTGATGTGTGCCATAGGAAAGGTTGTAGCAGATGGCTGGCTACGCGAGCCGCCCGTGGTCACCACGCGGTGAGTGCCACACGGTCGTATTCACCCCCCGGCCAGACCGCGCGGACGATCCCGGCCGCCGCGAGCGCCTTGCGGCACCCTGGGCACGGAGGGTCGGTGATGTACGCGGTGGCGCCCTTCGTGTCGCGCGTCGCGAACAGCAACGCGTTCACCTCGCCGTGGATCGCGATGCAGAAGCCGGGCGTTCCCGGCCGGTCGTAGTCACCGAGACCGGGTACGACGTCGTACGAGAGCATGCCGCGCGGGCAAGCACCCTCGAGGCAGTCCGGTTCGCCGGCCGCCGCTCCGTTGTAGCCGGTGGCGATGATCCGCCGCTCGACGACCAGGACGGCGCCTACCTTCCGCCGACGGCACTTCGCGCGGGCCGACACGGCTGCGGCGATGCCGAGGAAGTACGTGTCCCAGTCCGGCACGGAGTACTCGCTCATGGCGCACATCCTGGCAGCCGGAGCGAGCCGCCGTGGTCACGGGGTTCAGTCCGACGGAGACCGGCTCGAGGTCGTACGGTGTCAGCCATGACGAAGCTCGTACTCACCCTGCTCGGCGACGACCAGCCGGGACTCGTGTCGCGGGTGTCCCGCGTCGTCGCCGACCAGGGCGGCAGCTGGCTGGAGAGCCAGCTCGCGCGGCTCGCCGGTACGTTCGCGGGCATTGCCCTCGTCGAGGTGCCGCCGGAGAAGGTGGGCTCTCTCCGTACGGCCCTTGCCGGCCTGGGCGACGTGCTCGAGGTCACGGTCAAGGAGGCCGCCGCGCCCGCACCGATCGAGGGTCGACGGCTCGTGCTGCACCTTGTCGGACACGACCAGCCCGGCATCGTACGGAGCGTGACCGAGGCGCTCGCGGCCCGCGGCGTGAGCATCGAGCAGCTCGCCACCGCGATCGTGGAGGCGCCGATGGCCGGCGGTCTGCTGTTCGAGGCCGACGCGGTCCTCACGGCTCCCGCCGACCTCGCCACCGACGACCTGCAGGCAGATCTCGAGTCCTTGGCGCACGCCCTCATGGTCGACCTGGACCTCACCCCTGCTCCCTGACCGGCTGGTCACGGGACTTTCGCGACCACCAGACCGGCCATCGGTGCGACCAGCGAGTCCATGGCGGCAAGTTCCGCCGGGGCGTCGTCGAGGGTGACGACGCGTCCGATGAGACGGCGAGGATCGAGCCGGCCGTCGGCGACCATCGCGAGCAGCTCGGGGTAGTCGGCCGCAGCCATCCCGTGGCTGCCGACGATCTCGAGCTCCTTCGAGATCACGGCTCCCCACGGCAGGGGCGCGTCGGCGTGGGCGTCGAGCATGAGCCCGACCTGAACGTGCCGTCCGCGCCGACGGAGCGTACGAACGGACGCCGTAGCGGTCTCGGACGACCCCAGCGCGTCGATGCTCACGTGGACCCCGCCCTCGGTGAGCTCNNGCGCCGAGCGCCTTGGCGATGAGGATCGCGGATGCGCCGACGCCACCGCACCCGTACACAGCCAGCCATTGCCCAGCCGACAAGCGGCTCTGCCGGGTGAGTGCGTGGTAGGACGTGGCGAACCGGCAGCCGAGCGAGGCCGCGGTGACGGCGTCCACGTCGTCGGGGAGCCGTACGAGGTTGAAGTCGGCGGCCCTCACCTGCACCAGCTCCGCGTACGACCCGGGGTGCGTGAACCCCGGCTGGGTCTGGTCGGGACACACCTGCGCGTCTCCCTCGAGGCACCACGCGCAGCGTCCGCAGCCGTTGACGAACGGCACCGTCACCCGGTCACCGACGGCGAAGCCCACGACATCAGGGCCGAGCGCCGCGACCGTCCCCGCGAACTCGTGGCCAGGGATGTTGGGGAGCGGTACCGGGTCGTGGCCGCGCCACGCATGCCAGTCGGACCGGCAGATGCCCGTCGCCTCGACGCGTACGACCGCGCCGTCGGGCGGGCACGTCGGCTCGGGGACATCCACCAGCAGCAGCGGTCCCCCGACCGTTGCATAGGACACCGCACGCACGTCAGAACCGCGTCTGCGCGCGGGCCCAGTACTCCTGGCTCTCGCCGATGTACTCCGGCACGAGGATGTCGCCGCGGCCCTGCATGAGGACCGGTACGAAGGAGGCGCTGCCGGTCGGGTCAGGGGTTCTTCCGAGCATGGTCTGGTAGTAGCCGGCGAGCCGTACCCGCGCAGCCTCCTCGGAGTGGGAGATCCCCGAGACCGCGGTCACACGACCGTGGGCCTGGGCGATCGCCGCCCACGCTGCCGTCTCCGAGGGCGACGCAGTGCGGTTGAGGATGGACGAGTACATCGCACCGACCCAGGTCTGCAGGTTGCCGCCGCCGAGCACCTGGAGTGACTCGTCCGAGCCGTACACGCCAGCTTGCAGGTCGGGTACGGTCCAGCCCGACTGCAGCGCATGTACCCAGCCCGCGAGGCCGGCGGGCTCTGGGTCCCTCTTCAGCGCGGCGCGGTACTGCGCGGTGACGAACACGTTCAGACGCTCCGTCGACGTGGAGAGACCCGTGGCCGCGCCGGCGGCCGACCCCGAGGCGAGAATCTGGTTGGTCCAGCCATCGAGCCCACCCGCGTCGGCCGGACGTCCGAGGATGTCCGCGTACAGTGCCTGGACCACCTTGGGCACCTCGGACGGGTTCACGGTCGTGAAGGAGAACCAGTCACTTCTGAGCCCGAGAGCGTTCCGCACGGTGGCCCCCGAGAACGTGCTGCGTACGCCGCTCGTCGACACGATCGTGACCTGCGTGACACGGCCGCCGTCATTGCCGAGCCCGTTGCGCGCCGTCACGCCGATCGAACCGATGGCGCCAGTGCCGAGAGCCGAGGCGATCGCACTCTGCGTCGTCGTGACGACCCACGTGTGGTACGGGTTGTTGGAGGTCGCATCTCCCTCGTCGACGACTGCGGGGAACGCCCCACCCGCCGTGTAACCGCCGGTTGACGAGCTGAACTCCGCACGAGCGATCCCGCCGTTGAGCATGAGGACCTGACCCGCGGTCGCCGAAACGGCCGTGTCGGTGAGCGTGGTCTCGGACGGCGTGGGCAGGCTCGCGCCCACGGCCCAGGTGAACGCGCCTCCGTACACCTGGCACGACGTGGTGTCGCAGATCTTGGCGCCCGACGTCCGTGCGGACCCTGACAGCGCGTAGCTTCGGGCGGCGACAGCCTGCGCCTCGAGCGCCTGCATGCCCTTGCCTCCGCCGGCACTGCCCCAGCTCGAAGGGCTCTCCCGCGGGACCACGCCGCGCAGGTAGTCCTCAGCGGGCACGCGGTTCAGGAGGTACTGCGCGCCTCCCGGGTCGGTGGCGATCAGGCTGCCACGGTAGCCGTGGCTGCTCGAGGCGGAGTCCCACACGCGGAGAAGGTTCCTGAGGTCGCCCGGATTCGCGGTCGTGGCGATGGTGACGCCGGCCCCCTTCGTCGCCCACAGGGACCAGCCCGGATCGGTGCCGGGAACGTAGCCGTCGGCTGCCCAGACCTGGAAGGAGCCCTGCGCGACGCGGCGGACGATCACGCAGCCCTTGCCCACAGCCGTACCGTCGACCGTCAGGTTCGGCGCACAGATGACAGCGTCCTTGTTGGTCTCGGCCATGAGCTCGACGTCGATGTTGGGGTTGCCGGTGTTCGACAGCGTCGCGTTCGAGTAGTAGTGCCCGACGATCTGCTGCCAGCTCCAGCCATAGTTCACGGCGTAGCCGTACGCGCCGTACTGGCCCATCCCGCGCCCGTGGCCGTACCCGTGACCGGTGATCGTGACTGACGCGTCGGCGACGGCCGCGACCGGCATGGCGAGAGCCGACGCCAGACCGAAGGTCAGCCCGACGAACAGCACGGCGACGCGACGGCCGGCACCCGGCGAGGAGTGTCTGATCATTGTCAGATCGTGGCAGCGGCGACGCCGTAGGTCACGGTTGCAGCCTCAGTCTCTACGGCAGGTTCACCTCGTGGACCTCACCACGGTCGCCGTCACGCTCCCGCCTCGTCGAGCTCCCGTAGCTGGTCGGCGGTCAGCTCGAGGGCGAGCGACTTGACGAAGGCGGCGGCGACCCAGCTCAGACCAGCAGCTGGGTCGCGGCGAGCTCGCGATAGAGCGGTGACGTGTCGAGGAGCTCTGCGTGCGTACCGGTCGCGACCACCCTGCCCTCCTCGAGAACGATGATCTGGTCGGCGTCGGCCACCGTGGCCAGCCGGTGTGCGATGACGAGGGTGGTACGACCCTCTGCCGCGGCGGCCAGCGCGTCGCGGAGCAGCTGCTCGTTGCGGCCGTCGAGGTTCGACGTGGACTCGTCGAGCAGGAGGACGGGCGCATCCGTGAGCAGCGCGCGGGCGATCGCGAGCCGTTGCCGCTCGCCACCCGACAGCAGCACCCCGTCCTCGCCGACCGGCGCGTCGAGGCCACGGGGGTTGCGTCGTACGACATCGGCGAGGTTCACGGACGCGAGGACCTGCCAGCAGTCGTCGTCGGTCGAGAGCGGCGAGGCGAGGACGAGGTTGTCGCGGATGCTCCCCGCGAGGGCCGGCGCGTCCTGCTCGACGTAGCCGTACTGCGCACGGAGCACGTCGCGCGGCAGCCGCCGGATGTCGACGCCGCCGAGACGGATCGTGCCGGCGCCGATGTCGTAGAAGCGTTCGAGCAGCCCGAGCACCGTGCTCTTGCCGGCGCCCGACGGCCCGACGAGCGCCGTACGGGTGCCGCGCGGGACCGTGAACGAGACCTGCGTCAGGACCTGTACGGGGTCGTCGCCGGTCTCGTACGCGAACGAGACGCTCTCGAGCTCGATCGCCGGCTGGTCGGGGGCGGCCGTCGTGTTGAGGCGTCCGTCCAGCTGCGCGTCGGCGCTGTCGGCGGTGGTCTCGAGCGGCAGGTCGAGCACCTCGGTGATACGGCCGAGCGCCCCGAGCGCGCCGGACACGGAGGTCACCGCGCCGAACGCGTTGCCGATCGGCGTGACCATGAGGAAGAGGAACAACAGGAACGCGGTGAGGCCGCCGATCGAGAGCGCGCCGGAAGCGACCCGGTAGCCACCGACCCCGACGACCATGAGGAACGCGAGGTTCAAGGCCATGGTGGCGATGGGCACGACGGGGGCGGAGGCGCGGGCGACGTCAACGCCGGCGCGCCAGGCCCGGACAGCGAGCGCCATGATCCCGGACGTCTCACGCTCGACCGCACCGGACGCGCGGATGGTGCGTACGGCGCCGATGGACCGCTCCACGTCCGCGATGAGCAGGCCGATCGCGTCCTGCTGCCGGCGGCTCGCAGCGCGGATCCCGCGGGTGAGGAGGCCCACGACACCCATCGCCAGCACGAGGACGAGCAGCGTCAGTCCGAGCAGCAGGGGGTCGATCACGAGCATGCCGATCAGCGCGCCCACAAGGGTGACCGCACCGCCGACGGCGTCGATGAGACCCTGGGTGAGGACCGCGTAGAGCAACGTCGTGTCCGTACCGATCCGAGAGACCAGGTCGCCCGTACGGCGCCGGTCGTACTCGCTGATCGGCAGCTTCAGCACGTGCCGGATGACGCGTTCGCGAGCGGTGAGGACCACCGAGGTGCCCGCGCGCTGCAGCAGGTAGTGCTGCACGCCGCTGATGATCCCGTTCAGCACCAGCAGGGCGACGAGCAGCCAGAGAAGGGCACCGAGCGGGGCCGCGGCCTGGACGCGACGGACGAGGTCGGAGACGACGAGCGGCTGGGCCAGGGACGTGGCGGCGCCGACGACGGACAGGCCTATCGCCGTGGCGAGGACGCCACGGTGAGGCGCGAAGTACGGCAGCAGGTCCTTGAGTCCGGCGCGCGGTCCGGCGCCGCGGGCCGGTCGCGAGAACGGCCCACGACGGGCAGGTTCACTCATGAGCGCCCGTAACGCTTGTGCACGGCCTGCTTGGTGACACCCAGCTCACCGGCGATCTCCTGCCAGGTGAGACCGGAGTTCCGGGCGCGCCGTACGGACAGGGACTCGGCGCGATCCAGCTCCGCCCGCTGCTGCGCGATCCGGCGCAGCAGTGCTCTCGGATCTCCCGCCTCTGCGGACGCCACGGTCACGGCTTGCTCCTCTTCAGTCACGTCGTCAACCGTAGTTGACGCACCCTCACCCGTCAACCTCGGTTGACGATCGCGCACGCGCGAAAGGGCTGCTGGTCCGGCAACGCCGCGAGGTGCGTGCGCGGGGACGCCGACCGCCAGAGAACGTCGAAGACGGTCCGCTAGCTCTTGATCGATCCGGTCACCTCGCCGGCCCCCTCGACACCGGCCACGCACGCGAACCCTCGTTGGCCAGCGGCGAACGCGGCCTCGCTGGGGGGAATGACGTCCACGATGAAGGTCGCCTGCTTCGACGTGTACGCCTTGAGCTGCTTGTCCGTACAGGTCGAGGTCACAGTCAAGTCCTTAGTGACGTCGGACATGTTCGAGGAGGCGGTCGTCGCGTCGAGGATGCCGCTCGCGTACGTCTCCCAGTAGTGCGGGCTCGTACACGCCACCTTCTGTGCCGTGACGTAGCCNNGCCGAGGGTGCCGCCGACGCCCAGGGCCAGCCCCGCGACGCCGGCCACGACGACGAGCGGCCAGCGACGTACGGGCGTGGCCGCGGGAGCGACACGTACGACAGTGGCGAACGAGGCCACAGGCCCACGGACGAGGAGCTGCCCGGTGCCTGGGATGGTGAGGGCCGACAGCGCCTCGTAGAACACGCGGCCGTTGGCGTAGCGGCGCGTGGGGTCCGCGTCGGTGGCGACCGAGATCACCTGCATGAGCCCCTCGGCGCCGGGGATCCGAGGGTCGGGCAGCGGCTCGTACAGGTGCTGCATCATCTGCGTGACGGTGACCGGCGTGCCGTCGCTGGCTGTACGGGGAGCGCGGCCGATGAGCGTCGCGTAGAGGGTCGCTCCCAGCGACCACACGTCCGCCTGTGGCGTGGGCGCCTCGCCGTTGAATATCTCGGGCGCCGCGAACGCCGGCGTGAGCGCCTCCAGCGTGACGGAGAGGTCGCGGCCGGGCTCGACGACGGCCGCCAGTCCGAAGTCCGACAGCCGCGGTGTCCCGTACGCGTCGATGAGGATGTTCGCCGGCTTGATGTCGCGGTGCAGGATCTTCGCGTCATGCGCCGCCCCGAGGGCGCTGGTCATCGCGAGCCCGAGATCCCGCACGTCGGCGAGCGGGAACGCGCCTCGTGCCCGCAGCAGCTGGCTGATGTTGCCGTTCTCGCACAGCTCCATGACGAGGTACGGATGGTTGTCGGGCGTCGTGCCGACGTCGATGAGCGAGACCACATGGGGGTGGTCGCTGATGCGGCCCGCCGCGGTGGCCTCACGCAGGAAGCGGCGGCGGGAGCGGTCGTCGTCGAGGGTGCGCGAGTCGATCTTCACCGCGACGTCCCGGTCGACCGCCACCTGCCGCCCGCGGTAGACGGTCGCGAAGCCGCCCCTGCCGATGACATCGCCGAGGACGACCCCGGGCACGGGGCCGGATCCAGGTCCGTTCATGGCACTCCCTCAGCGATTGCAGGGCACACGGTACCGAGAGTGGGGGCCTACCGCTTGGTGCGTGTGAACATGCCGATCGCCCGGAGCATCACGTATCCGATGGCTCCCAGGACGCCGAAGATCACGATGGAGGCGGGCGCCACGACCCAGCTGATGCCCATGCTGAGGTTCTGGATCTTCGTGGCCACAAGGGCGACAGCCAGCAGGACCGACATCGAGACCCCGAGCACGCCGAGCATGAACAGGACGCCGCCGATCGCGCCCACCAGCGACTTGCCGATGGCGATGAGGACGTTCCGGGTGCCCTGCGGTCGGGGGGCCTTCGGGTGCACAGGTCCGGAGAGCCGGCGAGGCCGCAGCGCGGACACGATCTGCTCCCACGCCGTGGGCGGAGCCTCTTCGGCCTCGAAGATCGGCTTCTCGTCGTGCCCGGGTGACGTCACGGCCTCAGGCTACGCGCCCGGGGCGAGTCGGCTCCGCTGTCCAGTGCGGCCCCCGTCCTCCGACTGAGCACCCTGAACCCGACTGAGCACCGCTCGTGAGAGGTGCTCAGTCACGACAGGGATGCTCAGTCGAGGGAGGTGGTCGTCATGAGGTCACCTATGTCCGAGTGGTTGCCGCAGTCGCCTCGCGGGAGGCGGCCCATTGAGCGACGTCGCCGCGCGAGATCGCGACCGCCATGAGATCGGGGAAGGCGTCCGGCGTACAGGCGAAGCAGGGGATGCCGAGCGCGGCCAGCGCGGCCGCGTTCTCCTTCTCGTACGACGGTTTCCCGTCGTCGTCGAGGGCCAGCAGCACGATCACGGCCGACCCGGCGTTCGCGATCGCACCGAGGCGTCGGATCATCTCGGTCGAACCGTCCCCCTCGTACAGGTCGCTGACGAGCACGAACACCGTGTCGCGCGGTCGGGTGATGAGGGGCTCGCAGTACGCCAGGGCCCGCGGCGTGTCGTTGCCGCCGCCCAGCTGCGTGCCGAAGATCACGTCGACCGGGTCGCGCAGCTCGTCGGTGAGGTCGACGACGGCTGTGTCGTAGACGACGAGCGTCGTCTTCAGCGCACGGATCGAAGCGAGCACGCTCGCGAAGATCGACGCGTACACGACCGACGTCGCCATCGACCCCGACTGGTCGACGCACAGCACGATCTCGCGGGCGAAGCCGGTCTGCTTGCGGCCGAACCCGACGAGGCGCTCGGGGATGATCGTCTTGAGGTCGGGCTGGTACGAGCCGAGGTTGGCCCTGATCGTACGGATCCAGTCGATGTCGCCGGGACGCGGTCGCCGTGTGCGCTGCGCACGGTTCAGTGCGCCACGTACGGACGATCGCAAGCGATCAGCGATCCGGCGCTCGACCTCGTCGACAACCGTCCGTACGACCGTCCTCGCCGTCTCGCGCGCCTTCTGAGGGAGCAGTGATCGCAAGGACGCAAGCGTTGCAACCAGATGGACGTCCGGTTGCACCGCCGCGAGCATCTCCGGCTCGAGCAAGAGCTGCTTGAGACCAAGACGGTCGATCGCATCGGTCTGCATGACCTGTACGACGGAGCTCGGGAAGTACGTCCGGACGTCGCCCAGCCATCGGGCCACCCGTGGGGCGGACGCACCCATTCCGACGAACATGTTCTCCTTCGACCCGGGCTCGCCGTCCGACTGGTTGTCGTACAGCGCGCCGAGCGCGGCATCCATCCCCATGTCGGAAGGGCTCAGCCCGTCGTCGGGCCCGTCCCCGAGCAGCAACCTCCACCGCCGCGCGCGCTCCTCAGGCATGAGTCCGACCCTTCCGCGGGTTCGAGGGGGACGCAGCGCTCGGCGGCCGCGGTCCGGCGCCGGGGGTGCGCCTCAACAGCGACGTTCGCCGGGTTATGAAGTCTGCCAGCCGGCGCCCAGCTGTGAAGTGCGACGTTCTCGGGCTTATGGAGGCCGGGTCGGGCTTCATAACCCGGACAACGTCGCGACTCGCCTTCGCGTCGGTCACGCGGACGCTCATAACCCGAACAACGTGGCATCTCGGGCCGGCCACTTCGGTGTCAGCGCGCGTTTGGAGGAAGGGCTGGAACTGCGTTGGATCAGACATGAGCGCCTCCCAGAAGCAGCCGTACGGTCTCCAGCGCTTCGGCGAGCTCGTCGAGCGGGAGGTCGGCCTCGACCTCGTCCGGCCCAGCCTCCCGATCCAGGACCGCGACGCGATCGGCGAGCGCGCGACGTTCGGGCTTGTTGTACGCGCCGAGGGCGCGGCGAAGCACGGGCAGCACCTCCGTGAAGTCGTCGGGCCCGAGCTCCGCCAACCACGCGTCGACGAGCGACAGGATCGCTCGGTCGTGGATGAGCAGCAGCGCCGATCCGGCGAGGAACCCCTCGGCGAAGGCAGCCCGCTCGATGACGCTGGGGCCGTGTGACAGGGCACGGCCGAGTGCACCGCGAGCTTCGCCGGTCTCGATCTCACCGGCGTCCAGCAGCGTCCTCGTGAGGCGCCCGCCCAGCAGCCCCGGCACGTCGGCCCGCTCCAGCACGTGCCTGACCGCATCCAGCCAGAGCGTCTTTGCGTCGTCGGACAACAGCCCGATCGTGCTGGACACCGCGTCGAGATGCGGCCGAAGGTCTGACGCTGCCTCAGGCGACAGTCCACCGATTGCAGCGGGCAACCCTGCAACCACGCGCGCCAGCATGCCGGTCGCAACCGTCCCGAGTGCCGACGTGTCCGTACCGCGCACCGATCCGTATCGCTGCGATCGCACGAGCGCGGGCAGCGCCTCCATGAGCTGCGCGATGTCCGCCTCGTGGGCAGCACGCTGGTCGAGCGCGGTGAGCAACGGCGGCAGCGCCTCCGGCAGGTCGGCGAGCAGCGCCTTCTCGATGCGACCGGTGATGTCGGCGAGCGGGCCGGGATCTGCGATCACGCAGCTGGTTGCGGCTGACTCCACGGTCGTGCCGTACCCGGATGCAACCACGATCGCGACCGCGAACTCCGGTTGCCACTGGACGCGCCAGCCTTCCTTGAACGTGCCTGTGCCGGAGATCGCCATCGGCTTTCCCCACGGGATGCCGAGGATCCGCAACCGGTGGAGCAACCGGGACTTCCCGCGATCGGTGTCCTTGCGGAGGTCGAGCACGAGGTCCTTCGCCTCGGGCGCGATCGGCAGGCGCAACGACCTGGCCTGCTGGCGCAGGTCGGCGTCGAGCGGTACGAGAGGTGCCTCGTCCGGCACCGTACCGAGCTGCTCCCCGATCACCAGGTCGTTGGTCACGAACGCGAGGACGGGCTCGGCGCCGTTGCACATCACGGCGAGAGCAGATTCCTGCACCTCGTCCAGGCCGGCAACGGGGCGGCCACGCATCACCGCGAGCGTCTCGGCGAGCCTGGTGGCCTCGATGGCGTGGGCGCTGGACACCGGCAGGTCGTGCCGGCGCAGCACTCGCGCGACCTCCGTGAACCAGCGGGCGACGACGTTGTCGTCCCAAGAGAAGAGATGCTGGTACCAGCCGGGCGACTCGATCCCGGCCCCGTAGCCGGAAGACGCGGACAGTCGGGAGTGGGTCCACGGCACCCACGTGGTGGCGACCTTCGCCTTCGGCAGCCCCCGTAGGAGCCTCGCGTCCTGCGACGCCGGCGGCAGCTTCCCGACCAGCGCGGGTGCGTGCCAGGCGCCGCAGACCACCGACACCCGCTCGCCGTCGCGGAGCGCCGCCCTCAGCACCGTACGCATCTGCGCCTCCCGGCGGTCCTCCTCGAGCTGCTCGGCGTACGTGCGTGGCGGCGGCGCGTACAGCCTCAGCTCCGCCATGGCTTCGGTGATCGCGTCGAACGGGTCGATCCCGTGGCGGGCCTCGACGACGTCGTCCCACCAGCGTTCNNCCTTCGCCTGCCGAGGCGCAAGCGTCGCGGCTGCCGGCAGGTCCATGAACCTCACCTCGCGGTGGTGCTCGACCGCCCACGCCAGCGCCTGCCACTCGGGCGAGAACACTGCGAACGGCCAGTACGCGGCGCGGGTGGGGTCGCCGACCACGTACGACAGCAGCGCCACGGGTGGCTGAAGCCCGCGACCCACCCACTGCACCAGGACGTCGGCCTCCGGCGGCCCCTCGATGAGCACGATGTCGGGGTCGTGGTCTGCCAGCGCTGCCGCGACCGCCCGCGCCGAGCCCGGTCCGTGGTGACGGATCCCGAGGACCCGTACAGATGGTCGGCCTTCGGGAGCTCGGGCTGACTCGGTCATCGGGCCTCGTCGCGTGCGGCCCGGTAGAAGTCCTTCCAGTCGCCGCGTTCGCGGACGACGGTCTCGAGGTACTCGTTCCACAGCGTCGCGTCGGCAACCGGGTCCTTGATGACCGAGCCGAGGATGCCGGACGCGACGTCACCGGCACGCAGCACGCCGTCGCCGAAGTGCGAGGCGAGGGCGAGGCCGTTCGTCACCACGGAGATCGCCTCTGCCGTCGACAGTGTGCCCGACGGGATCTTGAGCGACGTCTTGCCGTCCTCGGTGACGCCGCGGCGAAGCTCACGGAAGACCGTGACCACGCGGCGGATCTCCGCCTCGGCGCCGTCGGCCGGCGGCAGCTCCAGCGACTTCCCGAGCTCCGCCACGCGGCGTACGACGATCCGTACCTCCTCCTCGGCAGTCGCCGGTACGGGCAGCACCACGGTGTTGAACCGGCGCCGGAGCGCGCTCGAGAGGTCGTTGACACCACGGTCGCGGTCGTTGGCGGTGGCGATGACGTTGAACCCCCTCATCGCCTGCACCTCGCTGCCGAGCTCGGGGATCGGCAGCGACTTCTCGCTGAGGATCGTGATGAGCGCGTCCTGCACGTCGGACGGCATGCGGGTGAGCTCCTCGATCCGGGCGATGCCGCCCGACTCCATCGCGACCATCACCGGCGACGGGACCAGCGCCGCGCGCGACGGGCCCTCGGCGATGAGGCGTGCATAGTTCCACCCGTACCGGACGGCCTCCTCGGGCGTGCCGGCCGTTCCCTGCACGAGGAGGGTCGAGCTCCCCGAGATGGCGGCGGCGAGGTGCTCCGACAGCCAGGACTTCGCCGTGCCGGGCACGCCGAGCAGCAGCAACGCGCGGTCGGTCGCCAGCGTCGCCACGGCGGTCTCGACGAGGCGCCGGCTGCCCACGTACTTGGGGCTGATCTCGGTGCCGTCGTCGAGGGTGCCGCCCAGCACGTACGTGACGACCGCCCACGGCGACAGCTTCCAGCTCGGCGGCTTCGGCCGCTCGTCGACGCGGACGAGCGCCGCGAGCTCCTCCGCGTGCTCCTGCTCGGCGTGCGGTCGCATCAGCTCGGTCATGGGCGTCCTCCTGGTTGCGTGTCCTGCCACGACGTCTCGGGCAGGAATGGTCGAAGCTCGTCGGCGATGAGTGCGCGCACGGTCAGCACGGACGTGGTGTCGCGCAGCAGGTTCCGCACGATGCGCCCGTCCGGCTGCCCCAGCCCGCGCAGGCGCTGGGCCCATCCGCCGGCCAGCCGCAGCGGTACGGCGCGGGCGAACAACGTCCACACGTCCGGCCGGACCTGGTGCCCGTTCGGCCCGACCAGCTGCTGCCCGACGGCCGTGGCCACGGCCTGCGGCCAGGGCGAGGGGAGACGGTCCACGACCGTCCCGAGCAGGGTCGGTGGGACGCGCGACATCACGGCCAGGACCGCCTCGGTCGACAGCAAAGGCACCAGGCGCGGGTCCATCACTCCCGCCGCGACGAGGACGTTCGCCGTCGTGGCGTCGGCATTGCGCAGGGTCGCTGTGCCGATGCCGCCGACCAGCTCCCAGCGGGGTTCGTCCTGGTGCAGCGTCACGAGCTCTGCCGCTGTCGCGCTGACCAGCGCCGGCCACAGGGACGGCGGGACAGCCGCGACGAGGCGTGTGAGCCGCTCCGCCGACGAGAGCTTGCGGCTCAGCCCGTCCCGTACAGCCGCCTCGTCGGGTTCGTACGGCGTGACGCGCAGGCTCCGGGTCGTCCGCTTGAGCAGGCGGTGGATGGCGCCCGGCTCGAGCTCGACGACAGCGATCGATGCCCGGGCGCGGGCGGCCATGCGGGCGACATACGCCGAGTCCGGCAGACGGCTCAGCGCCTCCGCGGCCGCGAACCGGACCCCCTCGGCACGGTCGTCCAGCCCCACCTCGCAGAAGGCCTCGTCGGCCGGGGCGGCTGTCACGGCGACGGCCGACATCAGCTCCGTACGGAACGGCGCCGGCGACTCCTTCCAGACCGCGACGGCTGCCGCCCTCGCACCGTCCGGGTCGACCGTACGGGCATGCCGGAACCACGCCAGTCGCTCTTCGGAGGTGCCCCTCTCCCACACGTCGGCATCGCTCGGCCCGGCCGTGGCCACCGTCACCCCGTCGAGCCCTGCCGCCTGGAGCTGTGCCAGCAGCCACTCGCCCCGGGCACCGAGCACAGGACGTACGGACGCGCGCAGCTCACGTCGGGCAAGGGCCGCGCCGAGCAGCCGGTGCGGCAGGCGCATCCCTGCCTGCGCGACCAGCCCGAGCGCCTCGCCCAGCACGTACGCGCGGTCGCTCGCCAACCGGATCGCGCCCGCGTCGTCAGCCAGCAGTGGCCCCAGCAGCGAGACGACGTGCTCAGGTGGTTCGGGGAGGCTGTCGTCGGGCGCGGGTGGTACGGGATCGCCGGGAGCGGTCGCCGGGGTGGCACGCCGCACCACGGCCAGGGCTGCCGCCGAGTCGAGCAGTGCGTACGCGAGGGCCTGCGGGTCGCTCTCGTCGGGACCCGGCAGGTACGCGCTCAGGGCTCCCGTGGGGGGCAGGCTCGAGCGCTGGCCCGTACCGACGGCCGCGATGGACGCGAGGGCGGCGAACGTCACAGGACCACCAGCCCGTCGTCCGTGAGCACCGTGGTGGGCAGGAACCCGCGCGCCTCGAGCTCGCCGAACACGGTGGCCGGGTGGCCGCCGGTGAGCGCGAGGAGGGCGAGCGTCGCGCCGCCGGCCAGCCGTACGGAGTCGCCGACCTCGTCCACCAGACCCGGGCTTGGTACGAGCCGTGCGCTTCCACGGATCACCGTCGGGTACGAGCCGAGCCAGGGGTCCTCGGCCAGCACGCGGCGCCACGAGGCGACCGCCTCGGCAACGGTGGACCCGTCGACCTGGAACCGGACCCGCTGGTGGACGTCGTGGGTGTCGCCGACGAGCGCACGGAGCGCGGGGCCGCCGGGATAGAAGTGCAGGTCGGCCGTCACGCCGGACCCCGGCACCAGCGACGCGTCGAGGGGCATGCCGCGTTGCGCGAAGAAGAGGACCAGCGCGTACCGGCTCGTCTCCGTCCCGTACAGCCACACGCGTCGCGTCGACACCTGCTCCTCGTCGGAGTCCCGCATGCCGACGACCGCCCAGGTGTCGGCGACCGGCGCTGTCGCCAGGACGGTCTCCTTCGGCACCGTGAAGCCGATGTGGCTGCGTACGGTCGCGCGCAGCGCCTCGGGAAGGTCTGTACGGGTCCAGGCGCGGCTCAGCAGGTGCAGGAGCCCGTACTCGGCGAGCGTGTCGTCGAGCCAGGCACCTCCCGCGCGGGCCCCGGTTCGACTGCCGATCGGACGGCGGTTGAGGTCGCGGAGCCGCCCCGCGACGCCCGGGACCTGCGCGTCGACCATCCGCGCCGCGAGGTCCCCCATCGCGCCGGGCCGCGTGTGCGCCAGGCCGGCCGTGACCTGGTCGGCGAGCCATCTGTCGAGCTCCGCGAGACCCCCGGTCACCCGGTCCTCGCGCTGCTCGGCGCGCGCCGCCGACGCGGCCAGCTGAGCCTCGGTCCTCTCGGCGGGCTCGTCCTTGGGGGGCTTCTCCTCGCCGCCCGCGGTGCGCGTCGCCGACCACGAAGCGGCGAACCGGCTCAACGTGCCACCCTCGTCGATGCGACCCTCGGCCCACAGGTACAGCAGGGCGAGCACGTGCTTGCAGGGGAACTTCCGCGACGGGCAGGAGCAGCGATAGCTGGGGTCGGACACGTCGACCACGACGCTGTACGGGGACGCCCCCGACCCCTGGCAAGCGCCCCAGAGCAGCGGATGGGCGTAGCCGATGTCCGACCACGGCGTGGGGATCGCGAGGCGTCGCCCGGCGACGTCCGAGGCCGAGTCCGGCGCCAGCGCGGTGACCCGCTCCGGACGCCAACGCTCTGCCATGCGCCGAGGCTAGCGGGCTGTACGGACAGGACGGGGGCGACAACGCGTACGTCCCCTGCACGTTTCGAAGGAGTTACACCGCTGTAGTTCTCCACAGCCTGGGGATGCATCTGTGGATGAACCTCCAGGCCGGGGTCAGCTCTGGGCTTTGCCCTTGCCGGCGCGGGCCTGGGCGGTACGGGAGCTGTTGGCGGTACGGCCCCGGACGATGCCGACGAACTCGTCGATGAGCTCGTGGGGGTTGTCGGCCAACCAGGCGATGCCGACGGTGGTGCTGGGCGCATCGCTGATGGGGACGGCGACGAAGTCGCGGCGGCTGTGCGTACGGGCGACCGACGCCGGCACGAGCAGCACCGCCTCGCCGATCGAGACGAGGTCGAGGTTGTGCGGCGTGATCTCGGTGAGCACGTCCTCGTCAGCCAGCTCGGCGAGACTCACTGCGTCGGCAGCGGCCACCACGTGGTCCTTGGACACCCAGGCGACGGGCAGCTCCTCGTACAGCCGGATCAGGTGCAGGCCGTCGCCGTCGACGGGGAGCCGTACGAAGCAGAGCTCGACCTCTCCGTCGACCAGCGCCCGGCGCTGGTCCTGCTCCTCGACGTCGACGACCTCGAGTCGCAGGCGCGGGAACCGCTCTCCCCAGACGCCGCGCCACTTGGTGACGGTGACGCCGGGCACCTTGCCCACCCTCAGGGTCGGGCGTACAGCCGGGGGCGTGCTCATCCGTGCAGGCTAGCGGGTGAGCCACGACGGTAGGCTGCGCCGAGTGAGCCAACTGATGAAACCGACCACCGCTGCCGCCAAGCTGGGCATCTACCTCCCGGCCGCGCCGGAGGAGTTCCAGAGCTCACCGATCTCTCGGGAGGATCTCGACGCGTTGCGCGCCGACCCGCCGGCCTGGCTCGTCGAGCTGCGGCGAGGTGGTCCGTTCCCGAAAGACGTGACCGCCGCGAAGCTGGGGGTGTCGCGCTCCGGGCTCGTCCGTGGCGGCATCACCGAGGCGCTCACCGCCGACCAGATCGGCGAGCTGATCACCGATCCGCCGGCCTGGTTGGTCCGCGAGCGGGAGATCCACCGCGACGTGATCGCGGAGAACGCCCGCCTCAAGGCCGCGACCGACAACCACTGACGGACGCGCACAACCTTTGTGGCGCGAAAGGGTGGTCACAAGGGTTGTGCGGGAACCACAAGGGTTGTGCGGACGCGTCTGAGCCGTACGCTCGCGGCATGCGCCTCATCCCGCCCGCCTGGACCTTCGGGATCGCCTCTGCCCAGCGCGCCCTCGTACATGTCACTGGCGGCCCTCGCGACTACCCCGGACGACGCGTACTGGCTGTGGGGCTCGGTGTGGGTGCCGCGGCACTGTACGCAGCGGTGGGGATGCAGTTCGGCACAGCCCGTACGACCATCGACCCGCGCGCCCCTCATTCGACGACCGCCCTTGTCACCACGGGGGTCTTCTCCCGCAGCCGCAACCCGATCTACGTCGCGGACGCGCTCGTCCTCGCCTCGCACGCCGCTCTGCTGGGCAGGCCGCTGGCGCTCATCGGCATCCCGGCCCTCGTCGCCGCCCTGCACCCCCAGATCCGCGCCGAGGAGGACGCGCTGCGAGCCCGCTTCGGGAGCGACTACGAGTCGTACCTCGCTCACGTCCCGCGCTGGGTCGGCCCTCGCGGCTGACGATCTGGGACGAATCCGCCACAACTGTCCTTGAGCAACACTGAATCGATGCCCTGACGCCTCTTCCTGCAGATTCCCCCGCGACCGATCACCGGCCTGCGGATGCACCCATCGGCACGGCGTACCGGCTGACCTTCATCCAGACCGTCCTGCCCACGACGACAACCACGAAAGCGCCGACGACGAGCATGCTCCACGACCCCATCGCNNGGTCGCCGGTCATGAGCCGCCTCAGCATGGCCCGGTTCTCGGGACGGAACCAGTAGTCCCTGTTCGGGATGTTGACCCCCGCCCCCGAGCCGTTCGCCAACCGGCTCAGCATCGGCATGCCCAGCACCATGAGCGCGCTGACCCCGATGTCGAACGCGAGGTAGGCGCTACGGCTGGACCATCCAGTGGCAGCCCCAGACGCACCGAAGCTGCTCGCGACCGGGTCCGGAAGCTTCACCGCCGCCCATGAGATCGTCACGATCCTCAGGATCAGCACCAGCCCGTACATCGTCCACATCAGCATCGGCGACCCGATCCGCTGCCTCATCCGACCGCTCCCTCTCGTCGGATTCCATGGTGCACCCGGGGCGGTGTCACATTCGGGGCACCCCGCGGTGTTTACAGAGCGTGGGAACCTTGACCATGGCCAGCGCCGCACCGGTGCCTCATCTGCGCCTCGAGTCGATCATGCGATCGGCNNCTCACCGACGACCCCGTGCTCGATCGTCCCGACGGCGAGGTCACCGCGTGGCTTCGCCGAACCTCTCTCAACCTCGCCTTCAACCGGGCCCGCGACGTCGGCCGCTGGCACGCCCGTGCCGCACGCGCCGAGCTTCCGCAGCCTGCCGACCCGGCCGCCGAAGCAGTTCGCTCCGACGAACGAGCGGGCGTACGGGCCGTGCTCGACCAGCTCCCGGAGAAGCAGAGCTCCTGCCTGCTGCTCCGTCACGCGGGCTACAGCTACGCGGAGATCGCGGCGACGCTCGACATCGCGCCCGGCTCCGTCGGCACCACCCTCGCGCGCGCCGAGCGCGCCTTCAAAGACCACTACCTCCAGGCGCACCCGCGCCACGACCAGGGAGAAGATAATGACTCCGATGACCTGTCCTGACGAGGGAACGCTGCGCGCGTTCCTCGACCGCGCCGACGAGAACCACGCGGCGCTGGCTGCCCATGTCCGAGGCTGCCTCGACTGCCGCCGTACGGTCCGTGAGCTGCGCCTGAACGCCGACACCGTCTCGAGCGCGCTGGCCGCGCTGGACGACGAGTTCGCGGTGCCCGCCGTCGCCGGGCTCGCCGACAGGTCGTACGCAGCGATCGACCCGCCGGTACGGAAGCGTCGCTGGGGTCGCCTCGCGACCGGCGCCGCCGCGGTGGCGCTCACGGTCGGGCTCGTCATCACCCCGGCCGGCCAGGCCGTGGCGGGCGGGTTCCTCAGCCTCTTCCACAGCCGCTCGGTCGCCGCCGTGACGCTCACCAGCTCCGACGCCACGCAGGTCGCCGGGGTGATGAGCATGCTCGGCGTCACCGCGGGAACGCCCTCCTCCGACTTCACGACACTGGGCTCCGTGGCCGAGGCCCAAGGCAAGGTGTCGTTCCAGATCGCGGCTCCTCGCACGTCCGACCTGCCGTCCGGGCTGGCGGCCCCCACGGTGCTCTACCTGCCGAAGTCGTCGATCACGGTCACGTTCGATGCTGCCAAGACCGCGGCGTACCTCGAGTCGACGCACTCGAAGGTCGCGGTGCCGGCCGGACTCGACGGCGAGAAGCTCGTGCTCCACTTCCCCGACGCGGTCGCGTTGACCTACAAGGGTGCTGGTGACAAGGAGCTCGTGGTCGTCTCGGCGGGGGCGTTCGAGGCAAGCACCGAGGGTCCCCTCGATGTCAACGCGCTTCGCGACTTCTTGGTCAACGTGCCAGGAGTTCCCACGAGCCTCACCAACCAGCTGGGGTCCGTCGACCTGACGTCAGGCGTGCTGCCGGTGCCGATCCCGATCGACGAGGTCAGCGGCACCAAGACGACCGTCAACGGCCATGACGCCATCCTCGTGGTGTCCTCCGGACTCGGTGCCGGCGTCGTGTGGCAGGCCAACAGCCGGATCACTGGCGTCATCGGCTCGTACTCCTCCGACGCGATCCTGAAGATCGCCAAGGGGCTCAACGGGTGAGCGGAGCCGTACTCGACGCCGACCGCCTCACCAAGGCGTACGGCAGGACGATCGCCCTTCGGGGCGTCACCCTGACCGTGGCCCCTGGTGAGGCGGTCGGTCTGCTCGGGCCGAACGGTGCCGGCAAGACCACCGCCGTGAAGATCCTCACCGGCCTGGTGCGTCCCTCGTCGGGGACGGCCACGCTCTTCGGCCGTCCGGCGGGCGATCCGCGGGCTCGGCAACGGTTGGGCTACCTCCCTGAGCTCTTCCGCTTCCCGGACTGGATGACCGGTGAGCAGGTCGTCGCGTTCCACGCGGATCTCGCCGGCGTCTCCCGTACGGATCGCCCGGCCCGTGTCGCCGAGGTCCTGGAGATGGTGGGCCTCGGCGCCCGAGGACGAGATCGCGTCGGGGGCTACTCGAAGGGCATGAGCCAGCGCCTCGGCCTGGCGCAGGCCATCGTCGGCCGGCCCGAGCTGCTGCTCCTCGACGAGCCGACCTCGGCGCTCGACCCGGTGGGACGCCGCGACGTGCGGGAGCTCGTGAGCCAGCTCAAGGCCGATGGCGTCGCCGTCGTCCTCAACTCCCATCTGCTGACCGAGGTCGAGCGGGTGTGCGACCGGGTCATCGTCATCGACAAGGGCCACGTGAAGTTCTCCGGGACGCTCGACGAGCTCACCGGTGAGGGGCCCCGACTCCACGTGACGGTCGGTCGGCTCGACGACGACCTCCGCCCGGCTCTGGCCGAGTTCGGCCGGGTCGCCGTGACAGCTTCCGGCGACGTACAGATCACGCTCGGACCGCCCTGGGACGACGTCCCCGACGAAGCGGCCGAGCAGGTGGCGGCCGCCGTCACTCGCGGGCCGTGGGGACTGCGCGGCCTCGTGGTGAGCCGCGCCTCGCTCGAGGATGCGTTCGTCGCGATGGTGAGCGGGGGCGACCGGTGAGGCTCGCGATCTACCGAGCAACGCTCGGGGAGGCCTTCGGGCGCAAGATCGTCCTGTGGGGCTGGATCGCCAGCGCCCTCCTGGTCGGCCTCTTCGGACTGGGCCTCGCGTTCCTGTACGACCGGGTCAGACAGGACGACAGCCTGACCACACTGGCGCAGCGCGTCCTCGTGGGGGGGATCCTCACGATCCTCGGGCTGTACGTGGGGTCGTTCCTGTCCGCGTTCCTGGCGATGATGCTGGCGGCCGGTTCCGTGTCGACCGAGATCGACTCGGGAGTGCTCCAGGCCGTGGTCGTACGGCCTCAGCCGCGCTGGCGCTGGTACCTCGAGCGCTGGTTCGGCCTCGTCACGATGGCCGTGGTCTACGTGGTCGTGATGACGCTCGCGATCCTCCTCGTGGCGAAACTCGTGTCCGGCTACGAGCCGGGCTCCCTGTTCGGCCTGCTCGCCATCCTCGCGCTGCAGGTGACACTGCTCGTCACCGTGGGGATGCTGCTCAGCTGCCGTCTGTCGAGCGTCGCGACCGGCGTCGTGCTGTTCCTCTACTTCGGGATCGCCTGGATGGGCGGTTTCATCGGCTGGATCGGCGGACTCGCCGAGAAGCCGGAGCTCACGACCATCGGCACCGTCGTGTCGCTCGTGGCGCCGTCGGACGCGCTGTGGAAGGCCGCCTCGTCGTACGCGATCCCTCTGGGGATGCCCATGGGATCCACCGGACAGGCTGATCTCCCGTTCCTGTCCACCCTCGCGCCGTCGCCCTGGTTCCTGGGGTGGGCGGGCCTCCTCACGCTTGGCCTCCTCGCGCTGGGGATCAGAGCCTTCTCGCGGCGGGATCTCTAGGGCCGCGACCCGGTTCGCGCGCCCCGCGGATCCCGTGCCTGAGGGTGGACCGGCAATCGGTACGCTCGCCACCATGACGCCGCGCTGGCCAGTGATCCTCTTCGACCTCGACGGCACCCTCGCCGACACCATCAACCTCATCGTGACGAGCTACCAGCACGCGTTCCGCGAGGTCATCGGGCATGAGTGGGACGAGGCCGAGATCAAGTCGTGGATCGGTAAGTCGCTCATCGACGCGTTCAAGGGTGCGATCGGCGACGAGCTCGGCGAGAAGGCGTACGCCTCGTACACCGCCTTCAACGAGCTGAACACCGAGCGGCTCATCAAGGGGTACGACGGCGTGCCCGAGCTGCTGCGCGACCTTACGGCATCCGGCGCGAAGATCGGCGTCGTCACGTCCAAGCGCCGCCCGCCGGCCGAATGGGCGATCGGGCTGTGCAGGCTCGACATCCCCCTGCTGGTCGGCCACGAGGACGTACCTGCTCACAAGCCCGATCCCCGTCCGCTGCTGCGCGGGCTCGAGCTGCTGGGCGCGAAGGTCGAGGATGCCGTGTACGTGGGGGACGCCGCCGTCGACGTCATCGCCGCGCGCAACGCCGGCCTCCCGGCGGTCGCCGTGACCTGGGGTGCCGGCGTCCGCGCCGACATCGAGGCCACAGACCCGCTCGCGATGTGCGACACAGCCGCCGAGCTGCGGGCTGTACTGCTGCCCGAGTAGCGCTCGTACGGCGGACTCGTCAGGCGGAGGTCAGCCTGCCACGAGCTCGGTCGCCAGCCGCTCCAACGCCCTGCGGGCGTACCCGTGCCACATCAGGCCGATGAGCGCCACGATCGGTGCCGTCGCGGGTGACCGCGGTTCGAGGCGCCAGGACCAGGTGATCCGCGTGCCCGACCCGTCGGGATCGAATCGCCACGAGCCCTCGACGCCCGTGACGAGCGGGCGCATCGGTCCCGTGATCCGGGCGATCTCGTACCCGAACGACCGGGGAGCGTCGACGGACACGAGCGACTCGCGCATCGTCCCTCCGTCCGCCGTGACGATCGTCCGGGAGTGCCCGGCCTCGGCGCCCCACTCCGGCCCGGTCTGGCCCTGGACGCTCCGGATCGCCGGCAGGGCGAGGAAGCCCCGCGAGAACAGCGCGGGGAGCGGCATGGGTGCCACGATCCCGTACGCCTCGTCGGGTGGAACAGGGTAGGTGCGCGACTCAGCGACGTCGATGGTTCGAGCCATGCAGGAACCCTACGGCGGCACCGAAACCGACCTGCCCATCGTGGCTCAATCGGCCACCTCGACGCTCTGCTCGGCCCGAGGCCGTGACCGCGCCCGACCGGCCGGGCTGACGAGCGACGCGACCACCGTCACCGCGAGGACGCCGATGATCACGCCGAGCGAGGGGCCGGTCGAGATCTCGACGACCGGTACGGGCTGGCCGCCGTTCACGAACGGGAGCGCGTTCTCGTGGAGCGCGTGGAGGACGAGCTTCGCGCCGATGAACGCGAGGATGGCCGCGAGCCCGTACGAGAGGTAGACGAGCCGGTCGAGCAGTCCGTCGACGAGGAAGTACAGCTGGCGCAGTCCGAGCAGGGAGAACGCGGTCGCGGTGAACACGATGTACACGTCCTGCGTGAGGCCGTAGATCGCCGGGATCGAGTCGAGCGCGAACAGGATGTCCGTACCGCCGATCGCCACCATCACCAGCAGCATCGGGGTGAAGCGGCGACGGCCCAGCGTCGTGGTCGTCATCCGGTCGCCGTCGTAGTGGTCCGTGGTCTTGAGGAACCGCCTCGCGAGCCGGATCAGGACGTTGTCGGCCTCGTCGGACTTGTCGCCCTTCCCGAGCATCAGCTGGGCGCCGGTCACGAACAGGATCGCGCCGAAGATGTAGAAGACCCACGAGAACTGGGCGATGAGGGCAGCCCCGGCGAAGATGAAGGCGGTACGTGCCGCTAGCGCGACCGCGATCCCGAAGAGCAGCACCTTCTGTTGGAGCATCCGTGGCACGGCGAACGAGGTCATGATGATGAGGAAGACGAA
>PMBM01000020.1:25554-42519 GCA_003153855.1 Propionibacteriaceae bacterium
ACGAGCATGGGTGTCCTCTGATGGAACTGTGGGGCGAGTCACACGCCCTCCGACCGGGCGGTCGGAATCCTCGATCTGCCCGGCGTCTGAGTGCCCCCAGTGTTCCAGACCGTCCCAAAGATCCGCGTTTTCATACCTCAGTTGCGGAAGACAACCCTAGAACCCCGGCATCTCGCATCTGCGGTATCGAAATGAGGATCCAGTTGTCCACAACGCCTCGGAGAACTGTGCACAGGCTGCAGCCTCGATGACGAAGACCGGCCCGAGGCGCCAACAGTCTGGGTGTGAAGATCGACACATTCCTTGCGAGCGAGGGTCCCGTGTTTCACCTCGCGTCGCTTCCCGCGGCGATGCGGACCACTGTCCGCAGCGCCCACGCGGCCGAACGCGTGGTACGTATTCTCCCGGGCACCTATGTACGCACCGAACTCCGGGATGACTTCGCCACCCGCTGCCTCGCCGTGGGCCGGTGGTCCCGGGACGCGGTGATCAGTGGAACTGCAGCGGCGCGGCTCACGTTCTGGCCAGATGTCAGGGTGCGGGAGATCGACATCGCTCATCGCGGCCCCCGGCCGCGTGGTCCCGGCTATGCCTTCCATCGGCGTGCTATCGATCCCGCCTACGTCGTGTACCGACACGGGCTGCGCGTCACGGCTCCCGCCCTCACCGCGGTCGACCTTGTCGAGCAGTTCGGGGGTGACGCCCTCGACGTGTGCCTTCGCTCCCGTACAGCTCGGCTCGAGGACCTCTGGGCTGCGTACGCGGACCATCCGTACAGGCCAGGGAATGTCGAACGCCGCAGGATGCTCATCGACTCTCGGGACAGGCCGTGGTCGGCGGCGGAGCGACTGACCCACCGGCTGTTGCGGCGTCACAGGATCACGGGCTGGACCTCGAACCTCGCGATCACCGTGAACGGCGCCAGGTACTTCATCGACATCGCCTTCCGCGGGGCACGGCTCGCCATCGAGATCGACGGCCGCCTTCACGAAGACGACCCGGCGATCTTCGAGAGTGACCGCGTGCGCCAGAACGCCCTCGTCCTCGCGGGCTGGCGGGTGCTGAGGTTCACCTACCGCATGCTCGTCGAGGAGCCGGATCTCGTGATCGCGACGATCCTCCGAGCCCTGGCGCAGTCATGACGGGTGCGCATCCTCGTTTTGATACCCGACCTTGGTCCTGTCCGGCGCTACCCGCCGTCCGTGCCATCTGGTGTATCGAAACGAGGATCCAGATCCGCTGACCGCGGCGCCCCGATGCTCGGTCCGACACCCGACGAGTTCCTCGACCCGGCGATGTGCCGCCGTGAGACACGGCGCCCGCGCGGCAGGGCTGTCGCAGCACGCGTACCTCCTTGCCGTGCTCGAAGGGCGCCTCCTGCACCCGGAGCTGCGGCGGACTCGACGCCCGATGGCAAGGCCGGTCCGGGTGCGGCCGACGCGAAGTAAACCAATCGGTTGACATATAGCCAGACGGCACGTACGGTCTACTCAACTAACCAGTTGAGGATCGAGATGACCACCGACCAGCTCTCCCGTACGTTCGCAGCTCTCGCCGACCCCACCCGCCGTGACCTCGTGGCGCGGCTGACACTGGGCGACGCGACGTTGACCGAGCTGGCCGCCCCGTACGCCATGAGCCTGCAGGCCGTCTCGAAGCACCTCACGGTGCTCGAGAGAGCAGGACTCGTGAGCCGAGGCAAGGACGCACAGCGCAAGCCCGTACATCTCCAGCCTTCCGTCCTCGAGCCGGTCACGGACTGGCTCGAGACGTACCGGCGACAGGCCGAGGAGCGCTACCAGCGTCTCGACGCCGTGCTCGCCGGCCTGTCCGCAACACCCAACGACGCACCCGCAGGAGGGACACGATGACCAGCACCATGACCGACCACTCGAAGGCCTCGATCGAGGCGGACCCGCAGGTCCCACTCATCCGGATCACCCGCGACTTCACGGCGACCCCCGAGCAGCTCTTCAAGGCCCACACCGACCCAGAGCTGTACGCGAGGTGGGTCGGACCGAACGACATCACGACCCGGATCGACCACTGGGACTGCCGTACGGGTGGGAGCTGGGCGTTCTCGAACATCCGCGGCGACGACTCGTACTCGTTCCACGGCTGTTTCCACGAGATCTCCCCGTCCCGACTCGTACAGACGTTCACGTTCGACGGCTGGCCTGACGGTGTCTCCTTGGAGACCCTGACGTTCACCGACCTGGGAAACGGCCGTACGCGTCTGGTCGCCACGTCGCTCGTCGACAGCTTCGAGGGGCGCGACCAGTGGCTCGCCAGCGGCATGGACGTCGGGGTCAACGACGGCTACGCCAAGCTCGACACCTTGCTCACCGAGATCTGAAGGAGAAACCATGATCACCACCTGTCTTTGGTTCCAGGGCGACCTGGAAGCCGCTCTCGACCGCTACGCGAGCCTCTTCGACGACTTCGAGGTGCACTCCGTGACCCGCATGGGCGCTGGCGAGCCGGCGATGCTCGCCGACTGGCGCATGAACGGCACGGAGTTCCGCGCGATCAGCCAGCCGTCCGACTTCCGCTTCAACGAGTCCATCTCGCTCTCGGTCGTCTGCGAGGACCAGGCCGAGGCGGACAAGCTCTGGTACGGCCTCATCGCCGATGGCGGCGAGGAGTCGATGTGCGGGTGGCTCAAGGACGCTTTCGGGGTGAGCTGGCAGATCGTGCCCAAGAGGCTGTACGAGCTGCTGAGCGACCCGAACCCGGCACGCGCCGCGGCTGCTCAGACCACGATGCTCGGCCAGCACCGCATCGTCGTCGCCGACCTCGAGGCCGCCGCGGACAAGGCAGCCTGAGCTCCGTCCGTCTGCGTGAGGACGGGCCGACCAGCGCCCGCACACCCCTTGTGGTGCCCGCACAACCCTTGTGACCACGNNCGGGCGCCCGCGCTCAGAACACCCAGCTGGCGACGGGCGCGCGGTGCGAGCCGAATGCGAGCGAGGCCTGCACCAGCGCCCCGTCGGTGAGCTCCGTGACAAGTCCGGCCGCGGCGAGCTCGACCAGCGAGATGCCGCCGAGGTAGACCGCGCCGAGCTCCCGTACATCCAGCTCGATGTCAGCGAGCCGGTCCGTACGTGTCACCTCCGGCTCCTGGTCCTCCATCGCGCGTACGAGCCAGCGCCCGGCGTTCGCCGGAATCACCTCGTCCGTGACCTCGAACACCACGTCGACATCGGACCGGTACCGCCGCCCAGCCAGGGCCGCGCCGACGTCGACGAGCCGTACCCACAGGTTGTCCTGGGCGACGGGCTTCGTCGCCCGGTAGTCGACGAGCATGCTGAACAGAGGGTCGTCGACGGCCAGGTGCGGAGTGAGGATCTCCGTCGTGAGGTCGAAGTCGACCATCCGGCTCCACACCACGTGCGCGATCGCCGGCTCCTCGGCGGCGACCTCGACGACTCGGACGATGCCGGCCGGACCGCCGACTCCCCACGCGAACTTCCGCCGGAACAGCGCATAGCCGACCGCGTCGCCGTCCCGCTCGACGACGAGGATCCGCAGAGTCTCGAAGTCCCCCTTGCGCATCGGGACCTCGCTGAGGAAGGACCTCTGGTGGGCGTCCGTCGGCCGCGTCACCCAGCCGGGCCGCTCGACGGCGCCGTGGAGCCGGGCGACGAGGGCGCCGTGCGCCTCGAAGTCGAAGTGCTCGATCCGTACCGTCACGTCAGCCGTGTCCACGGGCCGCAGGGCCGCGCCACGCGGAAGGGTCAGCTGGACCTGACGCGCCCCGAGACCGTACCCGAACCTGCCGTAGATGATCGGCTCCGCCGCGTACAGCATCGACACCGCCTCACCGCGATCGAGGCAGTGAGCGAAATGCGCGTCCATCATCGTGCGGAGCATCCCCTGGCGCCGGTACTGCGGGTGCACGCACACCCAGGTGAGGCCGGCGATGGGAAGTCGCGCGCCGGGCACGGGCGTGTTCGCGAACGCGTACGAGGCGTGGAAGGCAGCCAGACGTCCGGGCTGTGATGGGTCTTCGATGCCGTACGTACGGCCCCAGGGCAACGGCGACGGCCAGTCCAGCTGCTCGTCGACCGGGATCGCGGACGGGAACCCCCAGGTGTCCACGTCGATGATGTCCCGGAGTCGGTCAGGTCCCAGAGGTACGACGTCGGTCATGGCGCAACTCTGCCGCACCAAGCGGAATCTTCGCCTGTGGATTCGGGAGCAGCCCTTCACAACGCCGCTGTGGGTCCACGTTCTGTCGGCGTCTCCCGTTAGCCTGACTAGGACGAAAGAGGGGGAGATGGAACGAGTGGGGCGCGTGCTGATGGCGCTCGTGCTCATCGTCGCCCTGCTCACCGGGTGCACGAAGGCGGCGAACAAGCCGGCGATGAACCTGCCCGTCGCCGACGACACGGTGACGGCGGTCGCGACCGCGCTGACGGCGCTGGACGTCTCGAGCGCTCCCTTGTCCTCGTCGCCCACCGCCGCGCAGACCGAGCTCGCCGCGATCGTCGCCGGGATGGACGGCATCAAGCCGACGGTGACGCCGGGGCCGATCACGTACGACCCTGTGAACCCCAAAGCCTCGGCGGTGCTGCACTACTCGTGGCCGATGCCGAGCGCGCCGTGGACGTATGACGTGACCGTGCCCCTCGTGAACAACGGCCAGGGGTGGAAGCTCGTGTGGTCCGCGTCGGTCGTGTTCTCCCAGCTCGACGCGACCAACCGCCTCGTGCACTCCCACACGACAGCCCAGCGGGGCTCGATCATCGGAGCCAACAACCAGGCTCTGGTCGAGCAGTTCAAGGTCGTCAAGGTGGGCATCGACAAGTCCCGGGTCAGTGGCGACGCGGCGGTCGCCTCCGCCAAGGCCCTGGCCGCGGTCGTCGGGATCGACTCCGACAAGTACGCAGCCCAGGTCAGCGCCGCGACCGACAAAGCCTTCGTGCTCGCCATCACGCTGCGTCTGGGGAGCGTGCCGTCGTTGGTCGCGACGATCGGTGGAGCGGTCGGCATCGAGGGCACGGCCATGCTGCCCGTCTCAGACGGGCTCGCGCCCGAGGTCCTCGGCGTGGTCGGCGACGCGACGAGCGAGATCATCACCGCATCGAAGGGTGCCGTCCTCGCAGGCGACCAGGTCGGTCTGACCGGTCTCCAGAGGCGGTACGACGCCCAGCTGCGCGGCACGCCGGGCGACAAGGTGACGATCGTCGGCCGACGTACGACCACCGCCAGCCCGTCGGCGTCCGTGACCAAGGTCTCGGCGTCCCCGTCCGCCTCGAGAGCGTCCGCTTCCGCCTCGTCCTCATCGGGTGGGAGTGCCTCGAGCTCGACCACCGCGGCCGCGTCAGTGACGCCAGTGGTCGTCTACTCGACCACCCCCATACAGGGGAAGGACCTGTCCCTCAGCCTGGACCTCGACTGGCAGCAGAAGGCCGAGGCGATCATGCAGACGATCACCGGCCCCGCAGGCGTGGCCGTCATCCGGCCGTCCACGGGCGCGATCCTGGCACTGGCCAACTCGCCCGGCAGCGCGGGCCAGCCGGACGCGTCGTTCGGCCAGTACGCGCCGGGCTCGACGTTCAAGATCGCGACCTCGCTGGCGCTCATACGCAAGGGGTTCACCGCCGACACGATCATGAACTGCACGCCAACGGCGACCGTCGAGGGCCAGAAGTTCAAGAACTTCGGAGGGTACCCGTCGTCGAAGCTCGGCCGGATCCCGTTGAAGGACGCCGTCGCGCAGTCCTGCAACACCGCGTTCATCAACGAGTACGCGACCATCTCCGGCACGGACCTGCAAGCAGCGGCTGCGAGCCTCGGGGTGGGCGCCGACTACGACGCGGGCTTCCCCGTCAACTACGGCATCGTGCCGAAGCCGGCCTCGAGCGGCCAGAAGGCTCAGGAGTTCATCGGGCAGGGCGGCGTCCTGGCGTCGCCGGTGACGATGGCCGGCCTCGCGAGCTCGGTCGGGGCCGGGCACACCGTCGTCCCCTACCTCGTCGAGGAGACCAAGCCCGTCTCGACCGCTGCAGCGCTCACGCCCGCCGAGGCGGCGGTTCTCCAGCAGCTCATGGCGTACACCGTCCAGACCGGCTCCGGCCGCGGGCTTGAGGGCCTGGCCCTTGGCGCGAAGACCGGCACAGCCGAATACGGCACCGGCACACCGCTTCCGACATACGCCTGGATGATGTGCTACACGGCCGGCGACGTCGCGATCGCGGTCTGGTTCAAGGACGGCGTCTCCGGCTCCTACTCCGCGGGCCCGATCATCAAGGCGTTGCTGAAGTGATGGACGAGCAGATGGCTTTCGAGAGGGCCCGCCGCATGCTGGCGGATGCCGAGCACATCACCGTGCTCACCGGCGCTGGCATGTCGACCGCGTCGGGCATCCCCGACTTTCGCGGGCCGCAGGGCGTCTGGACCATCGACCCCGAGGCGGAGCGGGTGTCGACGCTGTCGTACTACCTGAGAGATCCGGCCGTACGGAAGGCGGCCTGGCAGCGTCGTACCTGGTCGCCTGTCTTCTCGGCGGAGCCCAACGACGCGCACCGTGCGTTGGCCGACCTGGAGCGATCGGGCCGTCTCCGCGCCCTCATCACGTCGAACACGGACGGCCTCCACCAGCTGGCGGGGTCGACGAACGTGATCGAGCTGCACGGCAGTGCGCGACGCTGGCGGTGCGAGAAATGCCGCCGCTCGGGGCCGATGGAGGAGATGCTCGCGCGTGTGACCGCCGGCGAGGCCGACCCGGCCTGCCCGGCCTGCGGCGGCATCGTACGAGCGACGACGATCCTGTTCGAGGAGAACCTGGACCCCGACGTCATCGACGCGGCAGTGGCGGCGGCGTCGGACTGCGACGTCTTCCTCACGGTCGGCACGTCGCTCGCCGTCTACCCGGCAGCTGGCCTGCTGCCCCTCGCGATGCGCGCCGGCGCCCGCTCGGTGATCGTCAACGCCGAGGAGACCGAGTACGACCACTACGCCTGGGCGGTGATTCGCGAACGGATCGAGTCCGTACTACCGCGGCTCCTGGCGGCTGACGACCCGAGCTGAGGCTGGAAGCCGATCCGGTCCGTACCACCGCGGCTGCTGCGGCCGACGACCCTGGGGCTCGCCAGGTGCACCGAGCGGACTGGCCGGGCGCCTCGGACCTCCGTGGAAGTCTCGCCACGTCTTCCGGCAACCCCGGTGTCTGCAGCTGAAGAACGCTGTGCCACTGTGATTTCACAGTATGGCTCGGCCGCGGGAGCCAGGCTGGTCTCAACGAGGAGGCTGCCATGCAGGACCTGACCGAACGCACTCGCTGCACGATCACCGTCGACGGCCGAGAGGTCGAGGTGCCAGCGGGGCTGACGATACTGACCGCGCTCGCCGTGCAGGGCTACGACATCCCCTCGCTCTGCCACGACGTACGCCTCGAGCGGGCCAACGGCAACTGCGGCCTGTGCGTGGTCGAGGTCGGCGACGAACGGCGCGAGGTCAAGTCCTGCATCACACCCGTGACGCCCGGCATGGTCATCCGCACCAGGTCCGAGACCATCGACGCATACCGGAGGGTCCGCGTCGAACAGCTCCTCTGCGACCACAACGCCGATTGCGAGCCGCCCTGCCAGCAGACCTGCCCGGCGCACATCGACATCCAGCGCTACCTGGCGCTGGTCACAGACGGCAACTTCGAGGCCGCCGTGCGCGTGATCAAGGACCGCAACCCGTTCCCGTCCGCGTGCGGGCACGTCTGTCCCCACACGTGTGAGGCGCAGTGCCGCCGCAACCTCATCGATTCCGCCGTCGCGATCAACGACGTCAAGCGGTTCGCCGCCGACTGGGACCTCTCACGGGACAAGCCGTGGGTACCGACGGTCAGCGAACGTACGGGCAAGACGATCGCCATCGTCGGAGCGGGTCCGTCGGGGCTCAGCGCAGCGTTCTACGCGGCCATCGCCGGGCACGAGGTCACCGTCTTCGAGCGGCAGCCGAAGCCGGGCGGCATGATGCGCTACGGGATCCCGGAGTACCGCCTGCCGAAGGCGACGCTGGACGCGGAGATCGCCACGATCACCGCGCTCGGCGTCAAGATCGTCTGCGGGAGGTCGATCGGAACCCACCTGCGCCTGGAGGACCTGCAGCGGGACTTCGATGCCGTGTACCTCGCGATCGGGTCGTGGACGCCCACGCCGATGAACCTCGAGGGTGAGAACTCCGACGGCGTGCTGACCGGCATCCGCTACCTCGAGCAGGTCACCAAGGGCGGCGACCCCGCCCCTGGCAGGAACGTCGTGGTCGTCGGCGGCGGCAACACGGCGATCGACTGCGCTCGTACGGCGCTGCGCCGCGGCGCTGACCATGTCGTCCTCCTGTACCGCCGTACCCGCGACGAGATGCCCGCCGACCCGCAGGAGGTGGAGGCCGCCGAGGACGAGGGTGTCGAGCTGCGCTTCCTCGCGGCACCGACCGCGATCCGGCGGGGGCCTGAGGGACTGATGCTCCGCTGCCTGGAGATGACCTTGGGCGAGCCCGACCGGTCGGGACGCCGTCGTCCCATCCCCACGGAGGGAAGCGACTTCGAGCTGCCCGCGACCCTGGTCATCGGCGCGATCGGCCAGAGCACGAACACGCAGTTCCTCTACAACGATCTGCCTCTCCGGCTGAACAAGTGGGGCGACGTCGACATCGACGGCTCCACCATGGAGGCATCGGAGACGAAGGTCTTCGCGGGCGGCGACTGCGTGACCGGTCCGGCCACGGTGATCGAGGCGGTCGCCGCGGGGCGCCGTGCGGCGTGGGCGATGGACCAGTTCGTCACCCGTGGGTACGTACGGGCCGAGCCCGCTGCGTACAACTGCAGCCGTGGCTCTCTCGAAGACCTCCCGCGCGACGAGTTCGAGACGCGCCCCAGACGGGCGAGGCACCCCATGCCGACGCTCCCTCTCGCGGAGAGGGTGACCAGCTTCGATCAGGTCGACACCGGATACACGGAGGCCGACGCACGCGCCGAGGCGGCCCGCTGCCTGCGCTGCGGGTGCAAGGCGAGGTTCGTGTGCGACCTGCGCAACGTGGCCACCAAGCAGCTCGTCACGTACGCCGAGCCGCTGCACCTCCGGCCTCGCATCCCGATCGTGCGTGACCACCCGTTCATCATCCGGGACCACAACAAGTGCATCTCGTGCGGACGGTGCGTCGCCGCGTGCGCCGAGCTCGAGGGCCCGGCTGTCCTGGCGTTCCAGTTCCACAACGGGCACCTGACCGTCGACACCCACGACGGTCGACCGCTCATCGACACGGACTGCGTGTCCTGCGGGCAGTGTGTGACGGCCTGTCCCTGCGGGGCCTTGGACTACGTGAGAGAGCGACCCAGTGTCTTCTCGGCGATCAACGACCCGTCCAAGGTCGTCATCGGATTCGTGGCGCCCGCTCCGCGCAGCGTCATCGCCGCCAAGTACGGCAAGTCGCCGCAGGAGGCATCGCCGTTCGTCGCCGGCCTGATGCGGGCGGTCGGGTTCGACCAGATCTTCGACTTCTCGTTCGCCGCCGACCTCACGATCATGGAGGAGACCACCGAGTTCCTGAACCGCGTGAGCACGGGCGGCGTCATGCCGCAGTTCACGTCCTGTTGCCCCGGCTGGGTCAACCTCGTGGAGAAGCGCTACCCCGAGCTGATCCCACACCTGTCCAGCTGCAAGTCGCCTCAGCAGATGATGGGTGCGACGGTGAAGACGCACTACGCGCAGAAGTACGGGATCCCCCTCGACGACCTGTACGTGGTCTCGATCGTCCCCTGCCTGGCCAAGAAGTACGAAGCGGCTCGGCCCGAGTTCGCCCCTGACGGAATCCGGGACGTCGACGCCGTGCTGACCACGACAGAGTTCATGGAGATGATGGAGATGATCCGGATCGACCCCGAGGCGGTGGCGCCGGACGCGTTCGACGAGCCGTACTCGCGCGTCACCGGCGCAGGGGTCATCTTCGGGGCGTCCGGCGGTGTGGCCGAGGCCGCTCTCCGCATGGCGGTGGAGAAGCTCACCGGCGAGAAGCTCTCCGACCACCTCGAGTTCCAGCCCGTACCAGGGGCGCGGGGAGTGAGAGAGGCCACAGTGAGCGCAGGCGAGACGACCGTACGGGTCGCCGTCATCTCGGGGCTGGGCAACGCGGAGCCTCTGATCCAGCGGGTGGTCGCTGGAGAGGACGTGGGCTACGACCTCGTGGAGATCATGGCGTGCCCCGGCGGCTGCATCGACGGCGCCGGCAACCCTGCGCCGGCGAAGGTCGGCGAGCTCCGGGAACGGACGGAGGTGCTGTTCGGCATCGACCGCTCCAGCGAGTTCCGTCGCTCGCAGGAGAACCCGGACGTCCTCCGCCTGTACGACGACTTCTACGGCGAGCCGAACTCGGAGATCGCCCACCGCCTGCTCCACACCTCGTACGTCCCCTTCGGGGAGCAGACCCTGCGACCGCCCACGATGCCGCGGAACTGATCCTGCTCAGGAGGGCTGCCCGACCACGCGCAGGGGGAGACCCTGGAGACGGACAACCGTGGCGCCCATGGCCAGGGCCTGGTCGAGGACGTGCGTCACGAGGAGTGTGAGGCCGCCTTCCTCGGTGGCGAGGATGCGCTGTACGGCGCCACGCCAGGTGTCCTCGTCGAGCCCGGAGAAGGGTTCGTCGAGCAGCAGGAGGTCGTGCGGCGCGGCGAGCGCACGCGCGATGGCGACCCGTCGCGCCATCCCCCCGCTGAGCTCTCCGGGACGGCGGTCGAGGCTGTCTCCCAGCCCCAGGGCGACGAGCCACTCCGTCGCCCGGTCGCTGCTCGGTGTCGTGGTGGCGTTCTGACGGGTCGTCTCCCACGGCAGCAGCCTGTCCTCCTGGAAGACCATCGCCGCCCGCCGGCCCTGGAACCCCGAGATCCTGCCCGCGTGCGGACTCTCCAGCCCGGCCGCGAGACGCAAGAGCGTGGTCTTGCCGCAGCCGGAGGGTCCCACGAGGCAGACGACCCCCCGGTCGGGAAGCTCGAGCGAGAACCCCTCGAGGACGAGACGCCCCGCTGCGTACGCGAAGTCGACCTGCTCAAAGCTCGGCATCGAGGGCACCCTCCCGCTGAGGGCGTCCCACAGACCCTGGATCGCTGCCGGGTGCTGCGCTCCCGAAGCGACGGTTCCACCGCGCGGCCAGCACCCGCAGCAGCTTCTCGAGGAGCATGCTCAGCGCGACCACGACGACCGTCCAGGAGAAGACCCCGGGGGTGTCCAGGTAGACCTTCGCGTTCTGGAGCTCGCCGCCGATCGACAGGTACGGCCGGCTGATCACCTCCGCGGCGACACCCGACTTCCAGGCCAGCCCCATGCCGGTGGCACACGCGGTTGTGAGGAACGGCACCAAGGACGGGACCCGGATCCTGCGTACGATCTCCCACCAGCCGAGCCGGAAGACGTCAGCCAGCTCCAGCAGCTGGGGGTCGAGCTGCCGGAGCCCCTGGGAGATGTTGTCCCACACGACCGGGACCACCATGAGGAAGGCGATGAAGACGGGCAGCCGGCCGGTGGGGATCCACACCAGGGCCAGGATGACGAAGGACGCCACGGGCGCCGCCCTGACCACCCGCAGCGCGGGCGAGAGCAGCGCGTCGGCGACGCGGGAGCCGTGAGTGAGCGCGGCGGCGGCGCAGCCGGCCACGACTCCGGCGACGAAACCCAGCCCGATCCGTACCAGCGACCAGCCGACGACTTGCCAGAACTGGGCTGTACCAGCAAGGCCGACCAGCGTGGTCACCACCGTCGAGGGCGCCGGAACCAGCAGCTCCTGCCCGACGAGCATGCTCAGCAGCTGCCAAACCGCTAGCCAGAAGAGGACGGCAGCTCCCGCGAGTAGCGCGCGGCGCCTTCGCTCACCTGGCGGTGGCGTAGAAGCCGGCATCAGGGACCGCACCTCCCACAGACTTGGGGTTCGCCGCGTACAGGACCTGGAAGAAGCCGGTGAGCCCGGCCCTCATCTCGTCGCCCGCCACGTAGGTCAGGCTCATGCGCGACATAGCCGCCTCGGCGACGGCACTGCTCGAGATGACGGCGAACTGCTGGCACAGCGCCGCTGCGGCGTGCGCGTCGGCCTTGGCTCGCTCGATTGAGCTCCGGTACTCCGTGAGGAAGGCCGACACCGCAGCCGGGTTCTTCGTCACGAAGTCCCTGCGGGCGATGACGGCGCCCATCATCAACCGGCTGCCGTCCGTCACGACCTTCGCCCACTCCGTGGTCAGGTCGAGCGCCACCCGCACGTTCGGGTTCTTCACGCGAACCGTGGTGACGAAGGGCTCGGGCAGCAGCGCCAACGTCACCTGCCCGGCGGCCGTCAGGGTGGCGAGCTCGGCGTGCTCGCTCTTGTACACGAGCTGCACGTCCGTGTCGGGATCGATCCCGTTCTTCTGCAGCAGGAACCGCAGGACGTACTCGGGGTTGGAGCCCTGCCCTGTGGCGTACACCGTGCGGCCCTTGAGGTCGGCCATGGACTGGACCGTGTCGCCGAGCTCCATGAGGTACATGACGCCGAGTGTGTTGACCGCCAGCACCTGTACGCCGCGCGACATCTTGTTGTAGAGCACGGCGCCGAGGTTGGTCGGGACCGCGGCGACGTCGACGTCGCGACTGGTGATCTTCGCGACGACCTCGTCGGGCGAGTCGGTGACCGAGAACGTGTAGTCGTTCGCGGCCGTGCCGCCCTGCTGGGCCGCCATGAGGTACACCATCCCCACCCCCGTAGGGCCCTTCAGCGCAGCCACTCGTACCAGCGACTTCGACGGCGTGCTCGCTGCCGGAGAGACCGAGCATCCTGCGGCGGAGGCCACTGGCGCCAGGCACGCCACGAGCCCGATCCTGCCGATGGCTCGGCGGTCGATGCTCCGGCTCAGGGCATCGTTGCCCATAGGTGTCCTCACCGCAGTCTGGAGCCACCATCTGCAACGTGGCTACATGTGCACAGCCTCTCATCCCGCCGAGCGGGACCAGCCGTCAGGCGCCCGGTACAGGCGTTGGAGCGCCTTCCACCAGGGCAGGGGTGCAGGGGGTTGCCCTGCTTAGCCCGCCGTCCCGAGCTCGGCGAGCCGCGCCTCGAGGAAGTGCCGTCGAGCCCCGTCACTGTGCTCGGCGGCTTCGCGGTAGGCGACAGCCGCCTCGGCCACGCGCCCGTACCGGCGCAGGAGGTCCGCTTCGGCGGCCAACCGCAGTCCGCGAGGGGCCCCGTCGAGACCGGCCAAGGCCTCGTGGCCCGCGGCCAGCCCGTCGGCCATCCCCANNCCTCGGCCACGGTGTCGCGTCGGGGGTCCGCGCAGTGGCGTGGCAGGCCGCGATCGAGGCCTGCAGCAGGTACGGACCGGCCGCACCTCCCACCGCAGCCCGAAGACCGGCATCCAGGGCCGCCAGCCCGCGCTCTATCTGCGACGCGTTCCACTGCGTGCGGTCCTGGTCCTCGAGCGGTACGAGTGCGCCGTCGGGCGCTACCCGTGCCGCGCGGCGGGAGTCGTGCAGCAGCATCAGGGCCAGCAGGGCGTGGACCTCGGACTCGTCCGGCAGCAACACGGCCAGCTGGCCGGCGAGGCGGATCGCCTCGGCCGACAGGTCCGTACGGATCGCGGCTCCCGACGTCGGCGCGTACCCCTCCGTGAACACGAGGTAGAGGACGCCGAGCACACCCCCGAGGCGTTCGGGGAGCTCGTCAGGGGCAGGGACGCGGTACGGGATCCGGGCGTGGGCGATCTTCTGACGGGCGCGGACAAGGCGTTTCGCCATCGTCGACTCGGTGACGCCGAACGCTGCGGCCACCTCGGCGACCTCGAGACCACCGAGCGTACGGAGCGTCAGCGCGACCCGGCCTTCCAGCGGCAGAGCCGGATGGCAGCAGGTGAACACCAACCGGAGCCGGTCGTCACCCGTACCGGCCCCGTCGGACGCTGGGACCTGCGCCCAGCCATCCCGACCTTCCGGTTCGGGCTCGAGGTCCTCGGCCCATCGGCCAGTCGTCGGGTCGCCCGCGACCCGGTGGAGCGCACGCTGCTCGGCCGCCCGCCGACGGAGACGGTCGTACGCGGCGTTGCGAGCGGTGGTGCTCAGCCAGGCGCCGGGACGCCGAGGCACCCCGTCGACGGGCCAGCGCTGAGCGGCGGTGGCGAACGCCTCCGCCGCGCTGTCCTCGGCGAGAGCCCAGTCCCCGGTGACGCGGATGAGCGTCGCGACCACCGCACCCCACTCGGTCGCGAACGCGGTCGCCAGCGCCGCCGAAGGATCGGGCACGTCCACGCTGAGGCTCACTGCTCCCAGATAGGCCACCGCGGCCTGATCTCGACCACGCCCAACCGGGCGGCAGGGTGAGCGGCCGCCAAGGCCATCGCGGCGTCGAGGTCGGGGACGTCGAGCAGGTCGTACCCCGCGACCTGTTCGGCGAGCTCGGCGAACGGTCCGTGCGTGACGAGCTGCTTGCCGTCGCGGATCCTCACGGTGATCGCCTCGTCGGCCGGACGCAGCCGGGCACCGCCGCGCTCGGCGTCGCCGACCTGCTCGATCCACGCCGCCGGGAGCCCTTCGTCTGACGGGTCGGGCTCGGGCGCGTCGGGGTCGTTGCCCATGAGCAGCACGTACGTGACGGGCTCGCCGATGAACGGCACGTCGTCGACGCTCCCGTCGGGCAGCCCGAACGGGTGCAGCTCGCGCAGCTCCAGGGCGCCGAACGTGGCGACCGGATGCGTCAGCGCGATCTGTACGGCGGTGTCTGCATCGTCGACCGTCAGGATGTCGAACCCGGCGATCTGCTCGGCGATCTCGACGAAGGGGCCGTGGGTGACGAGCGTCTTCCCGTCCCGGACCCGTACGCACGTCGCATCCTGCGGGGGCCGCAACCGGTCGCCGAACAGCCGCTGCCCGTCGGAGGTCGCCTCGACCCATGCCGTCGGGTCGCCTTCCTCTCGCGTCGGGTTCGCGTCGGCCGGCACCCGGACAACCATCAGATACGTCATGGCTACTCCTCTCGATGGCCGACCCGTACGGCCGACTCATCTCTACGACGCACGGCCCCGCGCGAAAAGGACACATCGGACCGCATCAGCCTGCCACCGAGCGGCCCGGTCGCGGCAGATGCCCAGCGCAGCCGACAGAATGGAGCCATGTCGTTGCTCGTCACGTGGATCTGGCCGGAGACCCCGATCACCATCGGTGTCATCGTCGTACTGGGAGTCGTCGGGCACGCGCTCATCTCGCTGGGGGTCTCGCGAGTCACGGCGCTCGCCCTGCACCGGAGCGCGCAGCACCAGGCGGGACGCGAGAGTGCGGCATCACGGATGCTCGGTCACGCGACGGGGCTCTCGAGCGTACGGGCGGATCAGCGCACCCGTACCATCGGCTCGCTCCTCCGCTCGATCTCGGGAGTGGTCATCACGGTGATCGTGGTGCTCACGGTCATGTCCATCCTCGGGATCCCGCTCGCTCCGCTGCTCGCCTCCGCAGGCGTCGGCGGGATCGCGCTCGCGTTCGGCGCGCAGTCGCTGGTCAAGGACTACCTCACCGGCATCTTCATGATCATGGAGGACCAGTTCGGCGTCGGCGACTTCATCACGATCGGCGACATCTCCGGCACGGTCGAGGAGGTCACGTTGCGGGTGACGAGGATCCAGGACGGGTCCGGGATGATCTGGTACGTACGCAACGGCGAGGTCGTCAAGGTCGGCAACCTGACCCAGGGGCACTCCACCGGCACGGTCGACATCCCCGTCGCGTACGACTCCGACCCCGAGGCCGTACTAGCCGTTCTCCGAGACGTCGCTGAGGCCGTCGGCAGCGATCCCGACTTCGCAGATGCGCTCGTCGAGCCGCCGAACGTCCTCGGCGTCAACGCGGTCAGCGCCGGCGCCCTGACGTTCCAGGTCGCCGTCAAGGCGCACCCGAACCAGCAGTACGGAGTGGTGCGCGCCTTCCGCGAGCGCGCTCAGGTCGCTCTCGCCGCCGCCGGCATCAAGGGCCCGGCGATCGAGCCCCCGGCTCCGGTCGCCTGACCGGATGCCGGGTCGATCGGTCACCGCCAACATCCACTCGATCCGACCTCTCGTCTCGTCGAGAGGCCGCGAACTGCAGGCGTCCCGAGTGGACATCGGCGTGTCCTGACCCCTCGATGCGCAGCCGCTACCCCCGGCCTCAGGGTTCGTGCCGGCGAAGGCGGACAACGCGGTCGACGCGCCAGTCGGTCAGGACTCCGGCCCAGCGTGCTCGAGGGGTGCTGCCCTCAGGCGGAGGGCGATGACGGCCACTCCGCGAGGTACGAATGCGAGGCCGGGAATGAGCGCGCCCGCGAACAGCAGGCCCCAGTAGAGGTTGATGTCGCGTCCGACGACGAGGAACACCAGGGAGAACGCGGCTGCCGTCACGCCGGCGCGCATCGCGACCGGGCCGCGGGCGAACAGCCAGCCCGCGAGGGCGAGCGGGACCAGCACAGCCGCCAGCCAGTACGGCGCGAGCACGAGTCCGGTGCTGAACCGTACGGAGCTCACGACGAACCGCCAGCCGCCGAACGCCAGCCATGAGGGTGCGGTGAGGGGGGCCGAGACCTGCGCCAAGGCCACCTCGTGGATGTGCCACAGGTAGAAGCCGAACCACGCGAGCGCCCCGGTCGCCCAGCCGGCCACTTCCGCCCAGCGCTTCTGGAACAGGGCGACGGCGCCCATGGTGCCGAGGTAGAGCAGCGCCGTCTCCCGGAACATCACTGCGGCCAGCCCGAACACCACGGCGGGCCACCAGCGCCGGTCCGTCCGTACGGCCAGCGACAGCAGGATCAGCGTCATCGCCCAGCACTCGTGCAGGTACAGAGCGCCCGGTACGAGGAACGAGGTGGCGGTGAGGACGAGGAGCAGGATCGACCCGTACCACTCGAAGCGGTTGGAGGCGGCTTTCTCGAGCCGCGCCAGCATGGCGACGAACGCCATCACGAGCAGGACCAGCAGCAGGATCTGGGCGCCCGTCG
>PMBM01000219.1:0-188 GCA_003153855.1 Propionibacteriaceae bacterium
ACCCAGCGGTCCGAGCTGGGTGCCCTTCTTGCCGGCACCGTACGGGCGGTGGTCGACGCGCAGGATGTGCTCGACGACCACGCGCGTCAGCTGGCAAGTGCGTACGCGGCAGCGGAGCCGGGGACTCTCGCCTTGCCGCCCCTCTGGTACGCGTTCGACGCCGTGGGGATCGACATCGACCTGTCGAC
>PMBM01000219.1:267-4175 GCA_003153855.1 Propionibacteriaceae bacterium
GAGGTGGTCGCCGCCTCGTTGCCGGTGTTCAAGCCGGTCGCGACGGACGAGATCGTGACGATCGGAGACCGTACGGGCATCTTCACGCCCTTGACCGTCAAGGGGTCCGACAACACGGACAACCTGTCCAAGATCGTCGACGTCCTCCGGGGCGAGCTCGCCGAGGCGAAGTCGGCGAACGCCGCGCTCCAGGCGAAGGTCGCCGACCTGAGCACACCGGCGCGCTCCGCAGACAACCTTGCCGAGGGGGTCCAGAACGCGCTCGACGGGCTCGCGGACCGACTCGGTGCGATGTCGAACGCGACGTCGAACTTCGCCGTACGGGAGTTCACGCTCGAGTCCAAGGTCCACGTCGACGTCACGCCCGTCGGGACCATCGGGTTCCAGTTCGTGAAGCCGGGGGAGGTCGTGAACGCTGCCGCCCTGTCGACCGTGACCCTGACCGTCGTGCCGATCCCGAAGCCCGTACCCGACCCCGTCGACCCGACACCGGCCGCGCCTGCGCTTCGCGCGCCGGACAGTCCCGTCGAGGCGCTGGGTCTTTCGGCCGGGCAGGCGGCCGCGCTGCGGGGCGCCCACATCGCAACGACCAGCGAGTTCGCCCGCGTCGCGACCCGCGCGACCGCGACGGCCGAGCTCGTGAGCATGCTGGGCGTGAGCCGGGAGGAGCTCGGCCGGTACGCGCTCATCGCCGGCCTGCTGACCGTTCCGGGACTCGATCCCCTCAAGGCACGCGTCCTGTACGAGAGCGGCATCCACGACACGGCCACCCTGGCGACGATGAGGCCGGCGACTGTCGTGGCCCGGTACGCCAAGGCCGCCGCCAAAGTCTCCGGCGCCGGCACGTGGCGCCCGAAGCCCGAGGACGCCACCTCCTGGGTCGAGGCCGCCAAGGGACTGACCCGCTAGTCCCACAGGGCGGTGAGAGCATTTCTGCGCCCGGGGAGAGCATTTCTGCGCTGTGGGAGAGCACGTCTGCCCTGGGGGGAGGGCATTTCTGCGCTGAGGGAGATCTTCTCACCCCTCGGCCGCACGACTGCTCTCCTGGANNGCTCTCCCCGACCGCACAAAGGCTCTCCCCGAGGGGAAAGGGGACGTCCCCACGGCGATAGGGGTCCGGCGGGGGCATACGGCGGATATCGTCGGCGCGTGAACCGTGATGACTGGTGGGAGACGCTGGAAGCCTCTGCTCTCGAGGATCTGTCGGAGGTCTGGTTCCCTGTCGGTCAGCCGGGCTTCGCCGGGCTCAACAAGCTCGCATGGCGCGCCACGCTCGACGAGCGCTACGGCGCGGACGGTTGGCGGATGTCCCACATCGTGCGCGGTGTGAGCGTGCCGCCTTCCGTCGCGATCCTCGAGTACGAGGCCGCGTACAGGGCGTACCTCACGGCCCGGCCGGCCCTCGTACGGTTCCTGGCATCGGCCTGCGGCAACGTCTACGACGACAACCCGTCCAACGTCTTCGACGAGTCGTACGACCAGCCCGAGCGCGCGTCGAACCACTACCAGGACATCAGCGTCCGCCGCGTGATCGCGAGCCTCGTGGACGACCCCGACTGGCCCGACGTCACACCGACCGAACCGGGTGAGGTCGACCTGGTGGACGCCGGTACGGGCGAGACGCGCCACGCCCCGCGCGCACAGGGATTCCGCGGCAACCTCCTCCTCCAGATCCGCGAGCCCGACTCGCCAGGCTTCTTCCTGAGCCCGGCCGTCGTTCCCGCCCACGACCCCGCCCTCCTCACGACGCTGCCCGGCCGCCTGGAGTGGTACCACGCGGAGGGGTGCGGACACCTGTCGATCGAGGCGTTCTGGCAGATGAGCAAGGTGATCGAGGTACGAGCCGACCGCTTCCTCGCGACCGGCGAGGGTCGGCTCGCACCCCTCAGCGGGCTATGAGCACCGTCCCGCCCGAGAGCCCGGCAGCTCCCGCGCCGACTGCCCCCGTACCCGTCCTCCTGGGGACGATCAGCCTCGACCGGTACGTGGATCTCGGCTTCGCCCTACCGGGCGGCGGCGTGCTCAACATGGCGTGGCACTGGCGACAGCTGGGCCAGCCGTACGAGCTGATCTCGCGCATCGGCGCCCAGGATGGCGACATCTTCGAGGGCTTTCTCGCGCGGCACGCGATCCCGCACGATCCGTACGCACTCCTCTCCCCAGAACCGTCCTCGTCGATCGACATCCGTTTCGGCTCGGACCGGCAGCCGCACATGGACAACTTCATCGGCGGGGTGTGGGACACCTTCCGCTGCACCCCTGACGAGGAACGGCGCGTCGCCGCTGCGCCCGCCTATCACACGGTCCTGGTCGAGGGCGCGATCGAGGAGACGCTGCGCCTCGGCGCCGCCGGCCTGCTGCCACGCGGGAACGTCTCGGCGGACTTCCTCGGCTTCTGGCACTACACGCCGTCGCGGATGGCGGAGATGCTCCGCTTCGTCGACCTCGCCTTCGTCGGCTGGCCGGGCGGCCCGTCCGACCCGGGGGTCCACGAGATCGTCGCGCTCGCCGCCGAACTGGGCCGCGTGATCGTGATGACGTTCGGCGCCCAGGGCGTACGGGTCGTCGACGGCCGTACAAGCGGCAGCGACACCTGGTACGACGTCCGCGCGATCCCCGTTGTCGGAACCACCGTGGGATGCGGCGACGCGTTCATCGCCGCGTTCCTCGCGGAGTGGTGGCGTACCGGTGACGCCTCCGCAGCGGTCGCCGCGGGTGCCGAGCGTGGCGCACTCACGACCGCCTGGAACCGCCCGATCCCCGACGAGGCGTACGGCCCCGAGCTGGCCGCGTTCCTCGCGAGAACAGACGCCCTGTACGCGCGCTGAGCGGATCGCGAGATTTGGCGCCGACATGCGCCGAGGACGTGAAACGATCCCGGCGTGACTGAAGACGCCTTCCGCTTGTCGAGCCGGTTCGCCCAGATGAAATCGTCCCCGGTGCGGGACATCCTCGCGGTCCTCGGACGTGGCGACATCATCTCGTTCGCGGGCGGCATCCCCGACCCGCGGTTGTTCGAGCTGGCCGACTTCCGGGAGTCCTTCGCGTACGTGCTGGAGCACTACGGGGCGCGTTCGCTCCAGTACGCGTCGACGATCGGCGAGCCCGAGCTGCGCGAGCAGGCGGCGCTGCGGATGTCGCGGCACCTGCCGACGGCGCCGAACCAGGTCCAGGTGACCAGCGGCTCGCAGGAGGGCCTCTACCTCGTCGCGACGACGCTCATCGACGAAGGCGACGTCATCCTCGTCGAGCGCCCCACGTACCTCACGGCCGTACAGGCGTTCACCCTTGTCGGGGCGCGGATGGTCGGCGTCGACAGCGACGAGTACGGGATGCTGCCGGACGCTCTGGCCGAGGCCATCGAGACCCACGACCCGAAGCTGGTCTACCTCGTCCCCACGTTCCAGAACCCGACGGGCCGCACGATGTCCGGGGAGCGGCGCGCGGCGATCGCCGAGGTGCTGGTCCGTACGGGCGTGCCGTTGCTCGAGGACGACCCGTACGGCGACCTGCGCTTCGAGGGCGAGCCCCTCGCGCCGATCGCGGCACAGCCGGACATGGCCGTACAGACCGTCCTGCTCAACTCCGCGTCCAAGGTGATGGCCCCTGGCGTACGTATCGGCTGGCTCCGCGCCGAGGGCCAGATGCTGCGGTCTCTCGAGATCGCCAAGCAGGGCGTCGGCCTCCAGTCGGCCGTCACCGACCAGCTCGCGATCGCCCACTACATGGCCACGTACGACCTCGACGCGCACATCGCCAAGGTCGCCGGCGTGTACCGCACGCGGCGTGACGCGATGCTCGCCGGGCTCGACGCGCGGCTGCCCGAAGGCGCCACGACGACGCGCCCCGAGGGCGGCATGTTCGTGTGGGTACGGGTCGGTGGTGACGTCGACTCCGCCAAGGTGCTC
>PMBM01000139.1 GCA_003153855.1 Propionibacteriaceae bacterium
ACCTCGGCCACCACATGTTCGAGCACTTCCAGACCGTGCCGGGCACCTGCTGGATGATCACCGACGTGCGGCACACGCGCCGCTACCTGCGCTCGTACGCGATGGATCCTCGCGCGGTCAAGGCCATGGAGGCGGCCGGCACCATGGTGAAGGCGCCGACGCTGGCGGCTCTCGCCGGCCGGATCCGCGTGGATGCCGAGGCCCTCGAAACGACCGTCAAGCGGTTCAACGGGTTCTGCCGAGCGGGGGTCGACAACGACTTCGCGCGCGGCAACTCCGCGTACGACCGCTACTACGGCGACCCGTCCGTACATCCCAACCCCAACCTCGGCACGATCGAGAAGGGCCCGTTCGCCGCCGTACAGGTCGTGCCCGGCGATCTCGGGACGAAGGGCGGGCTGCTCTCCGACGAGCACGCCCGCGTGCTGCGCGAGGACGGATCCGTCATCGAGGGCCTGTACGTGAGCGGCAACAACTCCGCCTCGGTCATGGGACACACCTACCCAGGACCGGGATCGACACTCGGCCCGGCGGCGGTCTTCGGCTTCATCGCGGCGAAGCACATCGCCTCGAACTGACAACCTCGACCAACAAGGGAGAAACGCATGCAGATCCAGGGAAAGGTCTTCGTCGTCACCGGAGGAGGCAACGGCATCGGCCGTGAGGTCGTCCTCGGACTCCTTGACAGGGGAGCACGCGTCGCCGCGGTCGACCTCAGCGCGGAGCGGCTCGCGGGAACCGTCGCGTTGGCGGGTCCGAACGCCGACCGCCTCAGCACGCACCAGGTCAACGTCACCGACGCGGAAGCGGTGGACGCGCTCCCGCAGGCGGTCATCGACGCCCACGGCGCGGTCGACGGCCTGCTGAACGTCGCAGGCATCATCCAGAAGTTCGTGCACTTCTCCGAGCTCGAGCACTCGGAGATCCAGAGGGTCATGACCGTGAACTTCTGGGGTGTCGTCAACATGGTGTCGGCGTTCCTGCCGGAGCTGATGAAGCGACCGCAGGCCGCGCTGGTCAACGTCTCCAGCATGGGTGCGTTCATCCCGGTGCCCGGCCAGACCGTGTACGGGGCGTCGAAGGCGGCCGTGAAGCTGCTGACGGAGGGGCTCCACGCGGAGCTGCGGAAGACCAACGTACGGGTCACCGTCGTCTTCCCCGGCGCCGTCGCCACGAGCATCACGGAGAACAGCGGTGTCAACATCCCGGCGGTCGCCGGCGGGTCGGGCAACGCGTCCAACCAGAAGGTGCTGCCGCCTGCCGAGGCCGCGAGGATCATCATCCACGGGATGGAGAAGGGCTCGTACAGAGTCCTCGTCGGCCCGGACGCCAAGATGATGGACTGGTTCACCAGGCTCGTCCCCGAGCGCGCCATGACGATGATCGCCGACCAGATGTCGGGGCTGCTCCAGCGCTGAGTCTCGAAGACCCGCTCCGCGCAGTGGCCGCGGCTCGGCGCACCCCTGGCGCCTTGTTAGGCTGAGCCCGTGCTGCGCGGAGACGGTCGACTGACAGATGAGCTCGACGCCGACTCTCCAGGACCCCGCGACGAATGCGGGGTCTTCGGCGTCTGGGCCCCGAACGAGGAAGTGTCCAAGCTCACCTACTTCGGCTTGTACGCACTGCAGCACCGGGGCCAGGAGTCCGCGGGGATCGCGGTCAGCAACGGCAACCGGATCATGGTCTTCAAGGACATGGGCCTGGTCTCGCAGGTGTTCGACGAGTCGACCCTCGCCTCGCTGACCGGCCACCTCGCGATCGGCCACACCCGTTACTCGACCACGGGCTCCAGCACGTGGAACAACGCGCAGCCGACGTTCCGTTCGCTCGAGGACGACAGCCTGGCGCTCGCCCACAACGGCAACCTCACCAACACCGACGAGCTCGAGAAGCTGCTGCACGAGCGTGACTCGGCCGAGCCCGTGCCGCACAAGGTGTCCCTCGACTCGACCAACGACACCTCGCTCATCAGCGGGCTTTTCGGCACGTACGAGGGCGTCGCGCTCTGGGACGCCGCGCTCGACCTGCTGCCGCGCCTCACCGGTGCGTACTGNNTCGGAGACCGCCGCCCTCGACATCGTCGGCGCGACGTTCACCCGCGAGATCGAGCCCGGGGAGCTGCTGCAGATCGACGACTCCGGAGTGCGAAGCGTGAAGTTCGCCGAACCGAAGCCGAAGGGCTGCCTGTTCGAGTACGTGTACCTGTCTCGCCCTGACACCATCATCGCCAACCGCCGCGTGCACAGCGTGCGCGTCGAGATCGGCCGCACGCTCGCCCTGGAGCACCCGGTCGACGCCGACCTCGTCATCCCGGTGCCCGAGTCCGGCACCCCTGCGGCGATCGGCTACGCGGAGGCCTCCCGGATCCCGTACGGGGTCGGGCTGGTCAAGAACAGCTACGTCGGGCGCACCTTCATCCAGCCATCTCAGACGATCCGCCAGCTCGGCATCCGGCTCAANNGGCAAGCGGCTCGTGGTCGTCGACGACTCGATCGTGCGCGGCAACACGCAGCGCGCCCTCGTCCGGATGCTGCGGGAGGCCGGGGCTGCGGAGGTGCACGTACGGATCAGCTCGCCGCCCGTCGAGTGGCCCTGCTTCTACGGCATCGA
>PMBM01000048.1:0-53305 GCA_003153855.1 Propionibacteriaceae bacterium
CCCCAGCCCCACCACTTCTGCTGCTTCACCGAAGCAGGTCCGACGCGCCTGGTGCTGATGTCGCTCATCTATACGTCCTTGCCGGCGGGGTTCCCGCCTTCGTCATCAGATGCATGTGGTGGTGACACAGGGCTCACTGCGGACGGCACCGACGCCTGCCGCAGAGAGACTGCCCGAGCGTAGTCGTCCAAGGTCGGTAAGCCATAGGCCCTGGCCGTGGAATCGTGGAGCTGTTGTACGGTCCGGCGCATCCGCTCGTTGAACTGCCGGGCGATCTCGCCGGGCGCAGGGGTCAGCGGGTGGCCGATGACGACGTGCACCTCGGGGCGTCCGCGAGGCAGGTGTCCCTGCCCGTACGGCCACGCCGCGAAGGCGCCGACGAGAGCGATCGGTACGCAGGGGGCGTTGTGCGAGATGCAGAGCGCCGCCACGCCGGGGGTGAACGGCCCCATGGCGCCCGTACGCGACCTCGTACCCTCCGGGAAGATCATGAGCGGCACCCCGTCGTTGAGCAGCTGCTTCGACAGGCCCTTGCGGGTACGGAGACCGCGGCGCTCGATCGGGTAGGTGTTGGCGACCAGTGCGGTTGACCATGACTTGATCTTCGAGGCGTAGAAGTAGTCGGCGGCAGCNNCGGCGCGTCCAGGTGCGAGGAGTGGTTCGCGACGACGACGAACGGCGCCTCCAGGCCCTCGATGTTCGCGACCCCGTGGATGCTGACCTTGAGGATGCGCCAGATGAAGGGCTTGAGCAGCAGCTCCTGGGAGACGAACCGCACCCCGGCGAAGATCTCGGACTGGTAGCGCCCCCTGTCAGCCTCAGCCATATCTAGGACTTCCTCATATCTAGGACTTCCTCGAGTTGGAGAGCGTGCGCGACAGCGCCCGGATGGCGGAGCGAGGTAGGTGCCTGCCGATCCATAGTGCCGTGTTCCAGCGCTTGCTCGGTACGGAGATGACCTTGCCTTTGGCGTTGTCGTCGAGCGCCTCGCGTACGAGGTCCTCTGCTTTGAGCCACACCATGTCGGGCAGCTTGGACGCGTTGATGCCGGCGCGCTCGTGGAACTCCGTGTGCACCCAGCCGGGCAGTACGGCCGTCACGGTCACGCCGGTGCCGCGGAGCTCGTTCGCCAGGCCCTCGGTGTAGGTGTTCACCCAGGCCTTCACGGCGGAGTAGTTGCCGGTGGTGATGATGCCCGACGACGAGCCGATGTTGATGATCGCCCCGTGGCCACGGGCGGACATGGAGCGTCCCGCAGCGCCGGAGAGGACCAGGACCGCCAGGCACATGACGTCCAGGGCCTTCTCCTGGATGGAGAAGTCCTTGTCCAGCAGCGAGGCATGGATCCCGAAGCCCGCGTTGTTGATGAGCATGTCGATGGGATGCTCCGTGCATTCCAGTCGCTCGGCGACGCGGAGCATGTCCGCTCGTACGGCCAGGTCCGCGGTGATCGTCTCGGTCTCGCGGCCGAACCGGGTCCTGAGGTCCTCGGCGACCGCCTCGAGGCGCGCGGTGTCGCGGGCCACGAGCACGAGATCCCAGCCACGGGAGGCGAGTTCGACCGCGAAGGCGTGGCCGATGCCAGCCGTCCCTCCGGTCACCAGCGCGAGAGCCATGAACCTCACGCTACGACACTTCGAGAGCGGGTGTCGAAGTGCCCTCGTACTGCTCTCTGGGTTTGTTGTATTACCCCTGTCGAAGGGGGTTCTGGTTGTGGAGAGTAGACAAGGGCTAGTCCATCGATCAACGGCGTGCACGCACGAACCGTGACGCTCTGGGGAGAGGTGGGTACGGTTAGGGCGTGAGTTGGCTGTCCGGATCGGACCAAGACAGGCCCTGGTTCCGCATCAGGTCCTACGGCGTGGGTACGAGTGACTTCGTCGCGGGCGTTTCCGTGCTGATGATGGTCGTGTATGCCGTCTCGCCCACATTCGTCTCGTACCTGGCCCTTTCGCCGCTCGCGGTCCTGCACGGGTTCGTCTGGCAGCTGGTGACCTGGCCCCTCGCCAACGCCCCCAGCATCTGGACCATCTGGAACGCGGCCGTCTTCTGGTTCACCGGGCGGCAGCTCGAGCGGGAGCTCGGCAAGGGCCGCTTCGGCTGGATGCTGCTGGGGATCACGGTCGCCGGATCGGTACTCGCCGTGCTGCTCGCGCTGGGGTTCCGGGTCGACGAACCGATGCTGGCCGGCCTCGGCACTGTGTCGTTGATCGTCGTGCTCATCTTCATCGCCGAGAACCCGAGGATGCCTTTCTTCTTCGGCATCCCCGCGTGGGTGCTCGGCCTGGTGATCGTGGTCATCCCGCTGCTCCAGTTCGTCGGTGCGCGAGCGTGGATCTACCTCCTCCAGTTCGTCCTGAACCTCGTCGCAGCGGCGATCATCGCGAAGTTCGCCGGACTGTTGGAGCGGTACGCGTTCATCCCGGGCCACACGTACACGCCGGCTCCGCGCAAGCGCGTCACGGGAGTGAGCCGTAGCGAGCGCAAGCCCAAGCCGACGCCGCGAGCCAACACGGGCGGCGCCAGCAACGTGGTCCAGGGCCCGTGGCTCGGCCCCGAGCCGCCGGCTCGCGAGGACGAGGAGATGGATGCCCTCCTTGACAAGATCATGGACCACGGCCTCGAGTCTTTGACGTCCCGAGAGCGCAAGCGCCTCGAGGAGCTCCGCCAGCAGCGCCGCGCTCGCTGAGCGATCCCCGGGCAGTCACCCCTGCCCGGACTTCCGCACCAGGGCGCGACCTCCCCGACCAGCTCCCCCGTCCACCACACCCTCGCGGCTGCCGTGGACTTGCCCAGAGGCGAGGTGAGATCCGTGTTCGGTGGCTTATGAGCGACGAGAACGAACCGGAATCTCGTCACTGACGTGTTGCGAGGGTTTTGAGAACTCCCCCGGTGCTCATAACCCACCCGACGCGTACGTCGCGATTCTGGACCGTTCAGCCGACGCTCGTAACCCGACGAACACGTACCTCGCACTTCGATGTGCCGATCAGTCGCTCTCGCATCCCGTCCGACAGGCAATGGACGTGTGGGGCGCGACATGCCCAACGGACTGTCACCCGTGCACCAGGTGCATGTCCGGCCGCTGCCGAGTCGCCGCTCTTGATAGGTGACTAAATGGTCACCTATTATGTGCCCATGGACGCTGTCTTCCGGGCGCTCGCCGATCCCACCAGGCGGGAGCTCCTCGACGCGCTGTTCGTCGAGGACGGGCAGACGGTGACGCAGCTTGCGGGACGGTTCGAGGAGATGACGCGGTTCGGGGTCATGAAGCACCTCGCCGTCCTCGAGGAGGCGGACCTCGTCATCCCGGTGCGACAAGGGCGTACGAAGCGGCTGTACCTCAACCCCGTACCGATCGAGCAGGTCGCCAATCGCTGGATCAGCAAGTACGCGGAGCGTTTCACCTCAGCGCTGGTCGCCCTGGACCAGCACATCACTGCAACCGAGGAGGCCTGATGGTCGGCACGGCGCACGTCTACCAGATCTACATCGCGGCGACGCCTGAGGCGGTGTTCCGCGCGATCACCGACTCGGACTGGACGCGGAAGTACTTCCATCACACGTCGTTCGTCGCCCCGCCCGTCGCCGGTGCGGGCTACCGCACGGTGACGATGGACGGCCGCGACGCGGTCGAGGGGGTCATCGAGGAGATGACGCCTCCGGCCGACGGGCAGTCCGGCCGGTTCGTACAGACCTGGCACGTCCTGTACGACGCGGCACTGTCCGCCGAGCCGGCCGGCCGCGTGGAGTGGACGATCGAAGCGGCAGGGCCGGACCTGACGCGCGTACGACTCGTGCACGGCGACCTCGCGTTCAGCCCCCTCACGTGGGCGCACGTCAAGGATGGCTGGGTCTGGGTCATCGACGCGCTCAAGACGCTCCTCGAGACCGGCCGGCCGCTTCCGGACCCGGAGGTCGACCCGCCGGTGAGCGAGGCGCCCGAGGGTGACTGGCACCGTCGTCAGGGCGTCGAGGCCAACAACGCGGTGTTCGGGCTGCTCGAGCGCGACCGCACCCCGGACGAGGACGAGGACCTGCTGCGCCACGCGTACTCAGCCGCATACCACTGGCAGCGCGCGGCCGGAGCGACGCCGGAGAACGAGGCGCGGGGGTCGTACATGATCGCGCGGGCGCTGGTCGCGACGGGCCAGGCAGAGCGAGGCCTGGTGAGTGCGGACCGGGTGCTGGCGGTCTGTACGGAGCACCGTCTCGCCGACTTCGACCTTGCCTACGCCCACGAGGCGCGCTCCCGGGCCTTGTCAGCGCTGGGACGTCACGAGGAGGCGGTACGTGAGGCTGTCCTCGCCCGTTCCGTACCGATCGCCGACCCCGAGGATCTCGCGATCCTGGACCGCGACCTCGAGGATCTGCCTGTGGCTTAGCCTGGTGCCGTCATTCCGCACCCCCCAGGAGCGACCACCATGCCGAGCGATCACCATTCTCGCGACAGTTCCTCGTCGTCCACCCGCGAAGGCTGGCTTCGCGACTTCTCCGTGCTGCTGCGACTCCGTGGCGTCGACGGCGTCCGGATCGGCGACGAGCTGGCCAAGGTCGAGACGTTCTGCGACGACTCCGGCCAGGAGCCCAAGGACGCGTACGGGGAGCCTGCCTCGTACATCGCCACCCTTCACTTCGCGTCGTCCCGTCGTGGCGCTCGCTGGGCCACCGCGATCGTCCGGCGGGTACTCGACCTGATGAGCGGCCTCACGAGGTGGGCCTCGATGGTCTATGCGGGGATGCGGTCACCCCATCCCGCACCGCGACGAGCCCAGCGCGAGAACTGACGTCGCGGGGCCGTTCAGCGCCAGGTCAGTTTCCCAAGGGCTGTCGCCAAACCTGCACTTCCCACACCAAATTTGGTGTGGGAAGTGCAGGTTTCCCTGCAGCCCTTGGGAAACCTGCACGAACAGCAGGCCGCCTGCGCACGCCTCGTACGGCTCAGGCGGAGATGACCTTCTGGGTCTCGCGGGCCATGGCGAGCTCCTCGTTCGTGGGTACGACGAGGATCTGGATGGGGGAGTCGGGCTGGCTGATGCGGCGGGGTTCCTTGGAACGGACCTTGTTGGCCTCGTCGTCGAGCAGGAACCCGAGGGGCGCGAGCCGGTCGCAGACCGACTCCCGTACAGCGTCGTCGTTCTCGCCGACGCCCGCGGTGAACGTGATGGCGTCGACGCCGCCGAGGATCGCCAAGTACGCGCCGATGTAGCTCACCAGCCGGTGGATGTACACGTCGTACGCGAGCTTCGCGGCCCCGTCTCCCGCCTCGATGCGCGTTGCGAGGTCGCGGAAGTCGCTGGTACCGCCTGTGAGCCCCGAGATGCCGGAACGGTTGTTGAGCATGCGGTCGATCTCGGCCACGGACATGTTCGCCTCGCGCGCGAGGTACGCGTGGAGGCCGGGGTCGACGTCGCCGGAGCGCGTTCCCATGACGAGGCCCTGCAGCGGCGTGAGGCCCATCGACGTGTCGACGGCCACACCGCCGCGGATCGCGGAGATCGATGCGCCGTTGCCGAGGTGGCAGACGATCTGGTCGACCTCGTCGTACGGCTTCTCCAGAAGCTCGGCGACCCGCTCGGACACGTACTTGTGGCTCGTCCCGTGGAACCCGTACTTGCGGATCGAGTACGTCTTCGCGAGCTCGGCGTCGATGGCATACGTGTACGCCTCCGCCGGCAGCGTCGCGAAGAATGCGGTGTCGAAGATGGCGACGTGCGGCACGTCCGGCAGTGCCGTCATGGCGGCCTCTATGCCCGCGATGCCCGGCGGGTTGTGCAGCGGCGCCAGCGGAGACAGCTCACGCAGCTTGTCGATGACACCCGCGTCGATCCGCACGGGCTGGCGGAACGCCTCGCCCCCATGGACGGCGCGATGCCCGACAGCGACGACGTCGGCCAGCGGAGGCCCGTACATCCCGAAGGCGCTCACGACCAGCTCCAGAGCCTGCTGGTGGTCGGCGACCATCCGCTCGATGCGATGCGTGACGCCCTGGGTGGTGTGCTCGAGGGTGGAGTCGGGTAGCCCGATCTTCTGCACGAGGCCGGTCGCGAGCCGGGACTCGTCGTCGACGTCGATGACCTGGTACTTGATCGAGCTCGAACCGCAGTTCAGGACGAGGATCGGTGTGGGCACGGGCTTCTCCTAGGCGCTACTGCTGTGCGAACGGTGAGGGGGTTCCGGCGGGCACGGCCTGTGCCTGGATCGCCGTGATCGCGACGGTGTTGACGATGTCGTCGATGGTTGCACCGCGCGAGAGGTCGTTGACGGGCTTGTTCAGGCCCTGCATGACAGGTCCGATCGCGACGGCACCTGCCGTGCGCTGGACGGCCTTGTACGTGTTGTTGCCGGTGTTGAGGTCGGGGAACACGAACACCGTGGCCTTGCCGGCGACCTGCGAGTCGGGCAGCTTCGTACGAGCGACGTCGGGATCCATCGCCGCGTCGAACTGGATCGGGCCCTCGACGAGCAGCTCGGGCGCGCGCTGGTGCACCAGGCGGGTCGCCTCGCGGACCTTGTCCACGTCGGCGCCCGTGCCGGACGAGCCCGTGCTGTACGAGAGCATCGCCACGCGCGGCTCGATGCCGAAGGCGACGGCCGTCTGCGCCGACGAGATCGCGATGTCCGCGAGCTGCTCGGCGGTGGGGTCGGGGTTCACGGCGCAGTCACCGAACACCAGCACCCGGTCAGGCAGGCACATGAGGAACGAGCTCGAGATGATCGCCGTACCGGGCTTGGTCTTGATGAACTCCAGCGACGGCCGGATCGTGTTGGCCGTGGTCGTGATCGAGCCCGACACCATGCCGTCTGCCATGCCGAAGTGGACCATCATCGTGCCGAAGTACGACAGGTCGGCCATCTTCGCGCGCGCCTGCTCGATGGTGACGCCCTTCTTGGCGCGCAACCGTGCGTACTCGACCGCGAACCTCTCGCGCAGCTCGGGATCGGCGGGGTCGATGCACTTCGCGCGGGCGAGGTTGATGCCGAGGCTCCCGGAACGCTGGTTCACGACGTGCTCGGGCGCCAGCAGGATGATGTCGGCGACGTTGCGGCGCAGGAGCACGACGGCCGACTCGAGGATGCGGTCCTCCATACCCTCGGGCAGCACGATCGTGCGCTTGTCGGCGCGGGCACGCTGCATGAGCTGGTACTCGAACATGAGCGGCGTACGGACCTCGGCGTGCGACACGTGCATGGCTGCGATGAGCGCGCCCGCGTCGATGTTGTCGCCGAACAGGCCACGGGCGATCTCGATCTTGCGTGCCGAGTCGGTGACCGAGCCCTCGAGGCCGAACAGCTTCTCGGCCGTCGTGTACGTGCCGCCCGGAGTGGTCGCGATCGGCAGGTCCGAGTCGAGAGTGTCGATGAGCTTCTGGATGGCCGGCGGCAGGTCGTACCCGCCGACGAGGACGAGCCCGGCCATGGGCGGGAACGCTCCGGAGGTGTGCGCGAGCAGGAGGCCGGGGATGAGGTCGATGCGGTCGGACGCGGTCACGACGGTCGCCTCGGGGAACAGCCGGTCGAGCACGTTCGGCAGCGTCATGCCGCAGACGATGACGCCCTGGGACTCGCGGTCGAGCAGGTCTTCCTTGCCGCGGATCATCGTGGCGCCGACGGCCTTGAACTGCGTCTTGACCGTCGGGGCCGGCAGCACCTTGTGCTCCGGGATGGCGTTGACGAGCGGCAGGTCGATGCCTTCGAGCGCCGACCTGTACGTGGCGAGCGCATCGGGCGCGATGCGGGAGGCCACGACCCCGACCGTCTCGCAGTGATGCAGGGCGAGCTCGTCNNACGACCAGCAGCACCGGCGCGTTGAGGTTGGCCGCGACGGCTGCGTTGTACGCGAACTCGGTGCTGCCCAGGACGTCCGTGAAGTCGGAGCCGAGGATCACCATGGCGTCGTAGCGGGCCTGCAGCTCGGAGTACTTCGCGATGATCTCGCTCATCGCCTCGTCGGGGTTGCGGTGCACCGCGGAGTACTCGACGCCGTACGACAGGTCGTACTGCCCATTGACTGCAGGTTGGCTCACCAGCGTCTCGAGGATGCCGTCACGACCATCGGAACGGATGATCGGTCGGAACACCCCGACCGAGCGGACCTCGCGAGCCAGCGCCTCGATGACGCCCAGGGCGATGGCGGACTTCCCCACCAGGCCCTCGGGCGACATCACGTAGATGCTCTTCGCCATGGGCCGACAGTATCGCCCCGCGGAGCCCGGAACCGCATCGGGGAACCAGGGCGAGCGCTCGGTTGAAACGTTTCTAGGATGCGCGGCGAGATCTCCACCCCTGATGCGACAGGCCTACGCTGACGAACATGTGGCAGGTGACGGAGAGCCGGATCGCGTACGAGAACCCGTGGATCCGGGTCGTCGAGGACCAGGTGGTCGGCCCCGACGGGCTACCCGGGCTGTACGGGGTGGTCGAGCTTCGGCAGCCGGCCGTCTTCGTCGTCGCAGTGAACGAGCGCGGCGAGGTGCTGCTGGAGACGGTGGATCGCCATACCGTCGGCCCGTCGGTGGAGGTCCCCGCCGGGGGTAGTGACGGCGAGGACCTGCTGGTGGCAGCGAAGCGCGAGCTGTACGAGGAGACGGGCTACGTCGCCGAGAGCTGGCGCTACATCGGTTCGATGAATGCCCTCAACGGCCTGTGCCGCGCCGCCGAGCACGTGTTCCTCGCTCAGGGAGTCAGCCGTGCGGCAGCGGGAGTGGATGCCGACGCCGAGGGCATCAGCAACGTCCGCTGGGTTCCCTGGCCCGACGTGCTGCACATGGTCGAGACCAGCGAGATCACGGACGGCGAGACCCTGGCGTCCCTCCTGCACGCAGCCATCGCGCTGGGCAAGATCAGCTAGCCGGCCGCCGAGTCTCCCTTCCTACGGAGACACTGCAACAGCTCCTCGTACGTCCCGTCGATGTCCCCGGGTACGGACCGTACGTGGCGCACGTCCTCGTACGTCGCCAGCAGCTCGAGCATCCCCTCGTACATCTGCTCGATCGACCGCGCGCCGGGCACGGACTGGAGATGTACGGCGTCGAGGTGGTTCGGGTCGGTGGTGCCCACGCGCTCCTCGAACCGCGACGCGGCCTCCTCGGGGCTGCTCACGAGGGCGACAAGCACGAACTCCGCGCCGGCCTCCAGCGCCACCGCGCGCACGTCCTCGATGAAGCCCGGCCGTTCGATGAACTGCGGCACGACGACGTCGAGGCCGGCCGCGAGGTGCGTACGCGCCATCTCGAGGGCGATCCTCCGGGCGGTCATCCCGGCCGATCCGGGGTTGTCGCGCCACTGCCCGAGCTGGCTGCGCAGCGTGTCGACGTCGAGGAGAAGCGCCAGGGGACGGCTGTCGACGAGCCGCCTGCCCAGCGTCGACTTCCCGCTGCCAGGGGCGCCGTTGATGAAGACGAGCTGCGGCACGTACGGCCCTCAGCTCACGTGCTCGGCGATCCAGCGGATGTCGTCCGTGTGGCCCTCTTTGGCGCCCGGCGTCTCGAGCACGATCGGCGCTCCGGCCGTCGCGATGACCTCGGCGAGACCTTCGGGGTCGCACAGGCCGGTGCCGAGGTTGGCGTGGCGGTCGGCGCCCGAGTCGAACGCGTCGCGGGAGTCGTTGGCGTGTACGAGATCGATGCGTCCCGTGATCGCCATCACCTTGGCGACGACCCCTGCGAGCTCGATGCCGCCGGCGTGCGCGTGGCACGTGTCGAGGCAGAACCCGACGTTCTCTACACCGGACGCCGACGCGATCGTCGACCACAGCTGGTCGATCCGCTCGAGCTGGCGCGCGATCGCGCCGGTGCCGCCCGCGGTGTTCTCGATGAGCAGCGGCAGGGTGATGTTGAGGCCGTCGATGCACTTGCGCCAGTTGTCGAAGCCGACGCCGAGGTCGGCCTCGTCACCCACATGGCCCCCGTGGACGATGATCGCCTTCGCGCCGATCGCCGTCGCGAGGTCGATCTGCTTCTGCAGCAGCTGCCGGCTCGGGATCCGGACGCGGTTGTTCGTCGTCGCGACGTTCAGCACGTACGGGGCGTGGATGTACAGGTCGATGCCCGCCGCAACGGCGTCGTTCTTCAGCGCCTCCGGCCCGGCCTCGTAGCCGACCGTCGGCGTCTTCCACCCCTGCGGGTTGCCGAGGAAGAACTGCGACAGACTCGCGCCGAGCGCTGTGGCTGCGGCGAGCGGATCTGCCTGGTCGACATGGGCTCCGAAGCTGACGGTCATGGGCCTGACTGTACGACGGTGCTCGGACACTGTCGGGCGGTCGATCCTCGTTTTGATACCGCATGGGTGATGAAGTGCCGCTTCGAGAGGCTGAGCACTGGGTGGGGTATCGACAGGAGGATCGACTGCCCGACACGTACCGGGTGCGGGCAGACAGCGCGGGCTCGCGGCGACGCTCCGGCCGCGTTCCCGCGTCGTTCGTGGGACAAGGGATGGGCGGTGGTCCCACCCCTCCTGGCGGTCGTGGCGCCCTGCTGTCGGGCCCCCGCTCGCGGGAAGGCGGCGCTGATCGAGTGGGCCTGTCGGCGTCAGGCCACGTGACGCCGGCGCAGCGTCGCCTGTACCTCTCGCGAGACCAGGATCGGCAGGTAGTGGTGGACCTTCGCAGGGGTCAGCCGGTGGTAGGACTTCTGCACGAGGGTGTGGATCACATCAGGGGCGACAGCGGGATTGTGCCGCGCCAGACGCAGCTCGGTGTCTGCCATTGCGCGGGTGTCATCGACTCGATCCTCCGAAGAGACCATGCCTCCAACCTTTCACATTCACGGGCACGGCGAGGGCCGGGGAGGGCGTACGCAGGTCAGCGGGTCGGATTGCGCCTCCCAGCACGTCCGCCTACAGGCGGGCGATCGCCGTCCTCCTCAGACCCCTTGCGCTGGCCGGTGGCATCCCCGTGCGACGGCACTGGGGCCGGTCTCAGCTGATCCCCGCCTTGCGCTTGCGGTCTTTCAGTCGCCAGAGCATGGGCGTGAAGATCAGCTGCATCGCCAGGTCCATCTTCCCGCCAGGGCACACGATGGTGTTGGGCCGCGACATGAAGGAGCCGTGCAGCATCGACAACAGATAGGGGAAGTCGATGCCCTGGGGGTTCTCGAACCGAATGACCAGCATCGACTCGTCGAGCGTCGGGATGGTCCGGGCGATGAACGGGTTGGAGGTGTCGACCACGGGCACGCGCTGGAAGTTCACGTGCGTGCGGGAGAACTGCGGTGTCACGTAGTTCACGTAGTCCGGCATCCGCCGCAGGATCGTCTCGGTCACCGCCTCCGTGGTGTACCCGCGCTGGACACGGTCGCGATTGAGCTTCTGGATCCACTCCAGGTTGATCACCGGGACCACGCCGATCGCGAGATCCACATGGCGTGCGATGTCGACGTCGTCCGTGACGACGGCCCCGTGCAGCCCTTCGTAGAAGAGCAGGTCTGTACCGGTCGGGAGGTCCTCCCACGCAGTGAACGTGCCGGGTTCCTGCTGGTACGGCACCGCCTCGTCGGCGTCGTGCAGGTAGTGGCGCACCTGTCCGCTGCCCGTGTCGCCGTAGTCCCTGAACAGGGCCTCCAGCTCGGCGAACAGGTTCGCCTGGGGCCCGAAATGGCTGAACGTGTGGTCGCCGCCCTCGAGAGCACGCGCCAGCGCCTCCTTCATCTCGATGCGGTCCCACCGGTGGAAGCTGTCGCCCTCGATGTAGGCGGCGTTGATGCCCTCACGCCGGAAGATGTGCTCGAAGGTGCGACGGACGGATGTAGTTCCGGCTCCGGAGGACCCGGTGATGGCCACGACTGGATGCTTGGATGACATGGGAAACTCCTCGGGTTGCGCGGGTCGGTCAGCGGGTGGTGCGGAAGAGGCCGCGCTGGGCGTACAGCGGGATGTTCGGGTCGGGGTCGTCGTCGTAGGACTCGGCGTGGTACGCCTCGATCCGGGTTACCTCGTCGGCAGCCCCGAACACGAAACCCACCCGTTGGTGGATGCCCGTCGGCTGGACCTCGAGCAACGGCGTTCGACCGGTGCTGGCGCGGCCGCCGGCCTGCTCGACCAGGAAGCCGATCGGGTTGGCCTCGTACAGGAGTCGCAGCCGACCGGCCGCGCCGGCCTTCTTCGAGTCCCGCGGGTAGAGGAAGACCCCGCCACGGTTGAGGATGCGATGCGCCTCGGCCACCAACGACGCGACCCAGCGCATGTTGAAGTCCCGCTCGCGCGTACCGGAGGTCCCCGCGAGGCACTCGTCGACATAGCGGCGTACCGCCGGCTCCCAGAACCGGTAGTTCGAGGAGTTGATCGCGAACTCTGAGCCCGAGGTCGGCACTCGCATGTCCGGGTGGGTGAGGATGAACTCTCCGAGCGACGGCTCGAGGGTGAAGCCGTGCACCCCTCGACCCACCGAGAGCACGAGCATCGTCGAGGGCCCGTAGATCGCGTAACCGGCCGCCACCTGCTGCGCCCCGGGCTGCAGGTAGTCCTCGACGACGGCGTCGACGCCCGGATGGGGCGAGCGAAGGATCGAGAACACGCTGCCCACCGACAGGTTGACGTCGATGTTCGACGAGCCGTCCAGGGGGTCGAAGGACAGCAGGTACTTGCCGCGCGGGTAGTTGCCCGGCAACAGGTACGGCTCCTCGATCTCCTCGGACACCATCCCGGCGACATGGCCGCCCCACTCGATGGCCCGCAGGAACGTGTCGTTGGCCCGCACGTCCAGCCGTTGTTGCTGCTCGCCCTGCACGTTCGTCGCGCCGGCGGCGCCCAGCACGCCGGCCAGCTCGCCCTGGGCGACGAGGCGAGAGATCGCCTTGCACGCCAGGGCCACGTCGAGGATGAGCCCGTTGAGGTCGCCGTTCGAGTCGGCGAACCGGCGACGTTCCTCGATGAGGAACTGGGTCAGTGTCGTGCGGTTGGTGAGCATCATCGCCTCGTCTGGTAGTTCGTCGTCTCGGCATGGATCGCCGCAGCGACCCGCGCGGCCGCTGCGGCCGGGGTGAGGCCCAGGTGGGCCAGGACGTCCGACGTCATCGCCAGGCCCTGGCCGAGCGGCCCGGTGGTGGTCCCGACCCCGTCCGTGTGGCCGAACTCGGGGTGACCTGGCATACGTGAGCCGAGCTGGCGGAACCGCCGCAGCTCGTCGACCGGCAGGTCGTAGCCGTACATCTCACGCCACTTTTCCGGCGACGGGGACGGCGGAGGAGTCCATGGCGGCCCGTGCCCGCTCGCGAAGTAGCTGCACCCCGGCGGCCTTTCCCGCGGAGAAGGAGTACAACCAGCTCCCCGAGATGAACACGTCAGCGCCGGCCGCGGCCGCGCCGCCGATCGTCGCGTCCGTGATCCCGCCGTCGACCTCGATCTCGATCGACAGGCCGGACTCTTCGACCATGGCGCGCAGCCGTCGGACCTTCGCCTCGACGGCCGGGATGTACGCCTGACCGCCGAAGCCGGGGTTGACGCTCATNNCCTGACCGCCGAAGCCGGGGTTGACGGTCATCGCGAGCACCATGTCGGTCTCATCAAGCACGTTCTCCACGACCGAGACGGGCGTGTGCGGGTTGAGTGCGACCCCGGAACGCGCTCCGAGCTCGCGGATCCGGTGCAGCGTCCGGTGCAGGTGGGTGGTGGCTTCCGCATGCACGATCACCAGCTCGCAGCCTGCGTCGATGTAGCGGCCGAGCAGCTTGTCCGGCTCGACCACCATGAGGTGTGCCTCGAAGCCGACGGTGCTGTGCCGACGCGCTGCCGTGATGACGTCCGGACCGAAAGTGAGGTTGGGGACGAAGACGCCGTCCATGACGTCCCACTGGATGCGGTCGACGCCGGCGGCGCACAGGGCCTCGACCTCCGCGCCGAGGCGCGCCGCGTCTGCGGGTAGGACAGACGGGACGATGAGTGGTGCGTGCGGTGCCATGTCGTGCCTCCCGGTACGAGTCGTCGTCACTGACGGGTCAAGAGAACCGCCAACCGGGTCGTACGTGGCTCACCCGCAGGGGTGGTCACGGGGGTGATTCGCCTTCCGAGCACATCGAAGCGACCTCGCCCCTAGGGTGAAGCTGTGCCCGATGCTGGTCGCAGTGTGCTTCGCCTCGTGCTCGTCGACGACCATGAGATGGTCCTGCACGGGCTCACGGCCATGCTGGCCCACTTCGACGGCGATGTGGTGATCGTGGGGACGGCCACCTCGTTCGAGCAGGCGCGGCGGGTCGTCAGTGAGACGGCTCCCGACATCGTGCTGAGCGACGTGCGGCTCGGTCGCGACAGCGGACTGGACCTCGTGCGGGAGCTGGCCCGGACGCACCCGACGGTCAAGGTCGTCATGCTGACCGTGTACGACGACGAGCACTACCTCTTCCAAGCGCTGCGGGCGGGTGCGCGGGGCTACGTGCTGAAGCGGATCGACGCCGCCGGGCTGGTCGCCCATCTGCTGCGTGTCGCCGAGGGGGAGATCGCGATCGATGCCGCGCTCGCCGGGCGGGTGGCGATGTCCGCGGCGAGGATCTCGTCGGGTGAGTTCTGGGCCGGCGCGGACCACGGCCTGACTCAGCGTGAGTCCGAGGTGCTGGCGCTGCTTGTCTCCGGGCATTCGAACCGGGCGATCGCCTCGACGCTGGTCGTCTCCGACGACACCGTCAAGACCCATATCCGGAGCCTTTACCGCAAGCTGGACGTCCAGGACCGCGGGGGTGCCATCGCGTTCGCGCTGCGAGAGGGCTTGTTCCAGTGAATACGCAGCTGTGGCAGATGCTCGCCGCGCCGGTCGCCTTCGACCTCGGTGCGCTGGCGCAGGCATTCGCAGAGCAGACCCGGTCCACGGGCGCCGTGATCCAGCTGTCCGACGGCGCTCAGCTCACCGTCGGTGGGCTGTATCCGCCCGATCCGGCCGCGCAGGCGGCGCTCGTCGTGCTCCTCGGGCAGGGGGTCACGGGGCTGGTGGCACGGAACGGTCATGGCATGCGGCTGGGCGCGGACCGTCCGCGCAGCCCGGTGCACCGCCACGTCCTGGGTCTGGACCATGGCGGTTCGGTGGCTCGCCTGGCTGTTCCCGCCCGCGGTCTGGGTGGGCAGATCCTCGGCGTCGTCAGTGTGCACCGCAGCGTCGACGACCCGTACACGGACATGGAGCTCACGAGCCTGCAACCGTGGGCCGACCTGCTCGGGCTGCGCCTGCAGGTGTTGGGTCTGCGCGACGCCGTCGACGCCCACCGTGACGACCGGGATCGGCTGATCGCCCAGGCGATCTCCGCGCAGGAGGCCGAACGTCGTCGGATCGCCTCCGACCTGCACGACGGGGTGACCACGGCGATCGCGTCGATGTCGTTCCATCTGAACGCGGCGGAGCTCTCCATCGAGGCCGCCGAGGCCCTGTGCGACGAGTCTTCGGAACTCACGAGGCTGGCCCAGGCGCGCTCGCAGATCGGGGTGGCCAGGACCCTGGCCGACCGCGCGTACACGCAGACCCGCGCGGCGATCACCGGTCTGCACAGCCTGGTGCTGGACGACCTCGGGCTGGTCGCCGCCCTCGAGTCGTTGGTCGAGACGGCGCCCGAGGCTGTGATGGAGACGGTCTGCGATCCCCCGGAGGAGTTCGCCGACCTGCCCGACCATGTCGCCGCGGCGCTCTTCCGGATCGCCCAGGAGTCCACGAGCAACGCGATCCGGCACGGTCATGCGAGCCGGGTGACGGTGAGCCTGCGCCGGATCGGTGGTGGCGTCGTCCTCGGCATCACCGACGACGGGGTCGGCTTCGACGTGCGTCCGGACCCCATGGGTCGGGCAGCGGCACGCGCCGCCGGCACCGAGGGTGCCCACTTCGGACTGTCCTCGATCGCCGAACGCTGCGTCCTGGTCGGCGCGTCCCTGCGGATCGAGTCGATGCCCGGTCGCGGCACGACGGTGATCGTGGACCTGCCCGTGGTGGACGCGCCGGACACGACAGGCTGAGCCCGCCGGCACGGATCGGCGACCGTCGTACGGACACGTGTGTGTCTCACCCCTGAAGTCCCCCCTGGGGGTGAGACCGACAGGGACTTCCGCGGCTAGCGTCGCACCCATGGCATTCCAGGCGCTGGTCTTCGACGTGGACGGGACGCTGGCCGACACCGAGCGTGACGGCCATCGACCCGCCTTCAACGCCGCGTTCGCCCAGGCCGGGCTCGACTGGCACTGGCGTGACGAGGAATACCGCGAGCTTCTCGCGGTGGCTGGCGGCAAGGAGCGGATCCGGCACTTCTGCGAGCAGCACGACCCGGCATTCCTGGCCCGGCCTGATGCCGACGAGGCCATCGCCGCGCTGCACGTCGACAAGACGAGGCGGTACGTCGCTTACGCCGCCGCCGGCGGGATCGGGCTTCGGCCGGGGGTGGCGCGGCTCGTCACGCAGGCCAGGGCTGCCGGGACGAGGCTCGCCATCGCGACCACGACGAGTCCCGAGAACGTCACTGCCCTTCTCGACGCCTGCTTCGGTCCCGACGCCACCAGCTGGTTCGAGGTCATCGGTGCGGGTGACGTCGTGCCCCGTAAGAAGCCGGCCCCCGACATCTACACGTGGGTGGTCGAGCGGCTCGACCTGCGCCCCGAGGAGTGCCTTGCCGTCGAGGACTCCGCGGTGGGGCTCCGCGCGGCTCTCGCGGCGGGGCTGCCCACCGTGGTGACACAGAACCCCTACACCGCGTCAGACGACACCACCGGGGCGCTCGCCGTCCTTGGGGACCTCTCGACCGTGACGCTCTCCGACCTGTCCACCCTTCACGACACCGTTCACCCCGGCACCCAGGCGCGACCTGGGCCGACGTCCTAAGGAGCAGAGCATGGACCAGTCCAACCGCTACGCCGATCTCAGCCTCACGGAGGCCGAGCTGATCGCCGGGGGCAAGCACATCCTGTGCGCGTACCGGATGAAGCCGAAGGCGGGGGTCGGCTACCTCGAGGCAGCCGCCCACTTCGCGGCTGAGTCCTCCACCGGCACCAACGTCGAGGTCTCCACGACCGACGACTTCACGAAGGGCGTGGACGCGCTCGTCTACCAGGTCGACGAGGCGAGCGAGGACATGCGGATCGCCTACCCGCTCGACCTGTTCGACCGCAACATCACCGACGGCCGGATGATGATGGTGTCCTTCCTCACCCTGACGATCGGCAACAACCAGGGCATGGGCGACATCGAGAACGCCAAGATGATCGACTTCTGGGTCCCACCCGAGGTCATCCGGCAGTTCGACGGGCCGGCGATGAACATCGAGGACCTGTGGCGCATCCTCGGCCGTCCGGTCAAGGACGGCGGCTTCATCGCGGGCACGATCATCAAGCCCAAGCTCGGGCTGCGTCCCCAGCCGTTCGCCGAGGCCGCGTACAAGTTCTGGCTCGGTGGGGACTTCATCAAGAACGACGAGCCCCAGGGCAACCAGGTGTTCTCGCCCTTGAAGGAGACGATCCCCCTGGTCTACGACGCGATGAAGCGGGCGATGGACGAGACCGGTGAGGCGAAGCTGTTCTCGATGAACATCACCGCGGACGACCACCACGAGATGCTCGCTCGCGCGGACTTCGCGCTGTCGACCTTCGGGCCGGACGCCAACAAGCTCGCGTTCCTCGTCGACGGGTACGTGGGCGGGCCGGGAATGATCACGACGGCGCGACGCAACTACCCGAACCAGTTCCTGCACTACCACCGGGCGGGTCACGGTGCCGTCACCTCTCCGAGCTCGAAGCGCGGCTACACGGCGTTCGTCCTGGCCAAGATGGCCCGCCTGCAGGGGGCCTCCGGCATCCACGTCGGCACGATGGGCTACGGCAAGATGGAGGGCGGCACCGATGACCGGGTGATCGCCTACATGATCGAGCGTGACGAGGCGCAAGGCCCGGTCTACTTCCAGAAGTGGGACGGCATCAAGGCGACCACGCCGATCATCTCGGGCGGCATGAACGCTCTGCGCCTGCCCGGGTTCTTCGCGAACCTCGGCCACGGCAACCTCATCAACACGGCAGGCGGCGGCGCGTACGGCCACATCGACGGTCCGGCGGCAGGTGCGCTCTCGCTCCGTCAGGCCTACGAGGGCTGGAAGGCGGGGGCCGATCCTGTCGAGTGGGCAGCGACGCACCGCGAGTACGCCCGGGCGTTCGAGTCCTTCCCCGGCGACGCCGACGCGATCTTCCCCGGCTGGCGCGCGCGCCTGCTGAAGACCGTCTAGCGGATAGCGGCGGTGCTCCGCCCACGGACGAGGGCCTGTACGACCTGGGCCCTCGTCCGGTCGGGCCACATGTCCTCTGCCGACCTTTGACGACAGTATTGGTCGCGTGGACGCCCTACGACACCCTGTGACTGGCTTGGCGCACCCCTCGCCGGCTGTGTCCGGTACGGGCTGGCCGGGGGATCCGGCGACTCCCTCGACGCCGGTCGCGGAGAGTCCCGCCGACGTCGCCCGCCTCGCCGCCAGTGCATCGGACCTGTCCACGCTGGACGCGTACGTGAGCGTCTGCCGGGCGTGCCCGCGACTCGTCGCGTGGCGCGAGGAGGTGGCGGTGACGAAGCGTGCGGCGTACGCCGACCAGCCGTACTGGGGACGGCCCGCTCCGAGCTTCGGTGACTCGCACCCCGAGATCCTCGTCGTGGGACTCGCACCAGCGGCGCACGGCGCGAACCGTACGGGTCGCATGTTCACCGGCGACCGCTCCGGGGACTGGCTCTACGCCGCGTTGCACCGCGCGGGCTACGCCTCCCAACCGACCTCCACGGCCGCGGGGGACGGGCTGACGTTGACGGGCGTACGGATCGTGGCCGCGGCGCACTGCGCCCCTCCGGCGAACAAGCCGACCCCGACCGAGCTGGCGACCTGTGCGCAGTGGTTCGACCGCGACCTGGAGCTGTCGCTCCCCCTGAAGTCCATCCTCGCGTTGGGCGGCATCGCCTGGGCTGCCGTGCTCGGTGCCGCGAAGCGCCGCGGCTGGGAGATGCCAGCCCCCAGGCCCCGCTTCGCCCACGGTGCCGAGACCCTGCTCGGGACCCCGCAAGGACCGGTACGGCTGGTCGCCAGCTACCACGTCTCGCAGCAGAACACGTTCACCGGACGGCTCACCGAGGAGATGCTGGATGCGGTTATGAGGCGTCTCTCATCCACGTCGTGAGGTTCGCACCAGTTCGTACGAGTCCCTTTCATGCCCCTTAACCGCGCTGCGACTAGGCATGACCTTTCCGGCCTGCGCTGGTGGGTGATATCTGAATCTGTAGCGAACATGAGGAAGGCTTCACACTCAACCACCCCTCGCAGGCACCGACATAAGTTCACGACCAGCCGCCCCTGGCATACAGAACGGACCGCGAGAAATGAGCATTACCATCAGCCCCCTTGAGATGCTTGAGGCCGACGCTGTCACCGAAACCCTCGGCGTGCGGTACCCGTCACTGCGACTTGAGGTGTGGGTCGCGCTCACCGCTCTGTCCGACCCGAGCCACCAGGCGATGCACTGGGGCAAGGACCTCGCGGGCGACGACGACTTCGACTCCCTGGCCGAGCACCTGGCCTGCTTGTACGACGAGTGCGAGATCCTGCCTCGCCCGGAGCGTGCCGTCGGCTCCATCCTTCGCGCCAGCGAGGTGCCCGCCATACGCATGCTCGGACGCCACCTCGGCGCCCTGATCCTCGAGCTCGGCGAAGCACCCGACGCCTTCTACCTCTCCAACCCGCGCTGGTTCGACGTCGTCGTCGCCGCCGAAGGCGCCCTCGTGGCGATGGAGTCCTGACGTCCTCCGTGGCGCTCTCACCTCATGGGGTGTCGGTTCATCAAGGTCTGTAGGCGTTTCGTCGCATACCACGACTGATTCGTCGTGGTACCTGACAACTTGACTACAGACCTTGATGAACCGACAGTCCCAACCAAGCTCTCCTCCCCTCGTCCAACGGGGCGTGGCCGGGTATCTTGAGCCTCCTCTGTACGACCCTCGAGGAGGACGATGTTCCGCAAGATTCTGGTGGCCAACCGCGGCGAGATCGCGGTGCGGGCGTTCCGGGCCGCAACCGAGCTGGGCATCACGACCGTGGCGGTCTTCCCTTTCGAGGACAGGCTCAGCGAGTACCGGCTGAAGGCCGACGAGTCGTACCAGATCGGTGAGGTCGGCCACCCCGTACGCGCCTACCTCGACGTCGACGGCATCGTCGCCGCGGCGGTCCAGGCCGACGCCGATGCGATCTACCCCGGCTACGGCTTCCTCTCCGAGAACCCCGACCTCGCCACCGCGTGCGAGCAGGCGGGGATCACGTTCGTCGGTCCCGACCACGAGGTCCTCAAGCTCGCCGGCAACAAGGCCCGCGCCATCGCTGCCGCCCGCGAGGCCGGCCTCCCGACGCTGCGCAGCACCGAACCCTCCGACGACGTCGCGACGCTGCTCAGCCGCGCGGACGAGATCGGCTTCCCCGTGTTCGTCAAGGCCGTCTCCGGCGGCGGCGGCCGCGGCATGCGGCGCGTCGAGTCGGCCGACACCCTCGAGGCGTCCATCACCGAGGCGATGCGCGAGGCGGAGTCGGCGTTCGGGGACCCCCGCATGTACCTGGAGGAGGCCGTCGTACGGCCCCGCCACATCGAGGTGCAGATCCTGGCCGACGCGAGCGGCCACGTCATCCACCTGTACGAGCGGGACTGCTCGCTCCAGCGCCGCCATCAGAAGGTCATCGAGATGGCGCCCGCGCAGAACCTCGACCCCGCGCTGCGCGACCAGATCTGCGCCTCGGCCGTCGCGTTCGCGCGGCACATCAACTACGTCAACGCCGGCACCGTCGAGTTCCTCCTCGGCGAGGACGGCCGCTACGTCTTCATCGAGATGAACCCCCGCATCCAGGTCGAGCACACNNACCGAGGAGGTCACCGACGTCGACCTCGTCTCCAGCCAGATCCGCATCGCCGCGGGCGAGACGCTCGCCGACCTGGGGCTGAGCCAGGACTCCGTACGGGTCCGCGGCGCCGCGTTGCAGTGCCGGATCACCACCGAGGACCCGTCGAACGGCTTCCGGCCCGACACGGGCATCCTCACGACGTACCGCTCCCCGGGCGGTGCGGGCATCCGCCTCGACGGCGGCGTCGTCTTCGCCGGCTCCGAGATCGGCGCCCACTTCGACTCCATGCTCGTCAAGCTCACCTGCNNGGCCACGACTTCCAGACGGCCGTACGTCGCGCGGCACGCGCGCTGAGCGAGTTCCGCATCCGCGGCGTCTCGACGAACATCGGCTTCCTCGAGGCGGTGCTCGGCGACCCCGACTTCCTGGCCGGCCGCGTGACGACGAGCTTCATCGACGAGCGGCCCTACCTGCTCGACCACCCCGTACCGGCCGACCGTGCGACGAAGCTGCTGACGTGGCTCGCGCAGGTGAGCGTCAACAAGCCGTACGGCGAACCCCGTACGCCCATCGTCGCTCCCACGAAGCTGCCCGACCTCGGCGCGGCGCTGAGCGCTCCGCCGCCGCCCGGGTCCCGCGACGAGCTCGTACGGCTGGGCGCCGAGGGCTTCGCCAAGGCGCTGCGGGAGCGCAAGGGCGTCGCGGTCACAGACACCACGTTCCGCGACGCGCACCAGTCGCTGCTCGCGACACGGGTTCGTACGCGCGACCTCATCAACGTCGCCCCGCACATCGCGCGGATGCTGCCGGGGTTGTGGTCGGCGGAGGCCTGGGGCGGTGCGACGTACGACGTGGCGCTGCGCTTCCTCAAGGAGGACCCCTGGACGCGGCTCTCGCAGCTGCACGAGCTGATGCCGAACATCCCGCTGCAGATGCTCCTGCGGGGTCGCAACACCGTCGGCTACACGCCGTACCCGCTGGCGGTCACCCGCGCGTTCGTCCACCAGGCAGCCGCGACGGGCGTCGACATCTTCCGCATCTTCGACTCGCTCAACAACGTCGACCAGATCCGGCCGGCGATCGACGCGGTCCGCGAGACGCCGTACGGGGTCGCCGAGGCGGCGCTCTGCTACACGGGCGACATGCTCAGCCCGGGCGAGAAGCTGTACACGCTCGACTACTACCTCCACCTCGCCGAGCAGCTCGTCGGGGCCGGTGCGCACATCCTCGCGATCAAGGACATGGCGGGGCTCTTGCGGGCTCCGGCCGCAAAGGTGCTTGTCACCGCGCTGCGGGAGCGGTTCGACCTGCCCGTACACCTCCACACGCACGACACCGCCGGCGGTCAGCTCGGCACGCTGCTCGCAGCGATCGACGCNNTCTGTCGTTGGAGGCCGCCGCGTCGCTGGAGCCGTACTTCGAAGCCGTACGCCTCCTGTACGGGCCGTTCGAGTCCGGTCTGCCCGGCCCGACCGGACGCGTCTACCACCACGAGATCCCCGGTGGGCAGCTCTCGAACCTCCGCCAGCAGGCGATCTCGCTCGGGCTCGGCAACAAGTTCGAGGCGATCGAGGACATGTACGCGGCGGCGAACAAGATCCTCGGCAACATCGTCAAGGTGACGCCGTCGTCGAAGGTGGTCGGCGACCTCGCGCTGGCGCTGGTCGGTGCGAACGCGAGCCCCGCGGACTTCGAGGCCAACCCGAGCGCGTACGACATCCCCGAGTCGGTCATCGGCTTCCTCAACGGCGACCTCGGCGACCCGCCCGGCGGCTGGCCGGAGCCGTTCCGGACGAAGGCGCTGGCGGGGCGCATCACGAGGCCGGTCGTCACCGAGCTCTCCGCGGAGGACGAGGCGGCGCTCGAGTCCGAGCCGCGCCGTACGCTCAACCGTCTGCTGTTCCCCGGGCCGACGAAGGACTACGAGGAGGCCGTCGAGGAGTTCAGCGAGCTGATCGTGCTCACGACTCGGCAGTTCATGCACGGCATGGTCGTCGGCCAGGAGCACGAGGTGCCGATCGAGCGCGGCAAGACACTGCTGATGAGCCTTCACTCGATCGGCGAGCCCGACGAGCACGGCATGCGTCAGGTGGTGTGCCTCATGAACGGCCAGATGCGCGTCGTCTCGGTGCGCGACAACTCGGTCAAGCCCACGGTCGCACTCAAGGAGAAGGCCGACACCAGGAACCCCGGCCACGTACCGGCGCCGTTCGCCGGCGTCGTGACGCTCACGGTCGCCGAGGGGGACGTCGTCACGGCCGGCCAGGCGGTGGCCACGATCGAGGCCATGAAAATGGAGGCGGCGATCACGACACCCGTCGCGGGTACGGTCCAGCGCCTGGCGATCCACCACGCCCAGGCGGTGGAAGGCGGAGACCTCCTGGTCGTCGTCGCCTGAAGGCGACCCCCTCGACTGAGCACCGCTGGTGTGACTGAGCACCACGCACGCACGGTGCTCGGACGGATTCACGGTGCTCAGTCGTACGGATCGGCCCGGGCTGGGGCACCTGACTTCTCGACCCTTCGCGAGATGATGTCCTCGTGAACACGGCGTGGCGCAACCCGGGAGTTCAGGCTGCGCTGGCGTCGGCCGTTCTCTTCGGCGTGAGCGCGCCCCTGGCGAAGCTCCTGCTCGGGGACGTCAGCCCGTGGCTTCTCGCAGGTCTGCTCTACTGCGGGTCCGGGCTGGGCCTGTGGGCGTACCGGCTGGTGACTCGGCAGCGACGCGTACGGCTCCAGCGCTCTGCCCTCGCGCCGCTCGTCGGTGCCGTCGTCGCAGGCGGCATCGTCGCACCCGTACTGCTCATGCTCGGCCTGTCCGCGATGCCGGCCTCGGGCGCGTCACTGCTTCTCAACGCGGAAGCGGTGTTCACCGCGGCGCTGGCGTGGGTGGTGTTCCGGGAGCACATGGACCGTCGGATCCTGCTCGGGATGGTGGCGATCGTGCTCGGCGCGGCGGTGCTGAGCGTGCCGTACGGGGTCCGGCTCGGCACCCCGCTCCCCGCCCTCGCGATCCTCGGTGCGTGCCTGTGCTGGGGACTCGACAACAACCTCACCCGCAGGGTCTCGCTCACCGACCCCACGTGGCTGGCGGCGGTCAAGGGCGCCGTGGCGGGGCCGGTGAACCTCGGGCTCGCGCTGGCGATGGGGGCGCGGCTGCCGGGGGCGGTGACACTCGCGGGCGCGTTGCTGCTGGGCTTCCTCGCGTACGGGGTGAGCCTCGTTCTCTTCATCGGAGCCCTGAGCCAGGTCGGTACCGCCCGTGCCGGTGCGTACTTCGCCGTCGCGCCGTTCGTCGGAGCCGTCGTCTCGATCGCGATGGGCGAGCCGGTCACGTGGTCGCTCGTCGTCGCCGGGCTGTTGATGGCAGTCGGTGTCTGGCTCCACCTGACCGAGCGGCACGAGCACGAGCACACCCACGCGGCGATCGAGCACACGCACCTGCACACCCACGACGCCCACCACCAGCACGAGCATGCCGAGCGTGTTCCTGCGGACACGTGGCACAGCCACGCCCACACCCACGAGGCCGTCACCCACACCCACGAGCACTACCCGGACGCCCACCACCGTCACGGGCACTGAGCTGTACGGACGGCGTACCGGCCGAGCTCCTCACGGGTGCTCTCCCGCGTGCGGTGTTGCGGAGAACCCCGGAGGCGTACGTCCGCGTGGTCAGAGACCGGTGGGCTGGCCCAGGTCAGAGAGGTTCTTCCGCAACGCTTCGAGGAACTGCGCGGTGCTGTCCTCCCAGGTCATGTACTTGATGCCGTTCGACTTCGGCGCCGTGCCGGCGGCGAGCTCGGCGAACCACTTCTGGAGGCTGTCCGCCAGATCGTCGGCGGACTCGCCGGAGAAGTAGTGGACGTTGTCTCCCGCGATCTCACGGAACACCGGGAGATCTCTTGCAAGGATCGGGATGTTGTGCCGAGCGGCCTCGATGATGGGCAGCCCGAACCCTTCGCCGCGGGACGGCATGAGGAAGCCGTCCGAGGCCTGGTACAGGCGGGTCAGCTCCGTGTCGCTCGCGGTGCTGAACCAGAGCAGCTGCTTCCCCCACTCCGGATGCCGAGGAAGACGTCCCATCAGCTCGCTCGTGCCCCAACCGGCCCGACCCACGATGACGAGGTTCGCCTCGACCCCGCGTCGCCACAGCTCGGAGAACGCGGCGATGGCGTGGTCGTGGCCCTTGCGCGGCTCGACGGTCCCCACGACGAGGATGCACGGCCCGCTTCCGCGGCGCGCCCATCGCTTCTCGAAGTCAGGCGTGACGTGCGCCGAGGGTGCGCTGTTCTCCAGGTCGGCCCCGAGATGGAACCAACGGACCGGCATCCCGACACGTCCGGGCTCGTTGTCCCGGATCCAGTCCTCGACGTCGTCCGCGGTGGCCTTGGAGTCGCAGATGATGCCGTCACCACGGGTGATCAGCCCCTGCACGTACGCGTCGAACCAGTCCATCTCCGGCGCGAACCACTCCGGGTGACGCACGGGAAGCAGGTCGTACACGAGGAAGTGACAGCTCACGCCCCGGGAGCGGAGCTGTTCGAGCGCGCCCTCCATCGGCACGATCTGCCGGAGTCCCGGCGACGTCATCTGGCACGGGAACGTACGGTCGTTGACGTCGAGCCCGACGAAGACGTCACCCCGTCTCGCCACGATGGGGTCGTTGTGCAAGCGGACCTTGTGTCCCAAGAGTGAGGCCGCGTACGTCCGCGCGTACCGCAGGACGCCCGCCCTGTCGCAGAACACCGGTTCGACACGGAAGCCCTCCGGCGGAGAGATCAGCATGACCCGCGCGAGGCTGCGCGCCACACGCTGGATGCCCGTCCGGTAGTCGATCCTCGCCAGGCTGGACACGTCGAGCAGCAGCTGACGCGGCCCTGGCACCGGGCTGTTGCGCATCACCGCCGCCACCGTCATGGGCCAGTCAGCCGGCTCGATGTCAGGCTGCCGGGCCGCCGTCCGGAGTGCGTTGAACTGGAGGGTCAGCGGGCCGTCGGTGTGGAACCGCTCGATGGCATCCCGGTACGCATCGGCCCGGTCCGGTCCGCTGTGCGGCTCGCGAGGCACCGAGGGGTCGCCCAGCCAGGCACCGTCGATCGCCCGGGTGAGATCGGTCGTGGAGAACTCTCGGAGCAACGCCTGGTCGTCGTTGGTGAGGACCTCGATGCCGCGAGCGCGACAGTCGAGGGCGGCCCGTGACCCCGCGGCGTCGGGTCCCAGACTGAGCTGCACGGCGAGCCGTACATCGCTCGAGTGTGCGCTCTCGGTGCCCGCCTCGAACCGGTACCTGGCGGCCGGGTTGCCCTGCGCGAGCAGGTCAGCCAGAAGCCGGCCGTACGGCTCGTCCAGGCGTACGCCCACGATGACGAGCTGGTTGCCCGGGTCGGAGGCCACATCGCTGGCCAGCCATGCCGGTACGACGCGGTGCACGAGGTTGGCAGACCCGCTGGTGCCGATCACGACGAGCGTGTTCTGTCCCTCGGAGGCAGGGTGGGCGAGCGCTCCGGGGGCGAGCATCGGGACGGTCGCCCAGCCGGAGACCGCCGCAGGGCCGAGGTCCTGCGCGGCCAGCTCGGTGATGCGCGGGTCGGTGACCATGACCCCGTTCGCGTACTGCAGCACGGGTCCGTGGAGGGTCAACCGTGGCGCTGACGAGCCACGACGGCGGTCCTCGATCTGCTGGTGGAGGACGTCGTAGCCGTAGCCGTCGATGACGGCCTCCATCCAGGAGGACTGGGCGCTGAGGTTCGACGGTGCCTTCGGCAGCGCCCGGTCGAGGTAGTAGTCGTCCAGCAGGACTGTTCCGGGGTGCTTCGCCTGGACCTCGCGCACGAACCCGTACTCAGGGCTGTTCGCGTAGTGGTGCACGATCCGGTCGAACGCGCCCGCCACCTTGTCGAAGTCGCTGCTGTTGACGAGCCGGGCCGGGCCCTCGAATGCCCAGGGCTTCTCGTCGGAGGTGCTGACGACGTGCACGTCGTAGAAGGCGTCGAGCTGGTCGACGAGGTGGACGACTCGGCTGCGCAGGCTCGTGCCAGGCGCAGCCAGGGCCGTGACGAGGGCCAGACGCGGGCGATGAGGGGCCGAAGGCTCGGGCCGGCAGGGGGCGGGCTGCGCGGCCAGCTCCTCCAGGGCGGCGAGCGCGAGCTGCGCGGAGGTCTCCCAGCTGAACGTACGGGCGCGCTCCAGGCCGGTGGTGCGGAGCTGCTCCCGGAACTCGTCGTCGGTGAGGACCCGCAGCATCTTCTTCGCCATCGCTGACAGATCCTCGGCGTCGAACATCGCCTCGTCGTTGCCGATGACCTCCGGCAGGGAGGAGTTGTTCGCGGAGATCGTCGGGATGCCGCAGCTCATGGCCTCGAGCGGGGGGAGGCCGAACCCTTCGTGCTTCGACGGGAAGACGAAGGCCTTGCTGATGTTGTACAGCGGCGCGATGTCCTCCTCACGGACGAAGCCGGTGAACACGACCTGTTCCGGCCGGAGGCCAACTGCCTTGATGTGAGCGATGAGCCCCGGGAACATCTGGGGGTCACCGCTGCCTACGATCACGAGCTGGTGCGCGTCCCGTACCTCCTTGGGGAGCGCTGCGAAACCGCTGATGAGGCCGTGGACGTTCTTGCGGGGGTCGATGCCGCCCGAGTACATGACGAAGGGCTTGTCGATCTCGTACCGCTCGCGCAGCTCGTTCTCCTGCTGGGGGGTGATGTCCAGCGGCGTGAAGATGCTGTCGGCCGCGGCCCGCACGTTCACGAGCCTTTCCGGCGCCAGGCCCAGCAGCTCGCGCCCCTCCTTGGCGGACGACTCGCTGATGGCCAGCAGCAGATCGGCACGCCGGAGCTCGGCGAGGCGTCGTCCGTACCACCGCTCGAGTCCACCCTGGAGGTACCGCCGGTCCAGCAGGGGGATCAGGTCGTACAGCATCACAGCGGTCCGGGGGCCCGCGAAGTGACGGTTGGCCGTCGACACGGAGCTCTCCGCCGCGCCCTCGATGACGCTGGAGCAGAGCACCACGTCCGGAGCCAGGGCCGCGATGGCCGCCTCCCTCACGACCTGCGCCGCGCCCAGACGACCGTCGTTGCTCCACGCCATGTCCCCGGTCGGGGTCACCGAGTCCCAGATCAGGAAGCGCTCGTCCGGCAGCAGGTCGCCCACGGCGTCCCTGGCGTACGCGACCGTACGTGGCAGGCCGGCGGAGAGCCCGATCCAGACCTCGTGATCGCCCGCGTTCCGGATGATGGCCCGTGCCAGTGCGATCGAGTAGCGACCGATTCCCCGGCGTCGGCTCTCTGTCTGAGCGCCCTGCAAGTCGATGAGCAGTCTCACCAGTCCGACCGCTCTTCCACGCGGGAGCCCGCGTACGCCTGCAGCTTCGACCCGACCCCCGGGACGCGGCTCAGGACCTTGCGTACGGCGTTACGGAGACCGTCGTGGCGTCGAAGCAGAGCCAGGCCGGCGTCGAGGCCGGCGCGTACGGCGGAGTTGGTCCCGGGCCGCAGCGTGGCGACCCCGACGGTGCGGCTCATGGCGGCGAGACCGCGAAGGGGAGCCGTGATCCGCCAGGAGATCGAGTGCTTCACGCGGTTGAGCTCTTTGTTCGCGGTGTTGAGCTGTGCCTGCGTCTGCTGGAGCTGCGCTTCGAGTGATCGAGCCCACGCTTCGGTCTCCGTGGCCCACCGTTCGTAGTGGTCCCGCAACGAGTCGTCGCCTCCGGCCGTTGTGGCCGAGCCGTCCACGTCAGGGGACGCGGTCGCCGCGGTCTCACCGTCAGTGGTGCTCTTCGATCTCTCCATGGTCACGACAACCCTCCTCGCGGACGTGGGGTGGCACGCCCTGGCGCAAGCGGTACAAGCCCCAGAATGCTACTCCTAGGGTGCCAGGCTCTCAGGTCTCGTGCTCACCGTGACCACCGCGTCGGCCCAGGACTCACCGTGGGCGCAGGGATAGGGTTTAGGCGGTCGGCGCGCCTCGCGTCCCAGGGTGGTGTGAGAGGAGACGAGCGGTGGCTGATCGTGACGCCGAGCTCGTCGCTCTCCGAGCCGCCCGGCTGGCCACGGGCGACGAGCAGATCGCCGCCGAGCACGCCGCCAAGCAGGCAGAGATCGCGCGGATCGACGCCGAGGTCGCTGACGAAGGACCGCACCGTGCACCGACCACCGATGCGCCGACGGCCTCAGCCGGTACGCGACGGGTCGTCCTGGTGGGTCACCGCATCGCGAGACCGATCCAGCGCTTCGGTCACCTGGTCAGCCTCGTCGGGCCGGCGATCCGGTACAGCGGGGGCCTTCGCGGCGCGTTGCGCAGGGCTGTCGGGCTGATCCGGCGCGAGGGCCTGTCAGGGATCCGGTACGGCGTGCAGGTGGCCGACCACTCGCGCGAGCCGTCCCCCGAGCAGCTGGCCGCGGTCTTCCAGCGCCCCATCACCCTGTCGCCGCCGTGGTACTCGGAGGACGATCCCGAGGTCTCGCTCGTCGTCGTGAACGTCAACGACACCGCCCGTACCGTCGACTGCCTCCGCTCGGTGTGGGAGCACACCGCCGGGCACCGGTACGAGGTCGTCGTGGTCGACAACGGCAGCCGCGCGGAGGACTTCGCCCAGCTCTCCCAGCTCGAGGGGCCGTGCCGCATCGTCCGGCTTCCCGTCCGTCGTGCCGACGGCGAGGCCGGCAACCTCGGGGCGGAGGCCGCTACCGGGCGGGTCCTCGGCCTGCTGGGCCACGACGTCACCGTCACGCACGGCTGGCTGGAACCGCTCATGGACGTCCTGGACTCGACGTCCGACTGCGGTGCCGTGGGTCCGAAGCTCGTCGCCGGCGGGTTCATCAGCGCAGCCGGCGCGTTGCTCGACGAGTCGGGCCGCATCGTCACGCGCGGCCGGTTCCGCGACCAGGACGACCCGGCGTACAGCTCCTCGAGGGTCGTCGACTACGTCTCCCCCGACTGCACGCTCGTCCGTACAGACGACTTCGCTCGGATCCTCGGCTACGACATGACGTACGGCTCGGGCTACGAGCACGCCGACGTCTGCCTCAAGCTGTCGCGGCTCGGGCTTCAGGTCTACTACGCCCCGACCTCGGTCGTCGTCCGTCACCAGAGCGTGCCGGGGGAGTCGTCGCCCGCCGGTCTCGCCGAGGTCAACAGGGCGAAGTTCCTGGTCCGCTGGGACGGCTACCTTCGTACGGGCCGGCACACGCCGCCTCCGGAGGCCACGCCCGTCCTGACCTGCGCGTCGGCGGAGGGGAAGCTGAGCGCGGCTGTGTACACGGCCCACCCGCTGACCGCAGGCGGCGGCGAGCGGTACGTGCTGGGCCTGGTGTCGCAGCTGCAGCGGCTCGGCTACCACGTACGACTGGTCACGCCCGCCCCGTACTCCCGGATGCGCGTCACCGCGCTCGCACGCATCTTCGACATCGCCGTCGACGGGCTGTGCCTGACCTCGCCTGAGGAGGCCGCCCGGTTGGCGCCGTTCGACGACTTCGTCGCGATGGGCATCGAGCTCGTACCGCCGGTCGAACCGATGGGCCGTCGCAACACCTTCCTGTGCCAGTTCCCCTTCCCGACCCCGGACGAGGACATCCGTCGCCGCTCGGCCTGGTACGCGGGTTACGACCGGGTCGTCGTCTACTCGGCGTTCGTCAAGGAGGCGATGGCCGCTCGCGCACGAGCGGCGGGACTGCGTGAGCTGCCGATCGAGATCGTGTCGCCGGCCGTCCCGCTGTCGTCCCGGCCGATCACGAAAGACAAGTCGGGGATCGTGTCCGTGGGCCGGTTCTTCGTCGGCGGGCACTCGAAGCGCCAGGACCTGCAGATCAAGGCGTTCCGGCAGCTCGTCGAGTCAGGGCGTGCCGGGGACGCGGTGCTGCACCTCGTCGGCTCGTCGTCGATGGAGCGTGAGAACCGCGCGTTCGTCTCCGACTGCATCGCCGCCGCCGAGGGGCTGCCCGTGGAGTTCCACATCGACGCGGGGGCCGACGTCCTCGACGAGCTGTACGAGTCGTGCTCGTTGTTCTGGCACTCGTCGGGCCTCGGCGTCGACGTGGCGCGCGACCCCGAGCGCTGCGAGCACTTCGGCATCTCGCCGATCGAGGCGATGTCTTACGGCACGATCCCCCTCGTGGTCGGCAACGGCGGTCCCGCGGCGATCATCACCGACGGGATCGACGGCTACCACTACGACGACGTGGCGCAGCTGGTCTCCAAGACCGCTCGGCTCCTGGCGCTCACCGAGGAGCAGCGTCGTCCGTTGCGCATCGCTGCTCGCACCAGGTCGGCCGAGTACGGCGACGACGCCTTCGCTGCTCGCGTCGGCGAGGTCTTCAGCCGCTGACGAGGACACTCAAGGCCGTGATCGTCGCCGGCCCGATCCGACAGCAGCCTCCGAGGTGCTCCGCGCCGGCGGCGCGCCAGGTCGGTACGAGGGCGAGGTCGTACGAGCTCGTACCCACCCATCGGTGGTTGCCCGCGTCCCACGTCTCGCCGGCGTTGGGGTAGGCGATGGCCGGCTTCCCGGAGACGGCGACCGCCGTCTCGACCGCAGCCAGCACGTCCGCCGGAGCGCAGCAGTTCACGCCGGTCGCGATGATGGCGTCGACGCCTGCCGCGACGGCGAAGGCCTCCTCGAGAGACTGACCGGCACGCGTCCGGCCGTCGGCGATCGTGTACGAGAGCCACGCCGGTGCGCCGTACTCGTCGATCAGCTCCGCCAGCACGGCAGCCTCGTCGACGTCGGGGATCGTCTCGACCGCCAGCAGGTCCGGCTCTGCGCTCAGCAGCAGCTCGATGCGCGGGCGGTGGAAGTCGCGGAGCTGGCCGGCCGTGAGCCCGTACCGGCCGCGGTACTCCGAGCCGTCGCCCAGCACTGCTCCGTACGGCCCGACGGACGCGGCAACCAACGCGTCGGGGAAGCCGTCGGCTGCCTCACGCGCCAGCTCCACCGACCGTACGATCAGGCGCTCGGCCTCCGCGGCGCCGATCCCCGCAGCGACGAACCCTCCGACCGATGCCTGGTAGCTGGCCGTCGTCGCAACCTGGGCGCCGGCCTCGAAGTAGGTGCGATGTACGGCGAGGATCTCCTGCGGCGCGTCCCGCAGCAACCGCGCCGTCCAGAGGTCGTCCGCCAGCAGGTGCCCCCGGTCGGCGAGAGCGTTGGACAGTCCGCCGTCGATGATCATGGACCCAAGTCTGACGGGTCCCGGCCTATCGCACCCCCACGGGCCTCGGGGACGCCATCGGCGTGCGACCTGTGACGGAGGTGAGAGTTCTCTAGGGTTGACGACGGTTTATGGGTGAATTGCTTACGGTCTTCTCAGGCGGGATCTGGTGGCAGATCCCACGGCCGGGGGACCGTGCAGAGGGCGCCTACAAGCGCGCAATGCCATATCGGGGCCGTGACCACATCGACGGGATGCGTCGGTAGGTCACGGCCTCGGCGTTTGTCAGGCACGGACATCCGCGTTCCAGCCGCACAGTTCGCTGAGTGGGTGCCGGATGCAGCCCCCACCTCACGCTGTGCGGCGGAAACGCGGATCCTCCGTGTCAGAGCAGCGACGCGACAGGCCGGTTCTCGAGGCCGAAGGCCTCGGCGACGGCTGCGTACGTGACCTCACCGGCGTGCGTGTTGAGGCCCTTGGCGAGCGCCGGGTCCGAGCGCAGCGCGTCCTGCCAGCCGAGCGAGGCGAGCTTCATCACGTACGGGAGCGTCGCGTTCGTCAGTGCCCAGGTCGAGGTCCGCGGCACGGCGCCCGGCATGTTGGCGACGCAGTAGAACGTCGAACCGTGGACCGGGAACACCGGGGCGGCGTGCGTGGTCGGGTGCGAGTCCTCGAAGCAGCCGCCCTGGTCGATCGCCACGTCCACGAGCACCGACCCCGGCTTCATCTGCGCCACGAGGTCGTTGGTGACGAGCTTCGGCGCGCGCGCCCCCGGGATCAGCACCGTGCCGATGACCATGTCCGCGTCGAGCACCTCGGACCGGATCGCCAGCGAGCTGGACGCGATCTGGCGCACGCGGTTCCCGTACCGCCAGAAGCTCATCCGCAGCGTGTCCAGGTTGGTGTCGAGCATCGTGACCTCGGCACCCATGCCGAGCGCGATGTTGGCCGCGTTCTGGCCGGCCGTGCCGGCGCCCAGGATGACGACCTTGGCGTTCGCCACGCCGCCGACGCCGCCCATCAGCACGCCGATGCCGCCCTCGGGCTTCATCATCGCCGCGGCGCCCACCTGAGGCGCGAGGCAGCCCGCGACCTCGCTCATCGGGTACAGCAGGGGGAGCAGGCCGGACGGCAGCTGCACGGTCTCGTACGCAATGGCCGTCGTGCCCGCACCGAGCAGCGCGTCGGTGCCTTCGCGGTCCGCCGCGAGGTGGAGGTACGTGAAGAGCGTGAGGTCCTCGCGCAGCCGGTGGTACTCGCTGGCGACGGGCTCCTTCACCTTGAGCACGATCTCGCCGGTGGCCCACGTGGCGTCGGCTCCGTCGACGATCGTGGCGCCCTGCGCGGCGAAGTCGTCATCGCTGAGCGAGGAACCGATCCCCGCCCCCGACTGGATGAAGACGTCATGGCCGGCTCGTACGAGCTCGTTGACGCCCACTGGCGTGATGGCTACGCGAAACTCGTTGTTCTTGACTTCGCTGGGAACGGCGATGCGGGTCATGGGTCTCCTTGATCGAAGCGACAGGAGGAATTCGATCATGCGCCGTTCTGCGAGCACCACCGGGGTCCACCCTTGGACCATCACCAGAAACATGAGGCTTTCCTCTTCGAGACCACAGTCCGATGTTGGATCGAGCAAGATGCGTGCGTAGCGATGTGGCAGGCCGGGCCTGCAGGACTCCGTTCGTGACTTGGGGGGAGCCCTGCAGTATCGGTCGAAGCCACCGGCTGGTTCGACAATGCGCGGCGGCGACGACTACCCTGGGTCGTCGGCCGTTCCGCAGATCGGGACTGAGCCGCTGCATCCGCCCTCCTGCCACGGGACTCGCTCGTGGCCGCGAAGACCAGAGGAGGTTGATTCGCGCATGCGTTCCTACGAAGTGGCAATCATCGTCGACCCTGATGTTGACGACCGCCAGATCCCCACACTCATCGAGACTCACCTGAAGGTGATCGCCGACGGTGGCGGCACGGTGGCCAACACCGACCTCGCCGGTCGGCGTCGTCTCGCCTACCGCATCAAGAACGACTCGCAGAACGCGTACAAGACAGAAGGCGTGTACGTCTTCGTCCAGCTGTCTGCCGAGCCTGCCGTCGTCAACGAGCTGGCTCGCCGGCTCACCCTCGACGACAAGATCCTTCGCAACAAGGTCTTCCGGCCCGACGCGAAGTGACCTGTGCATAAGCCTCCCGCGCCGCCTCGGCGCGCGGCAGGCTAGGCACTCTCAACCCACGAGTTCTGGAGGACCTCCATGGCTGGAGAGACGCCCATCACGCTCATCGGCAACCTGACCGCCGATCCTGAGCTTCGGTTCACCCCGTCGGGGCACGCCGTCGCGAAGTTCACCGTGGCCTCGACGCCTCGCACGTTCGATCGTCAGACGAGCGAGTGGCGCGACGGAGACACGATGTTCCTCAACTGCGAGGTGTGGCGCCAGTACGCGGAGAACGTCACGGAGTCCCTGCAGAAGGGGATGCGTGTCGTCGTGACCGGACGCCTCAAGTCGAGGTCGTACGAGACCAACTCGGGCGAGAAGCGAACTGTCTTCGAGGTCGAGGTCGACGAAGTCGGCCCCAGCCTCCGCAACGCCACAGCCAAGGTCACCAAGGTCGCCAGCACTGGCGGTCAGGGCGGCGGCGGCAACTGGCAGGGGTCGGGAGCGGGAAACCGTTCCTCGAGCAACGAAGGTGGTGGCGGCTGGGGCGGTCAGAGCACCCCGGCGGCACCGCGTCAGCCCGACAACGACCCATGGGCGTCGGCACAGTCCGACGAGCCCCCGTTCTGATCACAAGTCCATCCCGCTCGCTCCGCGAGCAAGGCACATTCCGGCGTATGCCGGGCTCATGAAGGAGAGCACCACAATGGCCTCACCACAGCGCAAGCCGGTGAACAAGAAGAAGATCGTCCCGATGAAGTCGGTGCGGATCGGTCACGTCGACTACAAGGACGTCGCCTTGCTCCGCAAGTTCATCTCCGAGCGCGGGAAGATCCGCGCCCGCCGGGTGACCGGTCTTTCCGTCCAGGATCAGCGCAAGATCGCGATCGCCGTCAAGAACGCACGCGAGCTGGCCCTGCTGCCGTACGCGTCGACCGCCCGCTGAGAAGGGAGCACGAAGACATGAAGCTCATCCTCACCGCCGCCGTGAACAAGGTCGGCGTCGCCGGCGACATCGTCGATGTCAAGCCCGGCTACGGCCGCAACTTCCTCCTGCCCCAGGGCTACGCGATCTCGTGGAGCAAGGGCGCGGAGAAGCAGATCCTCGGCATCCAGCGTGCGCGCGACGCCCGCGAGATCCGCAGCATCGAGCACGCCCAGCAGGTACGTGCGCAGCTCGAGGCGCTCGGCGTCTCGCTCTCCGCTCGTACAGGCACCGATGACGGCAAGCTGTACGGCTCCATCACCCCGGCCGATGTCGTGGCCGCTGTGAAGAAGGCCGGTGGCCCGGCTCTCGACAAGCGCTCCGTCGTCATCGCCAAGCCGATCAAGACCCTCGGCAACCACACCGTCGGCATCAAGCTCAACGATGCCGTCACCGCCCACATCACTGTGGACGTCGTCGCCGCCTGACCGCTACGACCAGCCAACGCCCGTCCCGTACGCACGGGGCGGGCGTTTCTGCACCCTGAAACAGCCTTGAGAAGGGCGTTCCGGGCGCGTTCAGGTGGCGCTTCAGCGCTGAGGCGCCCGGCAATGGCAGAGTAGGCACATGCAGATCCTCGTGGTGGACGACGACCAGGCGGTCCGGGATTCGTTGAGCCGGTCGCTGCACTACAGCGGGTACGAGGTCATCACCGCCGGGGACGGGCTGGAAGCGCTGGCTCGGCTGTCCAGCTCCCGGCCGGACGCCGTGATCATGGACGTCATGATGCCGCGCCTCGACGGCCTCGAGACGACCCGGATGCTGCGCCAGTCCGGCAACGACGTGCCCATCCTCGTCCTGACCGCACGCGACGCCGTGAACGACCGCGTCGACGGGCTGGACGCCGGCGGCGACGACTACATGGCCAAGCCCTTCGCGCTNNGAGCACCTCACGTTCGCCGACATGTCGCTCGACCCCCAGACCCGTGAGGTCACGCGGGCGGGCCGACGGATCTCCCTGACCCGTACGGAGTTCGCGCTCCTCCAGACGTTCATGGAGAACCCGCGCCGCGTGCTCGAGCGCAACTGGCTCCTGAACGAGGTCTGGGGCTTCGACTTCCCGACCACGGCGAACTCGCTGGAGGTCTACATCGGTTACCTGCGACGCAAGACGGAGCAGGACGGCGGCTCACGCCTCATCCACACGGTGAGAGGCATCGGCTACGTCCTGCGCGAGACGCCGCCGTGACGGACCGGCAGGTCCCGACGGCCGCGCAAGCGGCCGCGGACCCGGAGCGTACGATCACGCTTCGCCTTCGACCGCAGGACACGCGGTCGAAACGCACCCTGCCCAGCTTCCTCCCGATCGAGGTGCGCTGGCCGAGGTGGTTGACGTGGCGCCCACGCGACACGCTCCAGCGGCGCATCGTCTGGCTGACCGCGCTGGCTGTGGCGATCTCGGTCGCTGTCACCGGCATCGGGGCGTACGCGACGACGCAGATCTCCCTGTACGCACAGCTCGACTCCGAGCTGCTCTCGATCGCCAACATCACGGCAGCCTCCGTGTCGCAGGACATCGAGTCGCTCGGAGGCCTGACCGCTGACGCGTTGAAGGCCGCCAACGTCGTCCTCGTGCTCGTGAAGTCCAACAAGGACGAAGTCGCGATCCCGGGCGAGAACGTGCCGTTCGACATCGGTTCGGACGAGATCGCGATAGCGAGGACGCAGCAGGGGTCCTCCGCACGTACGGCCGTGGCGAGCACAGGCGAGCAGTACCGGATCGTCGCGGTCCCCCTGACGTCGCAGACCGAGGGCCAGTCGACCGGCGACGGGTACGCCCTCGTGCTTGGGCGCTCGCTCGAACCGACGCTGACGACGCTGCGCCAGATGGCGTTGGTGCTGCTCGCGGTCGCCATCCTCGGCGTGATCGCCTCGGCGCTCTCCGGCTGGCTCGTCGCCGGCTCGTCGTTGCAGCCCATTCGACGGCTGGCGCTCGCCGTCGCCAAGATCACCGAGACCGACGAGCTGATCCAGATCGAGGCCGAGGGCGACAACGAGCTGGCCGACCTGTCGAGATCGTTCAACTCGATGATGCGCTCGCTCGCGTCCAGCCGAGAACGCCAGAGCCGGCTCATCGGGGACGCCGGGCACGAGCTCCGTACGCCCCTGACATCTCTGCGTACCAACATCGAGCTCCTCATCGCCGACGAGAAGTCGGGCATGCTGCCCGAAGGCGCGAGGTCCGACATCCTGCGCGACGTGGCCGCCCAGCTGGGCGAGTTCACGCAGCTCGTGGGCGACCTCGTTCAGCTCTCCCGCGAGGACCACGTCGAGGCGGCGCGCGTACCGATCGACCTGCAGGACGTCGTCGCGAACGCGGTCACCCGCGCCAAGCGCCGCGGGCCCACGATGATCTTCGACGTCGAGCTGGCGGAGCACGAGCTCGTGGGCAACCCGGACACGCTCGAGCGGGCGTTCACGAACCTGCTCGACAACGCCGTGAAGTTCTCGCCGAGCGGCGGCCTCATCACGGTCGTGATGGAGGACGAGACAGTCGTCGTCTCCGACCAGGGGCCCGGCATCGCCGACGAGGACCTGCCGCACGTCTTCGACCGCTTCTACCGCTCGGACCTGTCGAGGAACACCCCCGGAACGGGACTTGGCCTGTCGATCGTCGCCCACACCATCAACGCGCACGGCGGCTGGGTCAAGGCCGGTAGCGCACCCGAGGGCGGCGCCGAGTTCACGGTCTGGTTGCCGACCACCGACGAGGACCGCGACGGCGAGTAGGGCTCAGCGGGGCAGGTGGGTCGGCAGCGACCGCCGTGGTCCGTGCCGCTCCGGTCCGGGCATCCCCGCGAGGAGCACCTCGACGCGGTACCGGTGCCCTCGGTACGGCTCGAGCAGCTCTGTGACGGCGTCGTCGTCGAGCTGTTCGCCGACGAGCACGAAACTGATGGCGTGCCCCACGTGGTAGTCGCCGATGCTCCAGGCGTCCGGGTCGCCCATCGCGCGCTGTCGTACGGTCGCCGACGTCCAGGGGCCGACACCCGGCAACGAGCGGAGCGCCGCGTCGGCGTCTCCCGCGTACGTGTCGCTGGCCAGGCGCTCGAGGGACCTCGCCGTCCGGGCGCCCGCCAGGATCGCGCGGGTGCGGCGTGCCTCGACGCCGGCACGCAGGAACTCCCAGCTCGGCACGGCCAGCCATTGCTCGGCTGACAAGGGGAGACGCATGCCGAAGGCGGGATGCGCCTCGTCGACAGTCGGCCCGGCGAGCCGCTCCCCGAACCGCTGCAGGAGCAGCCGCTGGGCACGGAAGGCCTCCTTGCCGGTGACCACCTGCTCGATCGAGGTGGGCGCGAGGGCTTCGAGGACGAGGTCCGTACGGCCGAGACGCAGCCATGGCCGGTGCCGGTGCGCTTCGGCGACCGCGCGCTGGGGTCCGGGGTCGAATGTGGAGGCGTCGTCCGAGGCGCCCAGCAGCCGTGGCGACTGCTCGGCGAGCCAGGCGGATCCCGGTCCCCAACACGTGACGACGACGTCGTCGCCGGATCGTACGAGTCGTTGCAGGCCAGGTCCGTACGGGCTCCTCGCGGTGCGCCACCAGCCGGACGCGGTCCTGCGCAGCGTGGGGTCCGCGGGTCCGTGAAGCAGCGGTGAGAGGCAGAGGTCCAGCAGCCGTGCCGCGCCCGTGACCGTACGCTCGACGGGCAGCTGCCAGGTGGGGTCGCTAGATTGGGCCGGTCCCGTGGTCACACGCGCAAGGGTAGGTAGGTAGATGGCTCATCACCACATCGCCGAGCAGGCGGCGTCGGCAGCTGACGCGTTGAGGTCGCGTCGCACGCTCCGTACGCTCGTCTGGATCCTCATCCCGATCGCGATCTGGACCGTCGCGGCGCTCGTGTGGCTGTGGCCCCACAACGTGGCCGCGCACATCAGCCAGGACAACACCAGCACGATCGCCGTACCGGGTCTCACGATCCCCAAGGGCACGGTCACCGCGGTGACGGAGACGAACTGCGACGCGGTGTCTGGCTCCGCGAACGGTGACGGCTCCAAGTGCGGCAACCTGACCGTACGGCTGGACGAGGGCCCCGAGAAGGGCCAGTCGGTCCAGGTCATCGTGACCGCGGCTGTGTACGCGTCGGGCATCACGCCCGGTACCGGGGTGACCGTCTACCGAACGCCGATCGAGAACGGAGACCCCGCCTACCAGTTCGCCGACTTCCAGCGGACCGTTCCGATGATCGTGCTGGCGCTGGTCTTCGTGGTGGCTGTCGTCGCCGTCGCACGATGGCGAGGCCTCATCGCCGTGGTGGGCCTCGCGTTCGCGGGCTTCATCCTCACCCAGTTCATGTTCCCGGCCCTCATCGTCGGTCACGACCCGGTGCTCGTCGGGCTCGTGGGCTCGTCGGCGATCATGTTCGTCGTCCTGTACGCGACGCACGGCTTCTCAGCCCGAACAACGACAGCCCTCGTGGGCACGCTGTTCGGGTTGATCATGTCGGCGCTGCTGGGCTGGGGCGCGACGAAGTGGGCGCATCTCACCGGGGTGGCGAGCGAGGACGACGTGATCCTGTCGGCGGCGGCGCCCGACCTGACGCTCACATCGGTCGTGATCTGCGGCGTGATCATTGCCGGCCTTGGCGTGCTCAACGACGTCACGATCACGCAGGCGTCGGCCGTCTGGGAGCTCGCCGGTACGAGCAAGCCGAGACCGCGCGAGCTGTTCACCAAGGCGATGCGGATCGGCCGCGACCACATCGCGTCCAGTGTCTACACGATCCTCTTCGCGTCTGCCGGCGCGATCATGAGCGTGCTGCTGCTGCTGACCGTGTACGAGAAGCCGCTGTTCAGCATGCTGCTGCGCGAGCAGTTCGCGGGAGAGGTCGTACGGAGTCTCGTCGGCTCCATCGGACTCGTGCTGTCCGTACCGGTGACCACTCTCATCGCGGTCATGGTCATCGCGCCACGGGAGAAGGCGATCGACCGGTTGGGTGACCGAACGGTCGACTTCGACGACGACGAGCTTCTGGACATCGACGACGACCCCCGCTGAACCNNCAGGAGGAGCGCCGCGGCCGCGACGCAGAGCGCCGCGATCGTCCACCCGAACGCGCGGAGCTCGAACCCGATCGCCAGCCCGATCAGCCCCGGGGTGATCGCGTTCCCGATCGACGAGGCGGCCGCCTGGAAGCCGATGACCCGGTCGGCGACATCGGCTGACGTACGTTCGGCTGTGGTGAGCACCAGCAGCGGGTACATGGGGGCGGCCCCCACGCCGAACAGCAGGACCGACGCCATCGCAGGGATGGGCAGCTCNNGACCCGAAGGCGACGCGGCCGACGACGAGCGTGAGCCAGTAGCCCGAGGCGAGACCGCCGGCCACAGCGATCGAGACCCCCAGCCCGGTGAGGTACGTGAACGCCCAGATCGCGACCGCCGCCTCGATCCCGTTCTGGACGGCGGCCAAGAGCATGCCGAGGACGGAGTCGGTGCTCCAGACACGGGTGGTACGGGAGGCTGTCGCGGCGCGTGCAGGCATCGGCACGTCCCAGCGCTTCCAGGTCACGCCGAACGTGACCGCGACGACGAGCTGAAGCCCCAGCACGNNGACGCGGCCGCGCCGAGCCCGTACGAGGCGTGCATCATGTTGATCCGCCGCGGCCCGAACGTCCGCGCCGCGAACACGTTGAGCGTGGTGTCCACGGCGCCGGCGGACAGCCCGCTCACGACGACGCTGCCGAGGAACTGCCACATGTTCGTGCTCGCCGCCGACACAGCGAGCGCGGCGACGGACCCGAACGTACCGATGGCCAGGATCCGGCCGACGCCGATGCGCTTGACGAGGTAGGGGGCGAGGCTCGTCGAGATGAGCCCGGCGATCACCCCGACGGGCGGTACGAGGCCGACGGCGCTGAGCGGTTGCCCGAAGGACAGCCGCATCGACGGCCAGACGACGCCGAGCATGGAGGGGGGCAGCGCGAGGCTGACGAAGGCCAGGTAGGCCAGGGCGATGACGAACATGGGGGACTCTCTGGTCGCGGTCGGCAGGGCGGAGGTGCGCTGACCGTGCGGCAGAGCCTGCTGGTCTCAGTGAGCGACTGGGGCAGGCACGCGTACGGCTGGTGTCAGCGCCGCGTGCCCGAGCGGCCGGGAAGTCCGTTCATGTGCCTGATCGTAGACCGCCAGACTGTACGGGTGACTGAACCCATCCTCGGCGCCAGCGCCGTGATCGTCGCGGACGGCGCGATCCTGCTCGTACAGCGCGGGCACGAGCCGCAGCGCGGCCGCTGGTCCGTGCCCGGTGGCCGCGTGGAACCCGGCGAGACGCTGGAGGAGGCGGCCAAGAGGGAGGCGTACGAGGAGACCGGGCTGGAGGTACGGGTCGGCGCCGAGCTCTGGAGCCTCACGATCCCCGATGGGGATCGTACGTTCGAGGTCCACGACTTCGAGGCGACCGTGACGGGCGGCACACTTCGCGCCGCGGACGACGCAGCGGATGTGCGCTGGGTGCCCTTCGCGGAGCTCGAGCTTCTTCCGCTCACCGACGGCCTGATGGGATACCTCACCCGCGGTGGCATCGTCCCGCCGGAGTCGTGACGCGCAGAGATCCTCCTTGTGATACCGCAGCGGGGTCGAACCCTGCGGGGTTGGAGGCGCCGATCGCGTATCACAACGAGGGTCCGCGCCGGAGGGGCCACCTCCGCGAGGCCCCAAGGGTGGTTCTCGCAGGGTCTCCCACCAAGTTGCCGCGTGTGATGGGGTGAGTGGCATGTACGGAGCTGTCATTCACGCACCCGGGGACGTTCGCTACGAAGAGCGCGACGAGCCCACCATCATCGAGCCGACCGATGCCGTGATCCGCGTCGTCGCGGCCTGCGTCTGCGGGTCGGACCTGTGGCGCTACCGCGGGATCTCGCCGGTTCCGCAGCCGACCCCTATCGGCCACGAGTATTGCGGCGTCGTCGAGCAGGTCGGCTCCGCGGTCACCACGGTGAAGCCCGGCGACTTCGTCGTCGGTGGCTTCAACCCGTGCGACAACACCTGTGCGGCGTGCCGCAAGGGCGCCACGGCCAACTGCCTCAACGCAGCCCACTACTCGGGCTGCCAGGCCGACAAGCTGCGCGTCCCGCTGGCCGACGGCACGCTGGTGGCGACCCCCGGCATGCCGGACGAGGACCTCATCCCCAGCATCCTGGCGCTGTCCGACGTGATGTGTACGGGATGGCACGCTGCTGTCTCCGCCGGCGTCGGCCCGAGCACGACGGTCGCTGTCGTGGGTGACGGCGCGGTTGGCCTGTGCGCGGTCCTCGCCGCCGTACAGCTCGGCGCGCCTGTGGTCATCGCCATGAGCCGCCACGAGTCCCGCCAGAAGGTCGCCACGACCTTCGGGGCGACGCACATCGTCGCCGAGCGCGACGAGGCCGGCATCGCGGCCATCAAGGCACTCACCGACGGCATCGGCGCTGACTGCGTCCTCGAGTGCGTCGGTACGGAGGAGGCTCGTGCCCAAGCGTCCGGCAGCGTCCGCGTCGGGGGCAACATCGGCCTCGTCGGCGTACCGCACGGCGACCTGCCGACCGACCAGTTCTTCTGGAAGAACGTCGGCATCAAGGGCGGCCCGGCGAACTGCCGCGCGTACCTGCCGCACCTGCTCGAGCTCGTACTCGCTCGCACGATCAACCCCGGCATCGTGTTCGACCTCGAGCTGCCGCTGTCCGAGATCGCCGAGGCCTACGCCGCGATGGACGAGCGCCGCGCGATCAAGTCGCTCGTACGCCCGGTCGTGCAGGGGGTCTGACATGGAGCAGCTCCCCACTCCGAGGACCAGCAAGGGCGACGCCGACAAGTTCCTCGGCGACGTGTACGTGGACGGCATCACCAGCCCTGACTCGGGTGTCGTGGCCGCGTTCGTGCGCTTCACGCCGGGCGCCCGCAACGCCTGGCACACGCACGCGACCGGCCAGACGCTGCACTGCACGTCAGGGTACGGACTCGTCGTCACCGACGACGAGGTCATAGCCCTGCGTCCCGGGGTGACAGCCTGGACGCCGCCGGGCCAGCGGCACTGGCACGCAGCCGTACCCGACCAGTTCATGACCCATCTGGCCATCAGCTCCATCCCGGCCGACCCGTCCACGGGTGCGGTCTGGGGCGAGATGGTCACCGACGACGAGTATCAGGCTGCCGTCAGCCAGCTCGGCTGAGGGCGCCGTCTCCTGGGGTGTCGGTTTCCCAAGGGATGTAGGAGTTTCGTCACATCCCTCGGCAAATCTGCCAAGGGATGTGACGAGTTGCCTACATCCCTTGGGAAACCGACGGACTCGCAGGACCAGTCGCAACACACGTGAAGCACACAGAAGGAGCACCATGCAGTACACACGACTCGGGAACTCCGGCCTCAGGATCAGCCGTATCGCACTCGGCTGCATGAGCTTCGGCGACACCAGCAGCGGGTTCAACCAGTGGGCACTCGGCGAGGAGGATGCGCAGCCGTTCTTCGAGAAGTCCGTCGAGCTGGGCATCACGTTCTGGGACACGGCCAACGTGTACAGCCTCGGCTCGTCCGAGGAGATCGTCGGGCGTGCGATCACGACGTACAGCCGTCGCGAGGACATCGTGCTGGCCACGAAGGTCCACTTCCCCATGCATGCCGGCCCCGGCGGGTCGGGTCTCAGCCGCAAGGCGATCATGGAGAACATCGACGCCTCGCTGAAGCGCCTCGGCACCGACTACGTGGACCTCTACCAGATCCACCGCTTCGACCCGAACACCCCGGTCGAGGAGACGATGGAGGCCCTCAACGACGTCGTACGGTCCGGCAAGGCTCGCTACATCGGGGCCTCGGCCATGTGGGCGTGGCAGTTCTCGAAGATGCAGTACACGGCGCGGCTGAACGGCTGGTCGACGTTCGTCTCGATGCAGGACGAGTACAACCTCGTCATGCGCGAGGAGGAGCGGGAGATGTTCGGCCTGCTCGCCGACCAGGGTGTCGGGGCGATCCCGTTCTCGCCCCTGGCCAAGGGGCGGGTCTGCCGCCCGTGGGGCCAGTCGACCGCTCGGATGGAGACCGACCCGGTGGGCAAGCGCTACGACCAGGACGCCGACGCGCCGATCGTGGACGCGGTCCAGGCGATCGCCGAGGCCCGCGGTGTACCCATGGCGCAGGTCGCCCTAGCCTGGGTGTTGTCCAAGCCCGTGATCAGTGCGCCGATCGTCGGTCCGACGAAGCTGAGCCACCTCACCGACGCCGTCGCGGCGCTCGACCTGGAGCTCACCGGCGACGAGGTCGCGAGCCTCGAGGAGCACTACGCCCCGCACATCCCGCGGTCCTTCTGAGACCCGGCACGACCCGTACAACAGGAGCCTCTGATGGNNGAGGTGTTCGAGCACGGCTCACTGGATCCGCACTCCCGGCTCCTCGTGATCCTGGCAGCGCTCATCGGCTGCCAGGCTCAGACGGAGTACCGGGTCTTCCTCGGGGCGGCGCTGTCCAACGGCGTCTCTCCGGTCGAGGCGAAGGAGGTCGTCTACCACGCCGTCGCGTACATGGGCATCGGTCGCGTGTACGACTTCCTCACCATCACCAACGAGATGTTGGTCGAGCGCGATGTCGAGCTGCCGCTGCCCGGCCAGTCGACGACGACGCCCGAGATGCGCTTCGACGAGGGCTGGAAGGTGCAGGAGGCGGTCGTCGGGGATCGGCTGGCGGAGATGCACGCGTCGGCGTCGCCCGACACGAAGCACATCCAGAACTGGCTCACGGCGAACTGCTTCGGGGACCACTACACCCGTACGGGGCTGGAGCTCGCGACGCGCGAGCTGCTGACGTTCGTCATCATCGTCGCCCAGGGCGGCTGCGACGCGCAGGCGCGTGGACACGTGGCGGGCAACGTACGTGTCGGCAACTCTCGTGCGGTACTGCTCGACGCGTTGAGCCAGCTGGTCCCGTACATCGGCTACCCGCGCACGCTCAACGGTCTCGCGGCGATCAACGAGGTCGCGCCGACCGAGGCATCATGATCGTCCTCGCCATCGGAGCCACCGGCAGCATCGGGCGCCACGTCGTCGCGGAGGCCTTGGCGGCAGGTCACACGGTGAGGGCTCTGGTACGGGATCGTGCCCGGGCCGACTTCCCGGCGTCTGTCGACGTGGTTGTCGGCGATGTCACGAACCCCGAGACGGTCGCTGCGGCTGTGCACGGAGTCGACGCCGTGGTCTTCACGCACGGGTCGGACGGCGGCGGCAAGGTGGGGTCGCGGACGGTCGACTACGGGGCTGTCCGGAACGTGCTGGCTGCCCTCGACCGCCCGGTGCGGATCGCGTTGATGACCGCCATCGGGGTGACGAACCGCATGGGCGCGTACAACCAGAGCACCGAGTCGCACGACTGGAAGCGCCGGGCGGAGCGGTTGGTGCGGGCCAGCGGCCACGAGTACACGATCGTGCGCCCGGGCTGGTTCGACGACAACGCGGCGGACCAGCTGCGGCTCGTCTTCCAGCAGGGCGACAGCCAGGGCGGTACGAGCAGCTCCCCGGCCGACGGAGTCATCTCGCGGCGCCAGATCGCCCAGGTCCTCGTCTCCTCGCTCACGAGCGAGTCCGCCCGGCACAAGACGCTGGAGCTGGTTGCCGAGACAGGTACGGCACAGACTGATCTCGAGCCGCTCTTCGCCGCGCTGGAGGCAGACCCGGCGGGATCCCTCGATGGCGGTGCCGACGTGGACAACCAACCGTTGGCGGAAGAGCCTGAGTCGGTGCGCGCGGACCTGGTGGCCATCCGCCAACCCTGACCGAGGGCCGAGTGTCAGCCGGCCTTCGGCGCCCCGATGGGCGTGACCAGGTGACGCACCTGGACCTGGTCGGCCTCGATCTCGAAGCCGCCGTCCTCCCAGGAGGAGAAGCCGCCGCTCAGCTCGCGTACCTGGGTGTACCCGAGCTGGATCAGCGTGATGGCTGCTCGGGCCGCGCCGTGGTCGTCGGCGCCCCAGCAGTAGACGACGATGTCCGCATCCTCGTCCGGCAGGAGATCCGGATCGCAGTCGGCCACGCTCTTGCAGGGGATGTGAAGTGCCCCTGGAATCCGCCCGTGACGCCACGCGCCCTCGGTGCGGGAGTCCACCACGATCGGAGACGATCCGCTCGCCTGGGCAGCCGCTAGGTCCTCGGGGGTGATCTCGTACGCCAGCTTGGCGGAGAAGAAGTCCAACGCGCTCAGTGAGTTCTTCATCTCCTCACCCAACCGGAGTTTGTTGTCAGTCGTCTGTGCATTGGGTTAACAATCGGTTAAACCTTCTGAGAATAGTTCGACGTCAACAAAAGGAATTGCCGGGCGTCGATCAACGTCAACAAAAGGAATTTGCTCGGCTCCGGAGCCTTGTGGCCCACGTGGCAGGGACATAGCGTGACCGGGTGAGGAACGGCCCCGTTCAGCACTGACCAGGAGATGCCATGGATCCCGCCACAACCGCCATCGTGCTCGTCGAGTACCAGAACGACTTCACCACCGAAGGAGGCGTCCTCCACGGCGCCGTGAAGACCGTCATGGACTCCACCGACATGCTCGCGCACACCACGGAGCTCGTCGCGGCCGCTCGAGCGGCNNTCGGCCTTCGTCAAGGGCACCTGGGGCGCCGAGATCGTCGGCGATCTCACACCCGCCGACGGCGACATCGTCCTCGAGGGCAAGCGCGGGCTCGACGCCTTCGCGAGCACCAACCTCGACTTNNCTGCGCAGCAAGGGCATCGAGACCGTGGTGCTGAGCGGCTTCCTGACCAACTGTTGCGTCGAGTCGACGATGCGGTCGGCGTACGAGCGGGGCTACGAGGTGATCACGCTCACCGACTGCGTCGCCGGTACGAGCGAGGCCGAGCACGCGAACGCGATCACGTACGACTACCCGATGTTCTCCAAGCCGACGACCTCCACCGACTTCCTGGCGGCGCTGACCGGCGCATTGGCCTCGGCCGACGCCTCCCGTGGCTACTGACGGGCACAAGACGTCGCGGTCGTCCGTACTCGGGGACAGACAACCTGAGCCGTCCTCGCCCTAGTGTGACCTCGTGAGCGGGGACATGTACGAGGGCGGGATCGATCGGATCCGTACGTGCGCAGGTGTCCTCGCGGACGGGCCGGCGAGGTGACGGGCTGGCACCGTACGGAGCGCTGGCTCGCTCTGTTCAGCTTCGTCGCGTCCTTGGCTGCCGTGCTCGGCTGGGTCGGCGCCGTGGCGACTGGATCCGGCGGACTGTCGGTGATCCTGCTGGCCATCACGGTCGCGACGACCCTGTTCGCGGTCCTGTGGGTGATCCGGCCCGATGCGTTGCGTTGGTGGTCAGGGCTTGTCGTGCTCGTCGTCGTGCTCGGTCCGGCCGTCGTCGCGTTCGTGATCCTGTCGGGCGCCATCGCCCACGTCGCGGGCCTGTTCACCCTCGTCACCATCTGGCTGGCCGCCACGACCGTCGCCCGCCGGTACGAGATGCCGCCCGTCGGCCGCTGACAGCTACATCTCGTACAGGGCCTGTGCGGTCACGGCCCAGAGCTGACGTCGTTGCTCGATGGCGCCGGGGGACCAGTCGGCGTCCGGGTCCGGTTCGAGGAAGGCGACGAAGACGGCGGTGAGTCCGTACATGGGGACCGTCCAGTCGGCGGTCTGCGTGGTCCCGAAGGGGGCTAGCCGCTGGGTGGCCGTCGCCAGCGCCTGGTCGACGAGTGCCTTGACGACGTAGCCGGTCATGACGGCGCCGGACGTGCTCGACATGAGCTCGTAGCCGATGTCGGCGTCGATGCCGCCCGTCACGCGGTAGCCGATCATGGCGGCGAGGTTGCGGTACACGCGGGCCCGGCGCGCGACGAAGCGTGCCTCCGCATCGAGCACGGCTGCGGCAGCCGCGTCACGGATCGGGCCGAGGGGCAGGCCGGGCACGGTCGCCGACAGCGCCACGTACGTACGCCAGCGCGGCGAGCCCCAGATCCGCTCGAACTCGGATCCCGACGAGAGGCGCAGCGCCTCGACGAGCAGGTCTCGGCGTGCCTGGGCGTCGCTGAGGTCGCGGCTGGCGATGAGCGCGGTGAGCTCGTCGATCAGGCCAGGAGGCTCCACCGTGAGGTCTGTGTCCCGAGCGACAGCGACGAGGAGATCGGCGAGGAAGAGGTCCTTGTATGGCCAGCGGCGGTACGCGGAGCTTCGTGACACGTCCGCATGGGTGATGACGTTCTCGAGGCTCACGTGGTCGAGGCTCACGGTGAGCCCCTGCGACTCGACGAGCGACAGTGCGGTCTGGAGCATCCGCTGCTCGGTCTCGGCGTCGCTGATCCGTTGCCTCCTGCGGGCTACCCCGGTCGGACCCTGATCTCTCGACGACGTCTTGGTGATCGGCACGCCATGAGTCTACATTGATACATAATGTTCCAAGTACCAAACCGAGGAGGATCCATGCCGCTCCATGTCGTCATCGCACACCTCGCGGTGATCGTCGCGCCGCTGACAGCGCTCGTTGCGCTCACCTACGCGGTCCGTCCTCCTGCGCGGCGCGGGATGCGCTGGCCGCTCGTGCTGGGTGCCGCCGTCAGCATCACGCTCACGATCTGGGCTGCTGACGCGGGCGGCACCCTCTGGAAGTCGCTGAAGACCGCCGCGGAGGGGCGCGGTACGACCCTGCCGCCCACAGTGTGGGCACACGCCCACGGCTCCGACCTCTTCACGGTCGCCGTCGTCGCCCTCGCCATCACGGTGCTGGCGCTCGTCTGGTGGCTGCTGCGTCCAGGGCGTACGCAGACGGTGTGGGCCGTCGTCGCGGCCGTCCTGCTCGGCCTCGCAGCGATCGCCACGCTCGTCACCGCGGGCATCGTCCTCGACCAGGCGATGACTGCTGTCTGGTCCACCCAACCCTGAAGAGAATGAAGGAGACTGCTGTCATGCGCGCACTCGTCGTTGTTGAGTCGTGGTTCGGGAACACTGCAGAGATCGCCGAGGCCATCGCGGACGGCCTTCGGGAAGCCGGGGCGGACGTCGACGTCACCACTGCCGCATCCGCACCGCACGAACCGTCCGCCGACCTCGTCGTCGTGGCCGCCCCCACGCACAACCTCGGCCTGCCCTCACCCGCCAGTCGCGGAAAGGCCGTCGAAGGCGGTGGCAGCGGCGACGACGTGGGCGTTCGCGAGTGGCTGGAGACGGCGACCCCCACAGCCGCTCGGCTCACCTGCGTGGACACCGTCGTCGCCAGCATGTTCTCCGGCTCGGCGGCCAAGGCCGCTCAGAAGCTGGCGCGCCGTCGGGGCTGGCACGCGGACCGCGGGCCCAGCTTCCTCGTGGGTGGCACCAAGGGACCGCTCGCCTCGGACGCGATCGAGACGGCGCTCGCGCTGGGACGCCGTCTCGGTTCACAGGCCTGACACGTACGAATCTGGTGACCGCTTGATCGGCCACGCGTCGCGCCAGCAGCGCAGGAGCAGCACGAGCACCCACGTCGAGCGAGGGTTCCGGTGGCCCGTGCGTCAAGGCGCGGTGACGTTCCTGTTCGAGGACTGTTAGGGCCCACCGATCGGCCCGTCCAGGCGGCACGAGCGCCCTACCGTCGGATGCATGGCCAGGATTCGCAGGATTCGCCGACGCCGAGTGATCGTCGTCACGTTGCTCGTCGTCGTCGCTCTCGTCGGTCTGCTCGTGGTCGGCCGGATCGTCCGTCAGCACCGGGAGACCGTCGGCGCCCCGGTGGCAGGGACCTCCGTCGCGACGGGCATGCAGACCATCTCCTACGGGTCGTCGCCCGACCAGGTGTACGACGTGTGGCCGGCGCAGGGCGTCAGTGCGCCGGCACCGCTGGTGATGTTCGTCCACGGCGGCGGCTGGACCAACGGCAGCAAGGACTCGGCCAGCGGCCCGTACACGTCGAGCTACTACCCGGCGGAGGGGTACGTGTACGCGTCGATCAACTACCGGCTCGTACCGTCCGTCACGGTCGAGGACGAGGCCAGTGACGTGGCGGCGGCGCTGAAGTCACTGCTCGACCGCGCGACCGAGCTCGGCATCGACCCTAGCCGCGTCGTGATCATGGGACACAGCGCCGGAGCGCACCTCGTGGCGCTCGTCGGTACGGACGAGACGTACCTCGCAGGCGTCGGCCTGTCCGAGTCGTCGCTGCGCGGGGTCATCGCGATCGACGGCGCCGCGTACGACGTCCCGAAGCAGATCGCTGCGGGCGGCATCATGCACGACCGGTACCTGGAGGCCTTCGGCTCCGACCCCGCGCGACAGCTCGCACTGTCACCGGCCTCCCACGTGGCGGCTCCGAACGCGCCGGCCTTCCTGCTGCCGCACGTACAGCGCCCCGACGGCATCGCGCAGGCGGACGAGCTCGCCGCGGCTCTGAAGGCAGCCGGTACGAACGCGGAGGAGGCCGGCTTCCCGGGCACTGGTCTCGCGGGCCACGCGGAGATCAACCGCCGACTCGGCGACCCGACGTACGCGGAGACTCCGGTCGTCGACGCCTGGCTCGCGAAGGTGTTCGCCTGAGCCGGCTCTTCGGTCGAGCCACGACTTCCGTGCGCGCGTTCCGCAGCACGCGCTCGTGGGCGATTCAGCGGAGCAACAGGTCCGCCAGCTCCGCGACGCCGTGGAGCCGGGCGTGGTCGAAGTCGGCGTGGAGGTCGTACGGGTCCAGCTGTACAGGGATCATGCCGGCTGCCCGAGCGCCATGGACGTCGGCATGAACGGTGTCCCCGACGTACACGGTTCGTGCCGGCGATGTGCCCAGAGCGGCCAGCGCGGGTTCGAAGATCGCAGGGTCGGGCTTCGCGTGACCGACGACCGTCGAGTCCACGATCGCGGCCACCTGCGTGAAAGGGCCGGGCCCGACCTGACAGATCCCGAACCGCGTCATCTCGACCTCGGCCGTGCCGTCGTTGTTGCTCACGATCGCGACAGGAACGCCGGCGGCCGCAATGCGGTGGAACGCCGCGATGTTCTCGGAGAGCAGCTGTCGCCAGACCTCACGCACCTCGAGCTTCGTGACCACCCTGAGGACGGCGTCCAGGGCGTCCTCGAGCTGCTCGTCGGTGACATCGAGCCCGCGAAGGTAGCCGCGTTCCCACGAGAGCCAGAGGTCCTTCTCGTACTCGTCGATGCGCGCGCGGTCGGTCAGAAGGTCGGACATGGCGCGTACGGCCAGGTGGTGGGCGCGGTGGTAGGCGTCCGGACCCTGCGGGGCCGAGAAGCCCGCGGCCCGAAGAGCCCCGCCGATGACCTCGTGGTGCCGGACGGTGAACACACCGCCGATGTCGAACACCACAGCGTCGACGACGGCCGGATTGATGAAGGATGGGTCAACGGGCACGGGCTCACAGTACCGATCGCCCGGGACGGCGCCGGACGGCCTTGGCGCGCGGGCGGTCAGTAGCCGATCTTCCAGCCCTCGAGCAGGCCGCGCAGGTACGCGGCCTGGCTCACGTGGGCGACGGCGTCGTCGATCATGCTGACGATCCGTACGCCGCGGGTGACCGGGCTCCCTCCGAAGTGCCCGATGACGTCGTCGAGGTCGGTGTCGGACAGGCCCTGGAGGTATGTGACGAGGGCCGCGACCACCGCCTCGAGGTAGCCGCTGAGGAGTGACGGGTCGTCGACCCGCACCTTCGCCACATCGGCGGGCTGGTCCCCGAAGCCCATGTCCTGGGCGGGACGGTCGAGGCCGAGCTTCTCGGCCCAGCCGGCCTCGGTCCAGACCTGCGAGCCACCGGAGAGGCGAGCGAGCTGGGCATCCATCTGGCGACCCGAGTGCCACACGAGCCACGCGATCGAGGAGTGCGTGTCGTCGGGCATGTGGTTCACGACATCCGCCGAGATGTCCTTCAGCACCTGGCGGGAGCTGTCGACGGGCCGCTGGGCGGCGTCGATCAGGATCTCGCGAGCATCCATGGAACTCCTTCAGTTGGGTGCCTCCACTGTGGCACCGCGGCTCGGCGCCCGAGAGTCAGTTGGCCTTATCCGCTGGGACCGGGCTGGGATTCTCGGCCGCCAGGCGTTCCGCCTCGGCCTTCACGCCCGCCTGCATCGGGCCGAAGACGAACCGGTGGAAGGGCTTGAGCGACCACCAGTACAGGTGACCGCCCAGACCGCGCGGGTAGAAGATCGCAGCTTGGCGGAGGTGGCTCCCTGCGCCGTCGGGTGACACCTCGAACTCGAGCCAGGCGAGCCCTGGCGCACGCATCTCCGCGCGGAGCCGCAGCAGCCGACCGCGGTCGATCTCCTCGACCCGCCAGAAGTCCACGGCGTCGTCGACCCACAGGCGCTGGGCGTCCCTCCGGCCGCGTCGCATGCCTGGACCACCGACCAGGCGATCCAGAAGACCGCGGGCCCACCAGGCCAGGGGCCACGAGTACCAGCCGCGCTCCCCGCCGATCTCCTCCAGCACCTGCCAGAGCATGTCGGCCGGAGCGTCGACCTCGACCTCGCGGTCGTCCCGGTACAGGGAGCCGCCCGCCCAGTCGGGGTCCGAGGGAAGTGGGTCGCTGGGTGCTCCGGGATCGGACGCCGACGACCAGCGGGTCGTCACCTCCGAGCCCGCGATCCTCGCGAGAGCCAGCTCGACCGCCTGGTCGAAGCCGATGAGCCCGTCGGCCGGGTCCGGTACGTACTGGGCGATGTCGTGCTCCGAGCAGACGACCTCGTGGATGAGCGAGTCGACCAGCGGGCGCGCCAGCGATGCCGGCACCGGCGTGACGAGCGAGACCCAGAGGCTCGACAGCCGCGGCGTGAGCACACCGACGGGCACGATCACGCGCGGACGGAGCCCTGACACGGCCGCGTACCGCTGCATCATGTCGCGGTACGTGAGCACCTCGGGGCCGCCGATGTCGAACGTGCGGCTCACGTCGGGCGGCATGCTCGCGCTCCCGACCAGGTAGCGCAGGACGTCGCGGATCGCGATCGGCTGGACGCGGTTGGTGACCCACGAGGGGGTCGTCATGACGGGGAGCCGCTCGGTGAGGTAGCGCATCATCTCGAACGACGCCGAGCCCGAGCCGATGACCACCGCGGCCTGCAGCACGGTCGCCGGCACGCCGCTGTTCAGCAGGATGTCGCCGACCTCCTTGCGAGAGGCCATGTGCGGCGAGAGCTCTCCTGCAGGATGCATGCCGCCGAGGTAGACGATCCGGCCGACACCGGCCTCGCGCGCAGCCCGCGCGAACGCCATGGCCACCTGGCGATCCTTGGCCTCGAACCCCTTGCCGGCTCCCATCGAGTGGATGAGGAAGTACGCGAC
>PMBM01000048.1:53344-53773 GCA_003153855.1 Propionibacteriaceae bacterium
GGGGGTCAGGTCGTCGGTCGCGCCGGCGACCTCGGGCGTCGCAATGGCCTCGAGGCCCGTCTTGGCGCTCCCCTGGGGACTGCTGTCGGCTCTCATCCCGTAAGCCTAGGTCGGCGAAAACCCAGCCCCGCCTGACCGTATGGCGTCGCCCCCCTCGGACAACCGGTAGAGCGCCGCGCGCGCTGCCTGCCGGCCCGCGCGGGTGGCGCCGAGCGTCGAGGCCGACGCTCCGTAGCCGACGAGGAAGACGCGGGGATCCCTGGCGACCCGGACCCCGTCGACGACGATTCCACCGCCAGGCTCCCGGAGGCCGAGGGGTGCGAGGTGGCCGAGGCCGGGACGGAACCCGGTGGCCCACAGGATCGCGTCCGCCGCGACGTGCCGTCCGTCGGCGAGGACGATGCCGTCCGGTACGACCTCGGCCAGGGG
>PMBM01000048.1:53816-67271 GCA_003153855.1 Propionibacteriaceae bacterium
CGCGTCACCCACGTGGTCGTCGCGCCGGCTACGTCGAGCTGGAGCAGGAACTGCACCGCCGACGTCCCGGCCCCGACCACGACCACGTGCCGGCCCCGGAACTCGTCGGCCGACCGGTAGTCGTGGGTGTGGAGCTGACGGCCGCGGAACGACTCCCGCCCGGGGTAGTACGGCCAGTACGGACGCTCCCACGTACCTGTCGCATTGATCAGCGTGCGCGACGTGGCGGACCCGCGGCTCGTCTCCAGCGTGAGCGGCCCCGTGACGTCGCGACCGGTCACGGCGGTGACCCGTACCGGTCGGCGTACGGGCAGCTCGAACACGCGCTCGTACTCCTCGAAGTAGCGCCCCACTACCGCAGACGCCGGCTCCGCCGGATCCGATGCGGGAAGCGCCAACCCTGGCAGGGGATGTACGCGATGTGCCGCACCGAGGGTCAACGACGGCCAGCGGTGACGCCAGGCACCACCCGGACCGAGGTTCGCGTCGAGCACGACATACCGCTCGCGGTCGAGTCCGGCCTTGGCCAGCGCGTACGCCGCCGAGAGGCCGGCCTGTCCGGCTCCGACCACCACCACGTCGTATTCGCTCATGCTCCGAGAACGTCGGAAATCTGTTCTGTCATCCCTTACAAACGTGCGGTGTTTGACTGGCGTAGGACGCTCGAACGTGCAAACATGGACCATCTGCTCGGTTGCGGCGCGGGCCCCCTATCCCCCCGGCGGGCCCGCGCCACAAGCGAGCAGATCGCGTTTTCGGGCCTCGGCATCTGCCAGGCCCTTTTTCCGTTTGTGAGGGCCACTTTCGGCTCACAGGCAGCCCACAGCCGCGTGCCACATCATTCACATCCCTCCGCGATGAACTTCCGGCATGAGGACGTCGTGGATGGACATCGCGGGACGCAGGCCAGGGGGCTCTGCACCGTTCCTGCGATCGCGACCGACCTCAGGCTTTCGCGGGGCGCTTGTGGTGAGTCCGCCCGGCTGAGAGCTGCCACCTGATGACCGCGGGTGCCTTGTCGACGCGAGAGAGGCGGCCTATACCGAAGACGATCTTCGGACCGGGCTCTCACGCCGGCACTGAGTCGCTGGAACGACCTCGTCGGTTCAGTCGGTACCCGCGGTCGTCGGTGTCGCTGGTCCAAGACGACCCCTACGCGAGTGAACGCAAGGGCCCGATCCTGGACGACATCGCGACGCCGACCACCGAAGCGGTGACCATGGCGGCCATGAGGATCCCGTACGTGAGCGACAGGTTGCCCGACGGGTGCCAGGCGGCGTAGATCGTGCCCGCCACTGCGACCAGCACACTGCTTCCGAGGTTGTCGCTGACCTGGAGAGCGGCGTTGTTGCGACCCTGGGCGAGCGGGGCGGACAGACTGAGGACCGCCAGGGACGTGGACGTCACGGCGAGACCCATGCTGAAGCCGGCCACCACCCATCCGATCGCGATGACCCCGACCCACAGCGCGGGCACCGAGGCGCCGAGGCCCAGCATGGCGAGGCCGATGACGAGGGCCACGTTGCCGACGAGAATGATCCGGCCACGGGGCAACCACGAGATCGAGCGCGACTGCACCCAGGAGGCCGTCGTCCAGCCGACCGCGCCGATCGTGAGCAGACCGCCGGCCAGCAGCAGGCTCCATCCGTGCTGTTCGACCATCATGAGCGGGAGGAACGACTGGGCGCCGAAGAACGGTCCGGCGATGAGGAAGCGCGCGCCGAGGACCGCCAGCAACGACCGCCGATGGCTCGGCTGGGACGGGGACTGGTCGCGTGGTTCGCGGGCGGGGAGCAGGGGCGGTACGCCGACGACCAGCAGCACAGCACCAACCAGCAGGGCGAGCCAGATCGTCACCGGCAGTGAACCCTGTGCGTCCGCGAACTGCTGACCGGCGAACTGGAGCGCAGCGACGCCCAGACCCGTGGCAAGGGCCGCCCAGTACGGGACGGGCTGAGGCTGCTCACCGTCAGCGTCGTGGTTGTGCTGCTGGCGGAGCACCGCCAAGGGACGCGCGCACAGCACCGCGGCCACGACGAGGATCGGGAGCACCGAGAAGAACACCCAGTGCCAGCTCAGCGTCCGCGTCAACCAGGCGGAGATCGGCGGCCCCACGAAGGACGGTACGACCCAGCAGGTCGAGAACAGGCCCATGATCTTCGGCCGCTCCGACTGCTCGAACGCGTGCGCGAGCACGACGGCCCACCCGATGTTGATGAGCCCGCTGCCGATGCCCTGCAGCGTCCGCCCGAGGAGCAGTACGGCCATGGTCGGTGCGAAGCCCGAGACGAGCAGCCCCACGGCGAAGGCGCCGAACCCCACGTACAGAGGGACCACGGGCCCGTGCCGATCGGCGATCCGCCCGCCGATCACGGTGGTCGCCATCATGCCGATGACGAACAGCGAGAACACCCAGGCGTAGAGCTCCTTCTGCCCCAGGTCGTCCGCTGCCGCGGGCATCGCCGTGCTGACGCTCATCGCCTCGAACGCGATGGCGAGCACGCCGGCGCACAGCCCGACGACAAGGGATTTCTTGGCCACGATCCGCCATTCCATCACAGACGTGTCCATGTGATTCGTCACCCGGGTGCCGCCGATTCGTCACTGGTGTGTCATCCTGCCCGTGGGAAGAAGATCAGAACGGAGCTGGCCCGTGGACGTCACGTACGACCTCGCAGCCCTGCCGGAGGGCGCCGCCTTCCATGCAGGTGTCGCCGAGCTGACGCAGCTCGACGGTCGTACAGCGATGCGGATCTCGCTCACGGAACAGATGACCCGGTACGACGTGCCGGGCGCCGGTCGTATGGATCTGCCGACGTTCATCGCGCTCCCCATCTGGTTCGAGGACGGCACGATCGAGGTCGACGTTCTCAGCCGTCACCACGACAGTCCGTCAGACAGGGCTCAGGCCCTGGCCGGCTTCGCCTACCGCATCTGCTGCGACACGTCACGGTTCGACGCCGTGGAGGTGCGCCCGCTCAACGGCACGGCGACGACCCTGCCGAGCCCGCGCACGCGCCGTGTCGCGCAGTTCTTCGCCCGTCCTGAGTGGCCCTTCGACAAGCTGTGGCCCCAGGAGTCGTGGGACTGGCGCGAGGACACGGTCCCCGACTTCTGGACCCGCCTCACGCTGCAGATCGACGGCACTCGTCTCACCGCGCTGGTCGACGGCGTCCAGGTGCTCGTGATCCCCGTGGTGAAGGCCGCGGCCACGCGTGGCTACCTCGGACTGTTCGTCGACGTGGGCACGGAAGCCTTCTTCGCGAACCTGCGGATCATCCCGGCCTGACGACCGGCTCCCAGCTCGTACGTTCCTTGAGGTACGCCATGAGGCCCGGCATCGCGGCCTCGACGGCCACGAGGGTCTCGTCGAACTCCTCGGGAGGCCCGTACCAGGGGTCCGGCAGCCCCGTACCGGCGGGCAGGTCCGGGTCGAAGGCGCTGAGCAGGCGCACATCGGCCTGCGGGGCAAGGCGGAGCAGCCGCCGCCGGTGGTGGTCCTCGGCGGCGATCACGAGGTCCGCCTCGGCGACCTCTTTGGCCGACACCTGGTGCGCGCGGTGGTTGCTCGCGTCGTAGCCGGCGCGCTCCAGGACGCGTCTCGCACGGTGGTCGATGGGGTTGCTGGACTCCTCACTGGAGGTGCCCGCGGACGTGATCTTGGCGTCGATGCCCTCGCGTGCCACGTGGGCAGCGGCCACCCGCTCCATCATGGGCGAGCGGCAGATGTTGCCCGTACAGACCATCAGGACCTTCATGCACCCACCAGCGTGGCCACGAGGATCGCCTTGATCGTGTGGAGCCGGTTCTCCGCCTGCGGGAACACGATGCTGGCCTCCGACTCGAAGACCTCGTCGCTCACCTCGAGCCCGTCCTCGACGCCGCTGAGGCGCTGTACTTCTGAGCCGAGCGACGTGTTCATGTCGTGGAAGGCCGGCAGGCAGTGCATGAACTTCACGTCGGGGTTGCCCGTGCGCTCGAGCAGGCTGGCGTCGACGCGGTACGGCAGGAGCATCGGGATCCGCTCGAGCCACACCTCCTTCGGCTCGCCCATGGAGACCCAGACGTCGGTGTAGATGGCGTCGACGCCCTTGACGCCCTCGTCCACGTCGTCGGTGATCGTGATCCGGGCACCCGACTCGGCCGCCAGGGCGTACGCCTGGCGCACGATGTGCGGCCAGTTCTGCAGCGGCGTCGGCGCCACGATCCGTACGTCCATGCCCATCAGCGCGGCCGTCACGAGCAGCGAGTTGCCGGTGTTGTAGCGCGAGTCGCCCACGTACGCGAACGAGATGTCCGAGAAGTCCTTGCCCGTGTGCTCGCGCAGCGTGAGCAGGTCGCAGAGGCTCTGGGTCGGGTGCCACTCGTTGGTGAGGCCGTTCCAGACGGGTACGCCCGCGTGCTTGGCCAGCTCCTCGACGATCGCCTGCCCGGCGCCCCGATACTCGATCCCGTCGTAGATCCGTCCCAACACCCGCGCGGTGTCGGCCGGCGACTCCTTGTGCCCGATCTGCGACCCGGAGGGGTCGAGGTACGTGACGTGGGCCCCCTGGTCGTACGCGGCCACCTCGAACGCAGCGCGCGTACGGGTCGAGGTCTTCTCGAAGATCAGCGCGAGGTTCAGTCCCTCGAGCCTGGTGATCTCCCGTCGGGCCTTCTTGGCCGCCTTGAGCTCCGCGGCGAGGTCCACGAGGTACGTGAACTCGTCGCGCGTGAAGTCGACTTCCTTGAGGAAGCTCCGACCGACCAGGTCGACCATCAGTACTCCTTGGGATGCGGAAGCCGACAGCCTAGCGAGCGGTGGACGGGCTCCAATCCTCGTTTCGATACCGCATCGGACCTGTCTGCCTCCTCCAGGCCAGGGCGGGGCCGCTGGAGTACGAAAACGAGGATCTCTCGCGGCACCACTCCCGGCTCAGCGACGGCCGGCTACCTCGCGTCGAACGGGAAGGGGACGATCTTGGCCGGCACGACGCCTTCGGCGAGGAGCTCTTCCGCGACGATGCGCAGGAACGTACGGAACATGAACGTGTACCGCTCGCCGTGAGTGTCGATGGTGGACAGGCCGACGAGGTCGCCGACGCGCTCGGGGTCGGAGATGTAGCTCGCCGAGTCGGCCGCCTCCTCGTCCTCCATGAGGAGCTCCTCGAGCTCGTCGAAGTCCGCGCACTCCTTGCCTTCGACGGTGACCAGCATCATCCGCCCTGCAGCGCGTGCCAGGGCCTTCTCCGCGAGGTCGGGTGCGAAGCTGATGACGCCCAGCGACACGTCCACCCACTCGTCGTTCGGCATGAACGTGCTCGCGTCGCACATCACGTCGCCGTCCACGGGGAAGTCGGCCTCGATGGCCCGTCTCCAGGCCGCCGGGTCGGAGGGGCCGCTGAAGGGGTTGCCGTCGCGTTCCGCCGCGGCCCACAGGCCTCCCGGATCCGACCCGTACTTGCTGGTGTCCACGTGTTCATTCGTCACAGGGAAGACCATGCCACCGGGTGATGCGCCGCCACGTCCCGGATGGGGGTCCTCTCCTCGACTGCCGGTGTTCCCGCCACCGGGGAGGGACGGCCGAGGTCCCGGGAGCCTCACGCTCCCGGGACCTCGGATGAGTCAGCCGACCTGCTTCTTGACGGCGGCGACGTTCGCCTTGGCGGCGTTGGCGATCTCGGTCGCCGCCTTCAGCTGGATCTCGCGACCCTCGGCGCTCGCCATGCCGGATGCCAGCACGCCGGTGGCGTACGCCCGCACGACCCGGTCGATGAACGGACCCCACGGTCCGACAGGGCCGCCGCCGTGGCCGCCCCCGATGGGGATGACGAAGCCGCCGCCGTCGACGGCGATCCCGCCGAAGACCAGCCAGCCTTCGCGCTCGTTGACCGAGGGGATCTGGAGAGCGGACTTCCGGTACGACGCGATGGCGAAGCCGCTGGCGCCCTCGGAGGCGGTTGCGGTCTTGTCGACAGCCGCGATGCCGATCCAGTGCTCGAACGACTCGCCAGTGCTCTGAACGCTGCCGTGCGCGACGAGCGTCTGCGTCCTCGCCGTCGGGACCCACCCGATGACGTTGGCGTCGGACGTGAGCGTCGCGTCGCTGGTCACGTCCACGAACGTGTCGTCGACGAAGTCGCCATGGGCGACGGAGAACGCGTCGAGCAGGTAGCCCGACTGGCCAGGGCCAGGGTCCCCTCCCACCGGGAGGTACCACGCAGTGACGGCCAGCGTCGTGCTGCCCACCTGCTGGTGGATCGACGTGGTCGCTGTCGTCTGGCCACCAGAGGCGTCCGAGGCGCTCCAGAACAAGAACTGCGCGTCGGGGACGAGAGAGGCGGTGGCGTCGACGAAGGAGCTCGCCGGCGACTCGAAGGAGGAGCCGCCGGGAAGTGGGGTCCAGGTCGTCGACGACCGGGGCTGGCGATGGTGGCCCGCCGGCTGGATGAGCCGGGAGGAGATGTCTACGTGTGTCATACCTGGCAAGAGGCGCTCGGAGGCGTTGTTGATACGTGCCTGGGCGGTCCGCCGAGTGCTGGCGCGGCGGGACACCCGGGTCTCAGCCAACGCCTTCCCGCGTCGTCAGCCTGAGTGCGCCTCCTCCAGCTGCCGCGAGACCACGACGAAGGTGTCGGCGAGGCGGACGAGACTTTGCTGCCTCTCGGCTGGGTCGGCCTGGTCGGTGAGCCGATCGGTCTCCGACCGTATGGCCTGCAGCAACCGGAGAGCGGTGTCGTCGATCGGCGACCTTCCATCCCCAGCGGGCGCACCGGTCCCTCCGGCGAGGGCGGGAGTCGCTGGGGACGACGCCGCGGCGACCGCCGCGCCGCCAGCGGGCCGCAGCTCTGTCCTGCCGGACAGGTCCTCCGCCTGACGATGGGCCGGCGACGGAGATGTTGCCGCCGCCCGGACGGCACGCTGCTTCCCGGGCAGCGCGATGAGCGCGATGAGCGCGATTCCGGCCGTGATGCCTGCGCTCACCCACATCGACATACCGAGTGCGTGCACGAACGACTCACGGACGGTGGCACCGATCGAGGGGATCTTGTCCGCCACCGCGAGCCCTTGGAAAACCCCGAGTCGTACGGTGTCCACAGCAGAGGACGGCAGCGCTGCCGGCAGGTCGAGGTGGTCGATGTAGGCGCGGTTGAGGACGCTGCCAAGGATCGCTACCCCCAACGGGTTGCCGGTCTTCTGCAACGCCGTGAAGACCGCGGAGCCGGTGCTGGCCCGGTCCGGTGTGACATGGCTCATGGCGACCGACGCTGACGTCGACATGCCCAGGCCGAGACCCAGTCCGACCACGCCCATCCACACCATGAGGTACCCGTCGGTCGAGTCGACCGTCGTACGAGCGCCGAGGACCGCGCCGACGGAAACCAAGGCGTAGCCGGCCGCGGCCACGACTCGTGGCCCGAGGAGCGATGCCAGCCGAGCGGCAAGGACGGAGGAGATCACCATGCCGCCGACGAGCGACAACAGCCTCACCCCAGCACCGAGTGCGTCGAGCCCCAGGATCGCCTGCGCGTACATGGGGACCGCGAACAGGAGCCCCGTCATCGCGAGCACGCCCAGTGCCGGGACGACGGTCCCGGGCGTGTAGCCAGGCACGCTGAACAGCTCCGGCGGGATCACCGGCTCCAGGCGGAGGACCGCCAGGTGGCGCTCCCAGGCGACGAGCATCAGGAGAACAACGAGGCCGCCGCCGATCCAGGCCCAGGCCGTGCGGCTGTCCCACCCGTCGCTCCCAGCGGCGACGAAGCCCCAGATGACAGCCGACAGACCTCCGACGAACCACAGCATGCCCATGAGGTCCACCCGGCCCGGTCGCTCAGGGCGGGTCTCGGGCACGAGTAGCGCGGTCCCGACTGCTGCCAGCAGCGCCACGGGGACGTTGATGAGGAATACCCATCCCCACCAGTGGCGGGTGAGCAGCCAGCCGCCCAGGATCGGCCCCAGCGGCATGCCGACGAAGGTCGCGGCCATGAAGATCCCGATGGCCCGCGGCCGCTCCGCCTCGTCGAACAGGACGGGCATCATCGCCATGGCGAGCACGCCGATCGCCCCTCCTGCCACCCCCATCACGGTCCGGGCTGCGATGAGCTGCTCGGGGTTGACGGAGTACGCGCACGCGGCTGAGCACACGCCGAACACGATCAGGGCTCCGAGAAGGACCTTCTTGCGTCCGACGTGGTCGGCGAGCACACCGACCGGCAGCATGGCCGCGGCCATGGCCAGCATGAACGACGTACTGAACCACTGCAGCTGGGTCGCGGACGCCGAGAGCTCACGCGCCAGCGTCGGCAGGGCGACGGCCAGGATCGTGGCGTCGAAGCCGACCACGAGTGCTGCGGAGACGAAGGCCCCGAGGGCCAACCACTTCTTCTGCCCCATCATGTCCCCTTCTGACATCGAGTGCCAAATGGCAGAGTATGCCAAACGGCAGGATATGCCAAGGGGGCTCGGCCTGGCTAGACTGCGTTCGTGGAGCCGTCGGACAGTCTGCGGGAGCGCAAGAAGGTCGCGACCGAGCGTCGCCTGCAGCAGGCGGCTGTGAGTCTGTTCGAACGGCAGGGCTTCTCTCAGACGCCCGTGGAGCAGATCGCGGCCGAGGCCGATGTCTCCCCCAGAACGTTCTTCCGGTACTTCCCCACCAAGGAAGCGGTACTCGTCAGCGACCTGTACGACGCGCCGTTCGTGGCTCTGCTCCAGGAGGCACCCGCGGACCTGACCCTGCTCGAGACCTTCCGGTGGGCCATCCACGCTCTGTACGACCGTTTCGACGAGGCGGACTGGCAGGCCGAGCAGCTGCGGATGCGGATCCTCTCGTCGACCCCAGAGGTGTCGTCGCTGCTGGCGCGTCAGTACATGCGTTCGGTCGTCACGGCTGTCGAGTTCGTCGCTCGCCGGCTCGACCTGCCGCTGAGCCACCCGCTGGCCGCCACGTACGGCGCGATGCTGGTGGGCGCGGTGGGGGCAGGGCTCGCGGGGCTGGCGGTGCCCGACGATGCGGGCACCTGGGAGTCGTCGATCTCGCGCGCGGAGCTCATCACGCTCACCGACCTCGGGCTGGACGCCCTCGGGCATGGGCTCCCCGAACGTGCACAGGACGTCCCCGCTGACCTCCGTCGCCGAGGGGCAGCCGTCCTCCCCCCTTCCGCGTCGTAGCCTCGGCAGCCGGGAAAGCCCCCCGCGGTGCACCCGGCCCGGGGCGAGGCGCCGGTCTGGTCTGCGGGGGCGCACGCGAGCGTGGCGTCGGACGGTACTGTCAGGGACCGTGAATGCTCCCTGGGTCAAGCACTATCAGCCTGGCGTCCCCGCGGAGATCGAGCTGCCGACGGAGTCGTTGGTCGCGTTGGTCGAGCGATCGGTCCGTGAGGCCGGCGACTCGGTTGCGACCGAGTTCTTCGGGCGTACGACCACGTACGAGCAGCTGGGGGAGCAGATCTCCCGCGCCGCCGAGGGTCTACGGCGTCTGGGCGTACAGGCGGGTGACCGCGTGGCGATCGTGCTGCCCAACTCGCCGCAGCACGTCGTCGCGTTCTACGCGATCCTGCGGCTGGGCGCCGTCGTCGTCGAGCACAACCCGCTGTACACGGAGCGCGAGCTCCGCCACATCTTCGAGGACCACACGGCCCGCGTCGCGATCTGCTGGGACGTGGCCGTACCCAAGCTCAAGGCGATCCCCGACGACGTGCCGCTGCGGCACATCGTCTCGGTCAACCTCCTCGACGCGTTCCCGACGATCAAGCGGCTCGCCCTGTCGCTGCCGGTCAAGAGCCTCCGCGAGACCCGCGCCAAGCTGACGCAACCGGCGCCCGGCACGATGACGTGGAAGCACCTCCTCGGCTCCGGCCCGCTCGACGACTCGTACCCTCGACCGACCGTCACCGATCTCGCGGTCATCCAGTACACGTCGGGCACCACCGGCGTGCCCAAGGGCGCGATGCTCAGCCACTTCAACCTCTACAGCAACGCCCGCCAGGGCGAGGCGTGGATGTACGGCGCCGAGTACCGCAAGGAGAACTTCTACGCGATCCTGCCGATGTTCCACGCGTTCGGGATGACGCTGTTCCTCACGTACGGGATCCTCAAGCAGGGCCGGCTCGTCATCTTCCCCTCCTTCGATGTCGACCTGGTGCTCGACGCCGCGAAGAAGAGCCCGCCCACGGTCTACTGCGCGGTGCCGCCGATCTACGAGCGCACGGCGGTCCGCGCGCAGGAACGCGGCATCTCGTTGAAGAGCGCGAAGTACTGCATCTCCGGCGCGATGAACCTGCCGGAGGCGGTCGTCGAGCTGTGGGAGTCGGTGTCAGGAGGGTTGCTCGTCGAGGGGTACGGGATGACGGAGGCGTCTCCTGTGTGCCTCGGAAACCCGTTCGCCCCGAGCAGGCGTCCGAACACGATCGGCGTGCCGTTCCCGAGCACGTACATGAAGGTCGTCGACGCCGACGACCCCACCCGCGAGGTCGCGCAGGGCGAGCGCGGCGAGCTGCTCATCCAGGGGCCGCAGGTGTTCAGCGGCTACTGGAACATGCCCGAGGAGACCGCCAAGACGCTGCTCCCGGACGGCTGGCTGCGTACGGGCGACCTCGTCACCGTCGACGCCGACGGCTTCACGACGATCGTCGACCGGGTGAAGGAGCTCATCATCACGGGCGGCTTCAACGTGTCGCCGTCCGAGGTCGAGGCGGTCCTGAGGGGGAACACGGACGTCCTGGACGCGGCCGTCGTCGGCGTCCCGTCGAAGCACAGCGGCGAGAGCGTCGTCGCGATCGTCCGCCTCCGGCCCGGAGCCGTGCTGAACGCCGCAGGACTGATCGAGTTCTGCCGTGTCCAGCTCGCCGCCTACAAGGTGCCGCGAGACATCGTCGCGGTCGACGAGCTGCCCACGTCCATGCTCGGCAAGGTCCTCCGCAAGCAGGTCCGCGAGGACTACCTCGCCGGCCACGCCGGCTGAGGAGGCCGAACGCCCCGGGGTCCGCGTACCTCCACCCGACTGAGCACCACATCCCTGACTGAGCACCGTCCACGAACGGTGCTCAGTCGTGTTCTGGGTGCTCAGTCGTGTCCGGGTCCTCAGTCGTGGAGGGGATGACCGTGCAGGGCGGCAGCGAGCGTCGCGTTGCGACACAGGAAGTCGTGCCACTCGGCCGGGGCCGTGACCGCCCCAGACGTCGTGGGTGCCTGCTCCCAGGTACGGAGCCGGCCCGATCGGAACCGCAACGTCACCTGCATCCCGTCGGCGGAGCCGGCGAGGTCCGCGTGCGCGCAGAACATCCGTACGGGCGCGACGACCCACTCGAACCCGCCGAGCTCCTCGTGGATGCGTGACGCCACTTCGAACAGCTCGACGCCCGCTGCCGCGTCCCGTTTCGCGACCAGAGCGGCCCGTGCAGCCGAGACCGCGCCCGGGTCTCGGCGGAGCACTGCGTCGACCGTGTCGACCAGCGCGCCAGCATCGGCCGTCGCAACGGCATGGATGCGCGCGAGGTCGCGTGCGGTACCGGTGAGCCGGGAGCGCGAGTAGCTCAGCGGGTACACCCGCTCCAGCGCGGCGACCGCCAGCCGGGTGGCGCCACCGCCCAGGAACGGCCCGTAGCAGCGCACGCTCGACGTCTCGACCCGCTCGTGGCTGACGGCGATCGACGGTGTCGAGGTGTCCAGGCGCACGTACACGGGGTTCTCGAGGCCGCCCGCGACCCTGTTCCATCGAGGCTTCCGGTGTTCGAGCAGCATCCGCTCCACCCACGCGGCTTCGTGCTCGGACGCGCAGACCAGCGCTTCGATCCCGACGATCTGGGGCACCATCCGCCGGAGGCGGGGCCGGTCGCGCAGGTCGCCCCAGTAGGACGAGACTCGCCGCCTGAGGTTGCCGGCTCGCCCGATGTAGAGGGCTCGACCCTGGACGTCGCGGAACCTGTACACGCCAGGTGCATTGGGCAGCAGGGCCACCGCCGACGGCCGCACGCTCACGGCGACTCCGTTCAGCCCAGCATGAGGGCCCTCGCCACGATGGCGGCGAGGATGACGACGGTGAGCGCGGTCAGGCCGTACAGCTGGATCCGCTGACGGTTCTCACGCGGTGCCCACGCGATGATCCACCCCGCGATGAGGCCGCCGACGAGGCCGCCCAGGTGGCCCTGCCACGAGATCGTGCCGATGTAGAAGAGGGTGAAGGCGATGTTGGCGCCGAGGACGAAGAGGACCTGCTTGTAGTTGCCCTTGGCCTTGTACGCCAGGAGCAGCAGAGCGCCCATCAGGCCGAACAGCGCGCCGGACGCACCGACGGTCGAGGAGTCCGGGCCGGTCAGCCACATCACGCTCGCGGAACCCGCCAGGCCGGCGACCCCGTACAGGGCCAGGAACCGTGTGCGGCCGAGGACCCGCTCGATGATCGGTCCGATGATGAACAGCGACACCATGTTCAGCAGGAGGTGCGTGAGCTGGAGGTGCGTGAACACGGACGTGACGATCTGCCACCACGCCCCGCTCGAGACGCCGGGGACCCAGGTGCCGCCCTCGCCAGCGCAGGTGGCCTGCAGCACGCCCGGGAAGTAGGAGTTGGGGTCGTTCACGGCGAGACAGATGCCGCGAGGAACGAGCCCGAGGCGGTCGCCCAGCCCCGTCCTGCTGCAGAGCAGCCAGACTGCGGTGTTGATGACGATCAGAACGATCGAGGTGAGACGGGGGTCACGGCTGGGGACCCCTCCGTACGGGAGCAGCCCCTGCCGCGTCTCGCGGGCGCCCTGCCTGGTGCACTCGGGGCACTGGAAGCCGACGGCCGCGTCGACCATGCAGTTCGGGCAGATCGGACGGTGGCAGCGCGTACACACCACGCCCGCCGGGACGCCGGGGTGTCGGTAGCACGTCATGGGGCCGTTCTCGGTCACGCGAGGCTCCCGCGCGATCGAGGGGTCACGATGACGTCGTCGGCCTCTTGCTCCACGGATCAATCCTGTCATGACCTGACGACAGTCCGCCCCACGCCACGGGCTCACGCCTCGATAGCACGTCCGTCTCGCATGTCGAACGATGAGCATTCGACATGGACGTTTTCACGCCTGAAACATGACCGCGTTACGGTGATCCAATGAGTTCTGAGTCCGTTGCCGATGAGTCCGACATGAACGATCCAGAAGTTCACGCGGACGAGACGCCGACCACAGAGACCCGCAAGGTGGGCCCCCACTTCACGCCGACGCACCCGATCGCACTGGCGCCTGTCACGACGCCCCCGCACTCGGTCGACGGGTTCGTGAAGGAGTTCCTTCGAGAGCTGAACGGCGGCCAGGGCGTCGCCCTGACAGGGTCCACGGTCAACGACCAGTACCTCGCGCTGGCCAAGACCGTGCGCCACTACCTCATGGCTCGCTGGCTGGAGACCAAGCGGCACAACCGCCAGACCAAGGCGAAGACCATCGGCTACCTGTCCGCCGAGTACCTCCTCGGTCGCCAGCTGGGCAACGCGCT
>PMBM01000005.1:0-786 GCA_003153855.1 Propionibacteriaceae bacterium
CCGATCTCCTCACCGGGCCCGAGGGTCATCAACACGAGTTGGAGATGCTGACCGGTGTAGAGCACGCGGCGGAAGTCCGCGTTGCCCTCGGTGAGCCGTCCGATGTCGTCAACAAAGCCCTTCATGGCTGTCCGCCGTCTCCTTGATCTATGACCGGGGGCGTGACGCGGGAAGCGCCAATGTGCCGTCGATTGTCACCGGTTGAGCTTACACGGGAGATGCGTCCGTCCCAGTCGCCGGGCGAAGATCGACCGCGCACGGTAGGAAAGGGGCGGAGTCCTCCGTCCCGTCCGCCCTCGGGAGCGGGGGTGCCCTCGGTCGAGTTACGTCTGACAACCAGCCTGGCGTAGGCTCCGCCCGTGACGAACCCTCCTTCGCGCCTCGCGTCATCGACCGCGCACTGGATCGCCGCCGCTCGGGCGCGGGAGTCCGAGCGTCCTGATGCGCTCTTCACCGACCCGTATGCGGCGATCCTTGCTGGCGATGTCGGACGGGCCTCGCTGGCCGCTTCGGAGCGTGCCTCGGGCGGAGAGAACCTCTTCCTCGCCGTCCGCACACGGTTCTTCGACGAGGTGCTGATTGCGGAGGCACGAGCGGATGACGCGGTCGTCCTCCTCGGGGCCGGGCTCGACACGCGGGCCTTCCGCCTGCCCCTCCCGCCGGACATCGACTGGTACGAGATCGATGACGGTGAGTTGCTGGCGAGCAAGGAGCGCGCACTAGACGCGCTGGGCGCCCGCAGCCCGTGCCGCGCTCGTCAGCCCGTCGCGGCCGACCTCGGCGGTC
>PMBM01000005.1:808-3443 GCA_003153855.1 Propionibacteriaceae bacterium
GGCACCGGGCTCCATCGCCTGCCGATGATGCAGCCATATCTGGCGTCGCAGTCCCGTCAGGGCCTGCCGCCTCCATTCACCACGGATGATCCGGCCGGGCTGTTCGCTCGGGCGGGCTGGACCTCGGTCGCCTTGTTCGAGCCGTGGAGACTGGCGATCAGTCACGGGCGTCCGCTCGGCCCGACCACTGCTGGCCCTTCGACAAGCGACCCGTCGATGCAGAGCCACTTCATCCTCGCCCGCCTCGGCGGGTGAGTCGCGCAAGGGGAGGGGAGAAACGGCTCACTTGTGTTGTGCGCGGCCTCTGGACCGCGACGCGGCTGACCGCAGAAATGACCGCACCATCCGCGACCAATAACCGGCCTCAGGGGCCATCTAACGGTCCTGATCGTGCTCATGGTCCGGTGTCGGTGGTGCAACCGATAGGTCTGCAAAACCTCTATTCAGCGGCTTGAATCCGCTGGTCGCCTCCACCGTCATCTCGGGACGGCGTACTCCGCCGCGGGAAGGCGTCGAACCTGACCGCGGCGTTGCGGCCACCGTGTTGCCCGCCGCCACAACTCGTCGGTCATTCGATGCCGAACCTCTCGTAGATCTCGTTCCAGCCCTCTACGGACCGTTCGACCACCGTGAGCAGGGCGGCACCCGTCAGGCACGGCGGATAGGCGAACACGATGGGCAGGTGCTGGTCGGGCAGGATCTCGCGGACGAGGTCGGCCGGATCGAACGCCCGCAACTGGTCCTTGCTCATGATCCACGTGTCTCCGAACTGGTCCTCCTCGATCACGTACAGGCCGACCAGCCAGTACCGCGAGTTGCGGCGAGGCCGCGGCGGATCGACGGGGATGTGGAACCGCATCGTCCGCGTCGGGGCCTTCGCGATGATCACCGGCGTGATCGCGGCGCGCCGGAAGGTCGAGGCGTAGGCGGACGGCGGATAGCCCCACTCGTCTGGATGCTCCTCGAGCCGCTTCCGCTCCTCGATCGCCTTGTCGAGCCGGCGTTTCGCCCGGGCCTGCTCGCGAGCCTCCCTGGCCTCCATCCTGCGGCCCACCTCCTCCACACTCAGGCGTTCGGTCACTTCACTCTCCGGATCTGCGGGACTGTGGCGAGAGCCTCTTCCCAGCGGTCGCACCAGCTACGCCACGACTCCACCGCCTTGCGGATCGTCAGGACCGCCTTCTCGTCGAGTGGCGACAGATAGAACGCCTCGGGCAGGGTCTGGGCGGTCAGCCCCTTGATGGTGCGGTGGACACGCATCGACTCCGCGATCACGGGATCCGGTTGTCCGGTCCATGAGGTCAACGACCGCTTGAACCTCACGAGGACGGCGTTCCCTGACGAGGCTGCTGGGATCGTCCTTCACGACACGATCTCCCGGCGTTCCTGGCAACCGATGCACCGCATCCATGTCCGCGCCGCCTTGCCGTCGGTCATCACGAGGTCGCCAAAACGGGCGCGCCTCACGAACACGTGCTCATGTGCCACGCGATCGCGCGGGGGCTCCGAATCTTCCTCCGAGGGAGCACAGTTGCCGGTTTCCGCGGCTTCCTCGCGCTCAGGCGGTGGCACGGAAGCGGCAAGGTTGCCGGTTTCCGCGGTTTCCAGCGCCTCCACCGCGGCCNNGGAGGTCGCGGGTCCGGCGACCATCGACTAGTTCGCACGCCCGGTACCTGCCGTCGTCGTCGATGCGGAGGTAGGTCGTCATAGGTCGCCGGTCGCCGTGTCGCCGGACGACTCGCATACACGCGACCGCCCTGGGTGTCCCAGCGTCGTCCCGTATCCGTTGTCCGATGCCCACCGTCTCGCGCAGTCGAACGCCGACAACGCGCAGAATCGGGACTGCTGCTGATTGTGGTGGACGTGCTCGCAGGTGAACAGAACCGTGCCGTCCGTCAGCCGAACGCGGCCGCGCCATGCGTAGGTGACGCCCACCGCACCGACGACGACCGAGGTCATCGGCCGCCTCGAAGGAGGATGCGCTTAGCGTTTCTCGCGTTCGTCTGCTGCTGGCGGCGGTACGCGGCCCAGACCCCGTCCTTCGTTGGCGACTGGCCGTGCCAGACGCGAGTGAGATAGCACGGGACGCACCACGGCGTCCTGCCGTAGCGCGGTCGATCTGGATGGATGCACACGACGTCGGCCATGACCGGCTCCTTTCGTGACAGCGAAAGAAGGTCCCCAGCGGAAGAAGAACGCCCCCCTTCCCCCGGTAACAGGGCTTCCGCCCCGACGAGTTCCTGTTACACACCCTTGACACAGGGCATGACGGAGACGACCTTGCAGCCCCATTGCGGCAGGGGGCCAGACGCCTGACCGGTGAGGGGAGTCCCGGGTACGCACCGGCAACGCTATGTCGCCCGTGAGCAGGGAGGTCGGGGGTCAGCCGCGTCGACGAGGCTTACGATGTCCCCGAACCTCGGCGCTGACTCGCCGGGGTTCTTGTTGGTGAGAGGTCAGGACGGATCGGCGTTCGACCTCCTGGTCTCGACGTGGGTGGCACGGCTGCGCCGAGCCTCGGCGCTGCGGAGTGCCAGGGCCAACATGTGGCTCCGGAGCAGCCTTGCGGCGCGGACCTGTCGCTCGGCATCCGGAAGTGTCTGGTCCTTGTCGACGAGGTTCTCGAACCTGCGCA
>PMBM01000037.1 GCA_003153855.1 Propionibacteriaceae bacterium
GCGGCGATGCGGGCCCGCACGTGCTCGACCGCGGCGACGTACTGCTCGCGGGTCATCGACGACCGCCAGGCGCCGGTGGACGGCCCGCGCCAGGATCCGCGGTCGGACGGTGCCGGTGCGACGTCGGCGAAGCGGGCCAGCACGGGAGCGCCGTCGTAGGGCGCCACCACCGCCCACCATCCGCTGCCGTCGAGCGCCGCCGGGTCCGACGTGACGTCGAGCAGGCCGGTCGCCAGGACGCCTCCGAAGCGCGCGCGAGCGGGGGTCACCCGCAGATGATGCCCCTGCCGCGGCGGGCACGGCCCGCTTTGGAGTGTCCTGCGCCGATGGGTTATGGTTTCGTCCCGCAGCGAAGGGCTCGTCCCAGCGCTGCAGTGCGGACGTAGCGCAGTTGGTAGCGCATCACCTTGCCAAGGTGAGGGTCGCGGGTTCGAGTCCCGTCGTCCGCTCGGAAGACCTCGCTCCGTCAGCTGGCGAGAGGTCTGCTCGGTGGAGTGGCCGAGAGGCGAGGCAACGGCCTGCAAAGCCGTGTACACGGGTTCAAATCCCGTCTCCACCTCGGGCGGTTGGCGCAGCGGTAGCGCGCTTCCCTGACACGGAAGAGGTCGCTGGTTCGATCCCAGTACCGCCCACCAGGCTCAACGGCCCCTGACCACTGGTCAGGGGTTTTTGAGTTTCTGGGTCCAGCCCCAACTCTGAGCGTACGGAGGGTGCCGATGACGCCGGCTACCGTGACGGCTCCGACTCCCGTACGACCCTGGCGCGCGAGAGTGTGGGGAGCCTCGGCGGTCCTGGTCCTCAGCGTCGTCGCCACCGCACTGCTCCTCGCGAGCGTTCACCGCGGGGATGGCATCACTTTGTGGGACGGTCCGACGTTGACGTGGATGCTGGCCCACCGCGCACCGGTAGCCACGAACGTCCTGACGGTGGTCTCCATGTTCGGGCCCGGTGTCTACTACTGGAGCTCGGCCATCGTGGTGTTCGTCCTGTTCGCGATACGGCGTCGGTGGATCGAAGCACTGCTCTTCGCCGTCGCCCTGGTCAGCGCAGACACCGTCTCGCGGCTCATGAAGCAGGCCGTCCAGCGTGCGCGGCCCCCGGCTGCGGTCGTTCTCGGTCCGCTCGAGCCGAGCTTCGCCTTTCCCTCGGGCCACACGATCGCGGCGGCGGCGTTCGCCCTCGCCCTGGCGTACCTCTGGTGGAGGGCGCGCCCCGGACGACTCCGGGCGGTGATCGGGCTGGTCCTCGCACTCGCCGTCACGGCGGTCATGGCGACCAGCCGCCTCTACCTGGCCGACCACTGGCTGACCGACGTCCTGGCGTCGACCGTCCTCGCCTTCGGCGTCATGGCCCTCGTGGTCCTGCTGGATATCTACCTCGAACTGAGGTTCCCCTCACGAAGCGGCGGCGGGCACCCAGTCGCCACCCTTCCTGGGTTATCAGCCCAGGGCCGGAAGCGGACGACCGCAAGCGCCACGTTGCCTGGCGAACAGCACCCCACGGGACGCTGAAAGCCTGCGCCCTGGGGCGTCGTCGAGGGCTACCCGCAGGACACCGACGGCAAGCCGGTCACCGCTTCGTTCCTGTCCAGCGGCACGCGCAGCCTCGTCGAACGCGTCGAGTGCGCGTCCTCCGGCCCAAAGGCAAGCAGAACTGTGTCATGGCGATCACCGGGCAGGCGACCACAGAGTCAGGCGGGCTCAGCCCTGGCGTGCGTTGTAGACGTTGACGCCGCCGGCGTCGACGGCCTCGCGGTAGGCGCGGTACACCGCGAGGGCGCCCTCCTTCTCGACGTCGTGGACGACGTGGATGCCGCGGGCCTCGAACTGCTCGGCCCAGTCGTCCCGTACAGGTCCCTCGTCGAAGGTCGTGATCTCCTCCAGCTCTGGCCCCGAGCCGGCCACGACCATGGTGCGAACCCCCGACCACATGGTCGCGCCGTAGCACTGAGCGCAGGGGCGCCAGTTGACGACGAGCTCGTGGTCCGGCAGTCCCGCACCGCCGAGGTCCCACGACCCCACGGCCTTCTGTGCGGTTCCCAAGGCTGTGATCTCCGCGTGGCCCGAGGAGACCCCGCTGGTCAGCACGACGTTCACGCCCACGGACACGATGCGTCCGGTCGCACTCTCCGCCACGAGCGCGGCGAACGGGCCTCCGTTGCCCTCCCGCCAGTTCCGGTCCGCCAGGCGATGGACGAGCCGCATCCGCTCCTCGCGCGTGGGGATCACCTCCGGCACGTCGGCGAGCAGGTCGTCGATCCACGCGGGCAGGGTGAAGGTGAACTCATGGGCGGCGAGACGCATCGACTTCCTCCGGTGGCGCATGACGGCGATCCCGCCGTGGCTCACATCATGCCGGGTCGGGTCGATCTGGTGACGCCTCTTGCCACGACGTGATAGCGCTGCCCTATAGTTGCGGGAGTTTGCATGTCCGCAAGTGTGCGAGTCGAGAAGGACGAACGTGACCGTTCCGCTGTACGAGGCCAAGGCCGAGCTGTTCCGTACGCTCGGCCACCCCGTACGCATCCGCGTGCTCGAGCTCCTCACCGAGAAGGACCACGCGGTCCACGAGCTGCTCGCGGACATCTCGATCGAGCCGAGCGCATTGAGCCAGCAGCTCGCCGTCCTGCGCCGTACAGGCCTCGTGAGGCAGCGCCGCGAAGGGGGCGAAGTGGTCTACTCGCTGCTGGTCGACGACGTCCGCCAGCTGCTGACGGCCGGTCGCGTACTCCTCCGCCAGCTCGCTGGGTCGCGCGACGAGCTCCTGCGGGAGCTGGACGAGTCCGGTGAGCTGTGAACCCTTTCCGCCTCCTGAAGCTCATCGCACGCACCGGTCGGATCGCCGAGCCCGCTCCGGCCGCGCCCGTCGCCGACACTGAGCACCCGATCCCGAAGGCGCTGCGCGGCAGCGTCCAGGTGCGCCACGTGGACACGGGCTCCTGCAACGGCTGCGAGATCGAGATCGGTGCAGCGTTCGGCGGCGTGTACGACGTCGAGCGGTACGGGGCGCGGCTCGTCGCAAGCCCTCGCCACGCCGATGTGCTGGCCGTGACGGGCGTAGTCACCCACAACATGGTGGAGCCCCTCCTCCGTACGGTCGAAGCCACACCCCGGCCGCGCCTCGTCGTGGCGATTGGGGACTGCGCGCACGACTGCGGGCTGTTCGCCGGCGCGTACGGGGTCGCCGGACCCGTCTCCGACTTCGTCGACGTCGACCTCGAGGTGCCCGGCTGCCCGCCGCGCCCCGAGGCGATCGTCGAAGCCCTCCGTCGCGTGACCGGCCGATGACGGCGGTCGGCGGCCTCGTCACGGTCCTGACGCTCACGGCGCTCGCCATCCTCCTGGCGTTCGCGGCTCCCCCGCGGTACCGGTCAGTCGCCTCCGGTGGCGCCAGCATGGGCATCGGGATCGCGGGAGTCTTCACCGGCATCGCAGGGATCACCTCCGTGCCGCAGGCCGTCCTCGTCGTCCCGATCGCCATCCCTGGCGGCCTCGGCATCGACCCCCTGCTGCTGTCCCCCACTCCCCTGGGCGGCGTCTTCTGCGTGGTCGTCGGCGCCGTGGGTGCGATCGCTGCCCTGTACGGGATCGGGTACGCGCACGGCCCGGCCGCCTCTCGTACAGGCTGGTCCGCTTTCGCCGTCTTCCTCCTCGGCATGCTGATCGTCGCCTCGGCGGGCGATGTCGTCTCGTTCCTTCTCGGGTGGGAGACGATGGCGATCGCGTCGACCGTGCTGCTGCTCGCCGATCACGCCGAGCGCCCCGCAGTCCGCACCGCGGCGGTCTGGTACGCCGTGATGACACACCTCAGCTTCCTCAGCCTGGCGACGGGCTTCGCCCTCGTCGCGAGCAAGGCCCACAGCACGACGTTCACCCAGATCTCCGCCGCCCAGATCACCGGGCCTACGGGGATCGCGGCCTTCCTGTTGCTGCTCATCGGCTTCGCGACCAAGGCCGGACTCGTACCGCTCCACGTCTGGCTGCCCCGCGCCCACCCGGAGGCCCCCAGCCACGTCTCGGCCGTGATGAGCGCAGCGATGGTGAAGCTCGGCGTGTACGGGATCATCCTGCTCGTGGGTTCCTGGCTGCCTCAGGTCGCCCGCCCGTTCGCGATCCTCGTCCTCGCCCTGGGAGTCCTGTCCGGCGCGTACGGGATCCTGCAGGCCAGCATCACGAGCGATCTCAAGCGCCTTCTCGCCTACTCGACGACGGAGAACGTGGGCCTTGCCGTCACGGCCGTCGGCGTCGGGATGCTCCTCTCGAACGCAGGCCAGGACGCCGTCGCCACGATCGCCCTCGTCGCCGCCCTCCTCCTCGTCGTCAGCCACGCGGCCTTCAAGACCGTGCTGTTCCTGGGCGCAGGGACGATCCTCCACGCCACCGGTGAGCGCGACCTGGATCGGCTCGGCGGCCTGATCCGGTCGCACCCCGTCACGACGTGGACGTTCGGGATCGCGGCCATGGGAGCGGCCGCGCTGCCCGTCACGAGCGGGTTCGCCGCCGAGTGGACGTTGCTGCAGGCACTCGTCCACGGCGACGGACGTGCCAACACGACGCTGGCGCTCGCCCTGCCGGTGACGCTGGGTCTCATGGCCCTGACCATCGGTCTCGGGCTGCTCACGTTCGTGAAGGCGTTCGGCATGGCGTTCCTCGCCCGCCCGCGATCGGAGGCCGCGGCCACGCCGGCCCCGGAGTTCACCTCGAAGCCCGGCAGCGCCGCCATGGGGGTCGCCCAGGCCATCGGCGCACTCTCCGTGCTGGCGCTCGGCCTCGCCGTCGGTCCCCTTGCGACAGCCTTCTCGTCGGTGCTCGGCTACTCGGGGATCATCACGAGCGAGCTGGGCGGCCTGCGGCTCGTGACGATCGGCGTCCTCGACCCGTACGCGCTGGGGCTGGTCGCGGTCGGTCTCGCAGTGCCCGTCGCACTTCTCGTCCTGGTTCTCCGGCGCCGCGTCCCCCGACGGGAGACCGACCTGGCATGGGGCTGCGGTGGCGTCCGTACATCCCCCCGGATGGAGTACACGGCCACCTCGTACGCGGAGCCGCTCGTCCGGGTCTTCGGCGAGGCGCTGCGTCCCACCCGCTCGCTCGAGGTCTCGCACCACGCGGAGGACCACGTGCTCGAGCACCGCGTCGCGTTCGCCCAGGAGGTCTCCGACATCGTCGAGGACCGCTGGTACGCCCCCGCCGCCGTCTGGCTCCGCGTCGCCGGGGACCAGGCCCGACGCGTGCAGAACGGCAGCATCCACCGCTATCTGGCCTTCTCGTTCGCCGCGCTCGTCCTCGTCCTCGTGGTGGTGACGCTGCCATGATCGCCACGCTGCTCGTCGTTCTTCAGGTCGTTGTCGCGACGGCCATCACTCCGCTGCTCATCGGCGTCATGCGCCAGGTGCGCGCCCGCCTGGAAGGCCGCATCGGCAGCGGCGTCCTTCAGCCGTACCGCGACGTCAGGAAGCTTCTCGCCAAGGAGCCGCTGCGCGCCGAAGGATCGAGCATCATCCTCGTCGCGGCGCCCCTGGTGCTGCTGGTCTCGAGCCTGCTGGTGGTCGCGCTCGTACCGCTCGTGACCACCGCGAACATCCCGGCCGTACCGAACGACCTGTTCGTCGTCGTGTCGATCCTGCTCATCGGCACCGTGGCCCTCGCGCTGCTCGGTCTCGATGCCGGCACCGCGTTCGGCGGCATGGGCTCGAGCCGCCACATGATGATCGCCGCCCTGGTCGAGCCGACCGTGCTCATGAGCGTGTACGCGCTGTCCATCCCCGTGGGCAGCTCGACGTTGAGCAAGATCGTCGTCGCTCGTGGTGCGGACGTCACCCGCGTGGTCACCCCTGCCGGCCTGCTGGCCGTCGTTGCCCTGGTCGTCGTGGTCCTCGCCGAGACGGGTCGGCTCCCGGTCGACAACCCGTCGACGCACCTGGAGCTCACGATGATCCACGAGTCGATGATCCTGGAGAGCGCCGGCCGCGACCTGGCGTGGCTCGAGGTCGGCTCGTGGCTCCGCCTCACCGCACTGCTCGGCCTCGTCGTCAACCTCGCACTTCCGTGGGGGCTTGCCGACAGCATGCAACCCCTGGCCCTCCTGGTCGCCGTCGTCACGCTGGGCGTCAAGCTGCTCGTCGCCGGCGGTGTCATCGCGGCCGCCGAGGTCTTCATGGCCAAGGTGAGGCTCTTCAAGGTCCCTGAGCTCCTCGCGGGCTCGTTCGTGCTGGCGTTCCTCGCCGTGACCGCGTCCTACCTGGCGGGATGACATGAACGCATCACTGACATCGAGCATCGTCACCACAGCAGTAGGCGTGCTGCTCCTCACCGCTGTGCTGCAGACGTGGCGCCGCTCGACCGCGGCATCGGTCCGGCTCCTCGTGGTCCAGGGCCTCGCGCTGGCCGGACTCGTCGCGGCGCTCGGCGCGTCCCGTGGCGACGCGCAGCTCCTCCTGGTTGCCGGCCTCGTGGCTCTCGTCAAGGCGGGCCTGCTGCCGTGGGCCCTGGGACGTACGGCCACCGGGCGTCTCGTGGAGCGCGACTCCGGCGTACGTCCGGCGCTCGGCCTGCTCGGAGCGGCCGTCCTCACGATGTTCGCGTATGCGGTGAGCGACCCCCTGCGCGGCGGCGACCAGAGCGCGGCGGCACGAGCTCTACCGGCGGGCGTCGCTCTCGTCCTCATCGGCTTCTGGATCCTCCTCACGCGTCACTCGGCCGTGAGCCAGCTCGTGGGCTTCGTGGTCCTCGACAACGGGATCGCCATGGTCGCGTTCCTCACCTCGGACGGGCTCCCGCTGACGGTCGAGCTGGGCGCGACCCTCGACGTCCTCCTCGTCGTCGTCATCCTGCGCGCGCTGACGACGCGCATGCGTGACACCCATGGCGGTACGTCCGTCGACGACCTGACGGAGCTGAGGGACTGATGACCGTGCTGCTCTGGCTCCCCGTCCTGGTCCCCGCGGTCTTGGGCGCCCTCGTCGCGTGGCGGCACAGCGACGCGTACGCGCGGTACGTACCGCTCGCGGTCGCCCTCGTCATCCTGACCTGCGGAGTCGTGCTCGTGGCGGCAGGCACGATCGTCACTTCCTCGGTGCTGCGCGCCGATGCGGGTGCTTCGTACGTGCTGCTCTGCATCGGCGCCGTGGCCGTCGTCGCTCTATGGGGCGGCCTGTCGTCGACCTCGCTCGGCGGCCGTGGCGAGTCCCTGATCTGCGCCTTCCTGGCGGCGATGAGCCTCGCGGTGCTGTCCGACAACCTCGGCGTGATGTGGGTGGCCATCGAGGCCACGACGATCGCGACGGCCTTCCTCGTGGGGCACGCGGGAACCCGCGGCGCCACCGAGGCCGCCTGGAAGTACGTGGTGCTCGGCTCCGTCGGCGTCGCCATCGCGTTCCTCGGTGTCGTGCTCGTCTACGCTTCCGGCCGCGCCGGGGGCTCCCCCACGCTGTCGTGGGTCGCGCTGACGAGCGGCAACCTCACGCTGTCGCCTCACCTGGCACGCGCCGGNNGCACCGGTTTCCGGCCTGATGTCCGGGGTGCTGCTGTCCGTGGCCATGTACGCGATCCTGCGCGTCCAGGCGGTCGGCGGGGCGCACATCGGCGTGGGACTGGTCCACGGCCTGCTCATCGCGTTCGGTCTGCTGTCCCTCGCCGTCGCGGCGTTCCTCACGCTCACGCAGCGCGACTACAAGCGTCTGCTCGCGTACTCGTCCATCGAGCACATGGGGATCATCGCCCTCGGCGTCGGCTCGGGCACCACGCTCGGCCTCACCGCCGCGCTCCTGCACATGCTCGGTCACGGTGTCGTGAAGGCGGCGATGTTCGTGGTCGCCGGCAGGGTTCTGAACGTCACCGGGAGCTCGCGGATAGCCGACGTCACCGGGCTGCTCAAGCGGCGTCCTGACCTCGGCTGGCCGTTCCTCGTGGGGTCGGCGGCCNNCGCAGGATCATGCCGGGGACCACTCACTCGTCGACGACCCGCCCCGCTGGTTCCGTACAGCCCCCGTCGCCATCGCGCTCGCCAGCGGCGCGGTCGTCAGCTTCCTCGCGCTGGTCTTCGTTCCTGTCCTGGGTGCCGCGGCCGCGGCGTTGGGGGTCGCCCGATGACCACGCTCATCACCGTGACCCGCGATCAGCTCGGCGAGGCGGCTATACGCCTGCTCGGCGCGGGGAACCGCCTGGCCCTCGTCGCCGCCCACGAGGAGCCGTACGGGTTCCGCGTCGTCTACGTCTTCCTGGGTACGACTCGTACCGAGGTGACNNGGCAGGTTCGAGCGCGAGATGCGCGACCTGTACGGGATCAAGGCGAAGGACCACCCGCTCCCCCACCGGCTGGTACGTCACGCACACTGGCCGACCGGCTACCACCCGATGCTCTCCGGCGCCGGGTCCATGCCAGGGGTTGAAGGGCCGGCGGCGTACCCGTTCCTCCAGGTCGAGGGCGACGGCGTGTACGAGATCCCCGTCGGACCCATCCACGCGGGTCTCATCGAACCAGGTCACTTCCGGTTCTCCGTCGTCGGCGAAACCATCCTCCGGATGAAGGCACGGCTCTGGTTCGTCCACCGGGGCATCGAGAAGCACGCCGAAGGACGATCCCTGGAAGAAGTCCTGGCGATCACCGAGCGCATCTCCGGCGACACAGCGGTGGGTCACTCCCTCGCCTACGCGATGGCGGTCGAGGACGCGCTGGGCATCACGGTGTCCGACGATGCGCTGCTCGTACGGGCCCAGCTGCTCGAGTGCGAGCGCATCTACAACCACGTCGCCGACCTGGGCGCCATCATCAACGACGTCGCCTTCAGCATCGTCTCCGCGCACACAGCCCAACTGCGCGAACAGCTGTTGCGGCACAACGAGCAGGTGACCGGCCATCGGCTGTTGCGGGGAGCCATCACGGTGGGAGGCGCCCGTCTGGTGCGTCCGGTCGACGTGGGGCTCGTGGCCGGCGTCGTCCGGGAGGCCGTCGAGCTGTCGCAGCTGGCGTTGGGCCACTCTGTGGTCGCGGACCGCCTGCACGGCACGGCCGTACTCAGCGCTGACAAGGTGCGGCACATGAACGTTCTCGGCTACGTCGCACGCGCCTCAGGTGTCGCGANNGTCGAGTCGCGCTTCCTCATGCGCGCGGGCGAGATCGAGGTCTCGGCCGCCGTCCTCGCGGACCTGTCCGAACGTCTGGGCGGCAGGTGCGGCGACGCGGTCCCCGTGCCGCTGGGACGCGGATCGGGATTCGGCGTCGTCGAGGCCTGGCGGGGAGCCCTCTGCCATCGTGTCGAGGTCACCGACGGGGTCGTGACGCGGCTGAAGGTCGTCGATCCGTCATGGTTCAACTGGCCTGCACTCCCTCAAGCGCTCACCGACACGATCGTTCCCGACTTCCCCCTCGCGAACAAAAGTTTCAACTTGAGCTACGCGGGTAACGATCTCTGAGCGAGGTTGTCCGCATCGCAAGATCGCGTCTTGCCTGGTGGACATTGTGCTTGCATTTGCCGCTTCGTCACACCAATGTTCTGGTTAGCAGGGGTCATAGCATGACCAGTGACCACGGCAGTGGTTCGGTCTCGTGTGACGAGACGAGCCGGGAGGTCTTCTCCCGAACGGCAATGGGGCCGCCAATGATCTGTTCGGAAAGGTGGGTCCCCGCATGCCAGCACCTGCCCTCGTAATGCTCTCCCCCGGAAGCTCCGACCCCAAGGTCACCCAGGTGGCTCACGAGCTCCGGCGCGAAGTGCAGACACTGCGCCCCGAGATCTCGGTCAACACCGCCTTCCTCGGGCACTGCCCTCCCACAGGCCCGCAAGTGGTCTCGCAGCTGACGGCGCGCGGCCACGAGGAGATCGTGTTCGTGCCCATGTGCCTGACGCGTGCGGCCAGCAACTGCGACGACCTCGACCTGCTCGTGTCCCGCGTGCGGGCGACGTACCCCAAGATCCGCTTCTCGGTGAGTGAGCCGGTCGGCCCCGCCGGAAGCCTCCTGACCGTCGTCGACCTTCGACTGCGTGCGGCGCTGGCCCAGTCCCGCGTGCTCGAGGTCGACGGCCTCGTGCTGACCACCGAAGGCGGCGGTGACGTGCGTGGCGGTGCCCTGCTCGCCCGGCGCGCTCGCCAGTGGGCCGCTCACCACCGCGTCCCCGTGGTCGCCGCCTCCTGCGACGGCAGCGGACCCAGCACCTCGCAGGCCATCGGTATCCTCCGCAGCCAGGGCCGGCGCCACATCGCCGTCGGCTCGTTGTTCCTCGCGGCGGACCAGGCGTACACGGACCAGGTGCACCAGGCACGTCGCGCAGGCGCCGTTGCCGTCGCGGAGCCCATCGGTGCACACCGTGAGCTCATCGACCTCGTGCTCGCCCGCTACGCCTTCGCGGCGATGGGTCTGCTCGAGTTCGAGGGCGAGCTGGTCGACGCCGCAACTGCCTGACGGCTGCTAGGACGCAGCGACCCGGGCCTTCTCGGTCGCCACGTCGAACGTTGCCGGCGGCCACTTCGGGTCGATCGACAGCAGCGTCTCGTGCAGCAGCGTCGCCACGGCCCAGTTCCGGTACCACTTGCGGTCCGCGGGGATGACGTACCAGGGCGCGACGTCGGTCGAGCACTTCGAGAGTGCCGCCTCGTACGCCTCGGTGTACTCGTCCCATTTCGCCCGTACGTCGATGTCGCCCGGGTTGTACTTCCAGTACTTCGACGGGTCGGCGAGACGCGCCGCGAGACGGGCCTGCTGCTCCTCGGGCGAGATGTGCAGGAAGCACTTGATGATCCGGGTGCCCGAGTCGGCGACCTTCGCCTCCCAGTCGTTGATCAGGTCGTACCGCTTGCTCCAGACGTCCTCCGGCACGAGGTTCTCGACGCGGACGATGAGCACGTCCTCGTAGTGGCTGCGGTCGAAGATCCCGATCATGCCCTTGTCGGGCAGAGCGTTGGTGATGCGCCAGAGGAAGTCGTGCTTGCGCTCCTCGGGCGTCGGCGCCTTGAACGCCGTGTGCTCGATCCCTGCCGGGTTCATGAGCGAGAACACGTGGCTGACGGTGCCGCCCTTGCCGGACGTGTCCATGCCCTGCAGCACGACGAGCACGCTGGTGGCGCGCTCGGGGAACGACCGGCCGTCGGCGAAGAGCCGCTCCTGCAGGTCTGCGAGCTCCACGAGCATCCCCTGGCGGAGCCTCTCGGCGTCCTTCTTCCCGTCGCCGGGGAAGCCGGCGGTCGACTTCGTGTCCCACGACGACAGGTCGACGGAGGATCCGGGGAGCACTCGGAGGAGGTCGGAGAGCCGCTGGGACTCTCCCGCGAAGATGTCGTGGGACGCCATGCGCACAGTCTGCCCAATCCGGGGGCATTCGTCCCCCGTGTTCGTGAATCCATTGCCAGCTTCGGGGGTGGATCCGCCCTAGTGTGACCTGCAACGAGAGAGGAGACGCCCATGACCCACCCGCGCGTCGAGATCGCGTCAGGGCTCATCGGTGAGTGGCGCGGTCAGGGCCACGGCGAGACGCCCCGGCCGTTCGACTTCTCCGACAGCTGGGAGATCGTGGACCTCGGGAAGCCGTTCCTCTGGTTCGTGGAGCGGACCAGCCGCGACGGCGCCCCGGCGCACACCGAGAGCGGCTACCTGAGGTTCGTCGACGACGACGGCGCTCTCGAGATCGTCGCAGCCCTGCCGACGGGCCAGGTGGAGATCGGGACCGGCCTGGCCTGTACGGACGGGGCTGACATGGTCGTGACCACCGACGCCGAGGCCCACAGCACCGGGACGGCCAAGCAGGTGTC
>PMBM01000069.1 GCA_003153855.1 Propionibacteriaceae bacterium
CTCATCGGCACCGCCGTGGTGGGCGCGACCACGATGATCTTCTCGATCATCCTGTTCCTCGCTCAGGACCTCGCGGGTGACCAGAAGCCGACCAACCTCGACCAGGTAGCGGCGTTGCTGAGCCCGATCCACGCTCCGTTCCTGCTCGGCCTNNATCACCGGCGGCGCGATGATCTTCTGGTTCACCGGCGCTGCCACCCAGGCAGTCACCACCGGTGCCTACCGGGCTGTCGAGTACATCAAGGAGCACATCCACCTCGATCCCTCCGCGGACGCCAAGGCGTCCACGAAGGACTCGACCGAAGTCGTGGAGATCTGCACCGACTACGCCCAGAAGGGCATGCTGGTCATCTTCCTTGCGATCTTCTTCGCCACTCTCGGATTCGCCTTCGTGGAGCCGTACTTCTTCATCGGCTACCTGATCGCGATCGCGGTCGTCGGTCTGTTCCAGGCCATCTTCATGGCGAACGCCGGAGGTGCCTGGGACAACGCGAAGAAGATNNTTCGGCCTGCTGGCCGTCGAGCTGGCCGTGAGCCTGACGAACTCCGGCCTCGCCCTGCTTGTCCATGTCTTGGCCGTGGTGTTCTTCCTCGTGTCCGCGTACTTCGTGTGGCGGTCGTTCTACATGATGCGGATCCCGGGGAACCTCGAGGACTCCATCAAGGCTGGGTCCAACCAGGACGACGACCAGCTGGTCCCGTCGCCCGACGCCATCCTGTCCCCGGCCAGCGTGCCGGAGCCGGTCGGTGTGGGAGAGAAGTGAGCCTTCAAGCAGTCTGAACAACCCTGGAACGGGCCGGTCGCACAGACCGGCCCGTTTCACGTGTACGGCGTGGGGACAGGAAGGGCCGCTTTCTGGCTTATTCTGGTATCCAGGAAGTCTCTCTGCCCATGGGAGTTTGCATGCCAGTCTCACGTCGCGCGGTCGTCGGCTTCGCCGGTGCCGGGTCCGCCCTCGTCCTCGCGGGCTGCGCGAAAAGCGGACCCACATCCTTGACGAGCTCGCCGGCGTCCGACACCTCGGCGCCCGCGGTGGCGGCGACATCGGCCACCCCGACGACCGCTGCCCCTGTCCAGCTGACGACCAGCGTGACCGACGGCGCCACGGTCCCCGTGGACACCCTCCTCACTGTGACGGCCTCGCACGGCTCGATCACCGACGTCGCGATGACGTTCACCGACCCCAAGGCGGGCTCGCAGACCATCCAGGGCACCATGTCCCCGGACAACGCGACGTGGACTGCGGGGAGCCTCCTCGAGCCCGGCATGAAGTACCAGGTCGTCGTCACCGGTCACAACCTCGAGGGCGTCGACGCCACCACCACGACGTCGTTCACCGCCCAGAACCTGTCGCTCAAGCAGCAGATCATGCCGAGCATCGTGTCCGGAGGCACCGTGGGCGTCGCCATGCCGGTCGTCGTGAAGTTCGACGTCCCCGTCACCGACAAGGCCGCGTTCCAGAAGCACATGACAGTGGCCTCCAACCCGGCCCAGGAAGGGTCGTGGGGCTGGCTGTCGAGCACCGAGGTGCACTGGCGTCCCAAGGAGATGTGGAAGGCCGGCACGCAGGTCACCATCAACATCGACGTCAACTCGATCCCGGCGGGCAACGGCACGTACGGACAGAAGTCCGTCACCGGCACCATGACCGTCGGTCGTTCGGTGATCCTCAACGCCGACCTCGCGTCCCACTACATGACCGTCGTGATCGACGGCGCCACCGCCAAGACGATCCCGATCACGGGCGGCAAGCCCGGCTTCGTGAGCCGCAGCGGCAAGAAGGTGCTCAAGGAGAAGTTCTCGTCGCTCCGGATGAACTCCGAGACGGTCGGCATCTCCAAGTCGAGCCCGGACTACTACGACCTGTCCAACGTCCAGTACGCGATGCGCGAGACGGACTCCGGCGAGTTCGTGCATGCCGCGCCGTGGTCGGTCGGCAGCCAGGGCCACGCCAACGTCAGCCACGGCTGCATCGGCGTCAGCACGGCCAACGGCGCCTGGCTGTTCGCGAACTGCAAGGTGGGTGACCTCTTCAACGTGACCGGCACATCCCGCGGCCTCGAGAAGGGCAACGGCTGGACGGACTGGAACGTCTCGTACGACGAGTTCCGCAAGGACTCCGCGCTCTGACGACGGGCGCGGAGGACCACGCCGTCGGCTCTAGACTCGTCGCCGTGACCACCGCCACTGCCCCTAGCTCCGTCCGCGTGTCCCTCGGTGCCCGCCTGTTCGGCACCGTACGCGCGCTGCGCACCTGGGCGGTGGCCTCGCTGGCGGCGAACATGCTGATCATCGTGACGGGCGCCATCGTGCGCCTGACCAGTTCGGGCCTCGGCTGCCCGACCTGGCCGCAGTGCAGCGACACGTCGTACGTGCCCCGCCCGCAGCTCGGCGTCCACGGCGTCGTCGAGTTCACGAACCGCCTGCTCACGTTCGTCCTCGTGGCTCTGGCGATCGGCATGGTCGTCTCGGCGTTCAGGGTCAAGGCGACGGCCGCCGGCGCCCCGATGCGTCCGATCCGTACGCTCGCCGTCGTCGCCGGTCTCGGCATCCCTGTACAGGCGGTCCTCGGCGGCATCACGGTGCTCACGAAGCTCAACCCCTGGCTGGTCGGCTTCCACATGCTGTTCTCCGTGGCGATCATCGGACTGTGCGTCGTGATGGTGAACCGTACGTACGACACGGCGCCGCTCACGGTCTCGCCTCTCGTCAGACGCCTTGTCGTCGCGGTCACTGCCGCCACCGTCCTCGTGATCGTCCTGGGCACCGTGGTGACCGGTGCCGGCCCGCACGCCGGTGACGACAGCACGATCCAGCGCAACGGGATCAGCCCCGAGCTCGCCGCCCACATCCATGCGTGGGCGGTCTGGCTGCTCGTGATCCTCACGGTCGTGACCCTCGCCATCGTGAGGTCGCGGCTCGTCGCAGCCCTGCTGGCCGTACAGCTCCTGCAGGGCGTCATCGGCTACGTCCAGTACTTCACCGGCCTGCCGATCGTGGGCGTCGCGCTGCACATGGCGGGCCTCGCGGTGCTCGCTGCAGCCACCGCTCATGTCTACTGGCGACTGCGCGATGTGGCCTCGGTCGCAAACGCGGGCTAAAGTGCGTTCGGCCCACCCGCCGACACGACCAGGGAGTGACGAGTGACTCCACCCGCGGACGCCGCGACGGTGCCGCAGGCCATCGGCCCAGCCGTGACGGCGCGAGATGTGATCGCCGCCTACGTGGGGCTGACCAAGCCGCGGATCGTCGAGCTGCTGCTCGTGACGACCCTTCCTGCAATGTTCCTCGCCGCGCACGGCATCCCCTCGTGGCGACTGATGATCGCGACGATGGTCGGCGGCTACCTCGCTGCCGGCAGCGCGAACACGTACAACAACGTCATCGACGCCGACATCGACGAGCTGATGCGCCGCACCCGGACACGGGCCCTCCCCCGCCATCGGGTCAGCCGCCAGGCAGCGGCTGTGTACGGGACGGTGCTCGGGGTCGGTTCCGTACTGGTCCTCGGGTTGGCGGTGAACTGGCTGTCCGCGTGGCTCGCGCTGCTGGCGAACGCGCTGTACGTGTTCGTGTACACGATGTGGCTGAAGCGCCTGACGTCGCAGAACATCATCTGGGGCGGTATCGCCGGCTGCTTCCCGCCGCTCATCGGCTGGACCGCGGTCACGGGCAGCATCGCGTGGCCGCCGCTGGTCCTGTTCCTCATCGTCTTCTTCTGGACACCGCCGCACACCTGGGCGCTCGCCTGGCGCTACCGGCAGGACTACGAGGCGGGCGGCGTGCCGATGCTGCCGGTCGTCGCCAGCCGTGTGGCCGTCGCTTCGCGGATCCTCGTCTACACCGTGCTCACCGTCGCGACCAGCCTCGTCCTGTGGCCGGTCGCNNCTGTTCCACTGGTCGAACACGTACCTGGCTCTGGTGTTCTTCGCCGCAGCCATGGATCCGGTGCTCTTCCGGCGATGAGACTTGATGTGGCGCACGCAGCGTTGCCCAAGGAATAGGCTTTCCAGATAAGCCGTTCTTCCTAGTCCGGGCCTGATCTCCCTGGGGGCCCGGCATCCACACGAGAGGAGCACGGTGGCAGACGAGAGGTTCAGCGGGAATCCGCTGCGCGACCCGCAGGATCGCCGGCTCCCCCGCATCGCTGGTCCGTGCGTGCTCGTGATGTTCGGCGTCACCGGCGACCTCGCCCGCAAGAAGCTCATGCCTGCCGTGTACGACCTGGCCAACCGAGGGCTCCTGCCGCCAGGCTTCGGGCTCGTCGGGTTCGCACGCCGCGAGTGGGCCGACGAGGACTTCGCCTCCCGCGTCCACGAGGCCGTCCGCGAGTACGCCCGGACACCGTTCCGCGAGGAGGTCTGGCGTCAGCTCTGCGAGGGCATCCGGTTCGTCCAGGGCAACCTCGACGAGGAGTCGTCCTACGCGGAGCTCGCCGCGACCATCGAGGAGCTGGACCAGCTGCGCGGCACGAACGGCAACCACGCGTTCTACCTCTCCATCCC
>PMBM01000059.1 GCA_003153855.1 Propionibacteriaceae bacterium
CACGACACGCCGACGGCTTCCACGTACTCGCGCTGTTGCTGCCCCCTCGACGGGCCTGGTGGGGGAGTGCGGTCGAGGGGTCACGACACGCTGATGGTCGCTTTGGACTAGCGCAGACAGTGGCCCCTTGACTCGCAGGTTGGGGATGGGAACCGTCGAGGGGCCCGACATGCCGACCACTGCCGAGAGGCGGACGGACGGGCTCGCAGAGCGGGTGAGCATCATCGACCACGCCACGTCGTCGTGGAAGGTACGCCCGAGCAGCTGAAGAGCGAGCGGGACGGCGACACCGTCGTCGTGGAGCTCGAGTCGCCGGGCGACGCTGCCGGCGCCGCCATGCGACTGGTGGGCATGCGGGGGGTCAGAGAGGTCAGCGTCGACACAGCGACCCCGCGGGCCAGGGCCGGGAGCGGATCACGCGCTGTACCGACGGTCCTCGCGGCTCTGGACGAGGCAGACCTCACAGTCGTCTCGGTGACGGTCGGGCGCCCGACGCTCGACGACGTGTACCTCCGTCACGCGGGCCGCCGATTCGAGGTGACAGCATGAGCAACCACGACGACGACCTCTCGTACGATGACGACCGCAACCCGTCGCTTCGCCTTGCCCGGACGGCTTCTGGAGCACTCGCTCGAGCTCACGCAATCGCTCGAGGGTGTGGCCGTGCGGGTGGGTGGGCGCAGATGATAGCAGTGACTCGCAGGAACCACCGATTTCTGTGGTCTACATGTGAGTCTTCTCACCCGGCCTTGTGGCGGAGGTCACACTGACCTAGAGTGATCAAACGAGAGCGGCGCCGAGGATGATGTCTCCTGGGGGTGGGTAGACGGCTTTCAGCCCTTCACTTGGCGCCGCTCTCACTTTGTCTACACGTTCGTCCCTCAAGGCCTGGTCCATCGGACCGGGCCTTTGTGGCGTCTACGCCTCCACAAGGGTGTCCACCTACGATGCGGCTATGACTTCCAGCCGATGGGCGACCGAACTGGCGACCAGTCTCATCGGTGAAACCGTCGATCTTCCCGACACGGCTCCTGAAGCCCGAACCGTCCTCGCGGCGCTCGAGAAGCAGGGATGGCCGTCGTCGCGAATCGTGGCGCTGGCGCGAGGACGCTTCGAGGCAGAGGAGGTATGGCCGTTCCCGGTCGCCCGATCTGTCGTGGCCGCCGGCCCGGCCCAGTGGTACGCCCTCGTGGGAGAGGTACGGAGGCTGCTCGGGCTCGACGGGGTCGTCCAGCCGCAGCCCACGCGTACGGCCCTCACCGCCGACGAGCGACGTCTCCTCAGCGACGTACCGCCCCACTGGTGACGCACGACGGCCCCCCGACAGGAGTCGGAGGGCCGTAGTGGATGAGGCTTGTGCGCGGTGACGCCTCGCCCGGTCGGTCAGGCGGACTTCTGGGCGGCGAGCAGGTCGCGGATCTCGAGGAGGATGTCCTCGGTGGTCGGCGCGCCAGGACCGTCCTCGGCCGGCTTCTTGACGCGGGCGTTGATGATCTCGTACGGCTTCACGAGGCCGAAGTAGACCACCGCTGCGAGGATGGCGAACGAGACGACGGCGGTGAGGAACGGACCGACGCTCGTGAGTCCGCCCGGGGCCCAGGAGTCGAAGTTCGGTGCGCCGCCCAGCTTGGCGAGAAGCTCGATGACGATCTTGGTGAAGCCCTCTACGACGGTGGCGAACGCGCCGCCGATGATGAATGCGGTGGCCAGCTCGATCAGGTTGCCGCGGAACAGAAAGTCCTTGAATCCTTGCATGGGAGTGCCCTTTCGGAGGCGGGTGCGGAACCCCCCAGGCCCCGCATTCGGGAGGAAACGTAGCATTCAACTACTCCGTGACGAGGAACTTCTGCGATGTGTTTGCACGTTCACAGCCAGGTGTGAACCGTGCTAGGGAAGGGGTACCGGGAACCCATGGATGCTGACCAGCGACTCGACGCGTACCGCCGCAAGCGCCGTACGGAGCTCTCCGGCGAGCCGACCGGAGCGGACGGGCCGCCCCCGCGCGACGGTCAGCCGAGGTTCGTCGTCCAGCGCCACGATGCCCGCAGCCTGCACTTCGACGTACGGCTGGAAGTGGACGGCGTGCTCGTGTCGTGGGCCGTTCCGAAGGGCCCGTCACTCAATCCCGCCGACAAGAGGCTGGCCCATCGCACCGAGGACCATCCCTTGGACTACATCGACTTCGAGGGCCGTATCGGCGGGGGCTACGGCGCCGGCACGGTGATCGTCTGGGACACCGGGACGTACGACAACCTCACCACCCTCGACGGCGAACCCGTTGCTGCCGCGGACGCTCTGTTGAAGGGCCACATCAAAGTCCTGCTGTACGGCCACAAGCTGTCGGGCGCCTTCGCCGTCACCCACACGAAGATGGGCGGCGACGAGGCCAACTGGATGCTGGTCAAGGTCGACGACGAGTCGGCGGATCGTCGCCGAAGGCCGACCGCGACCCAGAACGAGTCCGTCCTCACCGGACGTACGAACTCCGATCTCGAGGCCGACTGACCGCTCGCGGCACCATCGTGCACCCTCCTCACGGACCGCGGGCGAGCTCATCCGATCGCCAGCGTCAACGTCGACGACGACATCGCCATCGTGATCGCGCCGGCGTCCACTGCAGTGACCCGTACGAGCAGCACCGTCGCGGTCGTGCCGCTCAACACGTTGCCGCTCCCGACAGCAGGGACAGCCACCACGAGCACGTGCGAGGCGACCGGTTGCGCCGAGCTCGTCGCGTACAACGTGACCCGTGTGCCAGGCGGCGCCAGGGCGGCCAGCTCAGGGTTGTCGAGCTTCACACTGAGCACGACCGTGCCGTCTATGGTCGTGCCGCCGACCAGCGTGAGGTCGGTGAGGATCTGGCCGGCCCGGACGCCGGTCCCTGCCACCTTCCCGACCGCCTCACGGGTCTGGCTGAGCACGCCGTCCGGCACCGCCTGTCTCGGCATCCTCGCCAGCCTGACGTCGACGTCCGTCACCGTGGAGCCAGCCGCCACCAGGCGACTGGCCACGACGACGGTGACGAGGTCGGCCGAGTCCTTGCCGGTGACGGCCGAGAGCCCGGCGAAGACGGAGACGCCGACCAGGACGGCGGCCACGCCGCGCCGGTGCCAGCGGATGAGGTTGATGATCTTTCCTGAGGTCCACACCCCGGACAATGCGCGTACGGTCTCGGATCCGTCAGTTGTCCCCAGAAGTCGTGGAGTCCGAGGGGCCTGTGGACAACCTCAGCCGGTGACCAGTCCTTCACGTCGCCGGTGGCTAGTCCATCACTTTGATGGCGACGTTCGTGCGCCAGGTGGCCTTGTCCGGGTCGGTGAGTCGGTCGCTGAGGTACGACTCGTACCGGCACCGGAACGCGTCCCCACGAGGGTCGTCCCACCGGTCCCACGCGACGCCGTTCTCCCGCGCCCACTCCACCAACGTCTTGTTGCCCTTGTACGCGTTGTTGCGGCCCGTGTACGTGAGGTTGGCATACCGTCCGGCCGGGATGAAGCTGGGCTTCACGCGATCGTCGCCCGACACAGCTGTGGCCACCGGGATTCCGACCTCGAGCTCGAACTCGGTGCCCATGTTGATGACGTGGAACCGGTGGAACGCCGGACCGCCGGCTAGAAGACCTGCCGAGGTCATCCACCGTGAAAGCTCCTTGAGCAGCTTCGTGGTCCACGTGGAGAGGTCCTTCGAGGGGATCCACAGGCGTATCCCCATGTACGGCTGTTCAGCGCGACTCTCGACCGAAGGAGCGGTCGTCACCTGCATGGCAATTCCTCTCAGCGAGATGTCTCATCTGATTCAGGTAGGTCTCGCGGCACGGACCAATGATCCGACAGTTGTTGCTCGCGATCCAGCCTCGCGTCGGACAGGCAATGGGGGCTTGTGGGGCGCGCCGCGCCGTCGTACGTGTCACATCTGCACCGTTTGTCTGTCGCGACCCGGGGCACTGGTGTCTGTCGCGACCCGGGGCACTGGGCAAGGGAGCGTGGTCGTACGAAGGGTGGCGCGGCAGGGACGCGCTGCTGGTGTAGGGGTGCGCTCGTGAGAAGGGGCCCGCTCCGGTCGACCCGCTGGGCCTGTGTAGTGGCGCGAGTGCAGACGCTGGGCGAGCCGTGGGTCAGGCGGCGGAGGTGGTCGACGAGCTCGGCGGCTTCGACGAGGAGCTCGAGTCGGAGGTGGACGACTTCTCACCGCTCGACGACTTCTCGGAACCCGACTTCTCCGACCCGGAGGACTTCTCGGACGAGCCGCTCGAGCCGGCGCTCGCGGCAGCGGTCTTGCCCTTGGTGCGGTTGTCGGTCGCGTAGAACCCTGAGCCCTTGAAGACGACGCCCACGGCCGAGTAGACCTTTCGCAGCGTTCCGTCGCACTCGGGGCACTCGGTCAGCGAGGGGTCCGAGAACTTCTGGACGGTCTCCAGCTCGCTGCCGCAGTCGACACAGCGGTACTGGTAGGTGGGCATCTAGAGGATCCTCCAACTCGATGTACGGGGGCGTCGCCGAACAACCCGGCAGACGCGGGAAATGATACCGCCTGCTCAACGCAGCGCCGGGGCGCCGGATTCCGCATGGATGGTACGGGCTCAGCGGCAGCGCACCACGCGGGTCGCGGTCACGATGCGCGACACGGGCAGGTCCCAGGGACCGAGCGGCACCGACTCGTACAGCTCGTCGTCGTTCAGCAGCATCCAGCGCGGCGACGTCGTACCGACCAGTGCGCGGTCGTACCAGCCGCCGCCCGTCCCGAGCCGGTCACCAGACACGGTTCCCGCCATGCCCGGCAGGACCACGAGCTCCGCCTGCTCGATCGCGGTGACGCCGAGGACTCCCGACGTCGGCTCTGGGATGCCCCACAGGCCGCTGCGCAGCGAGCCGCGCCCCTCGTACACAGCCCACTCGGCCGTCGCCCTCGGTCCAGCGACCGTCGCCGACAGCACGGGCAGCAGCACCGTGGCACCCCTAGCCACGAGCGCGTCGAGGAGGTCGGGGGTCCCCGGCTCGTCCCCCGTGCTCGCGTACGCCGCCACCATGCGGGGGGTCCAGTCGTCGAGGGCCGCGAGCAGCAGTCCCGTACGAGCCAGGTCGTCGGCCAGGCGGTCCTCGGCCGTACGCGCGGCTCGCGAGGCACGGACCTCGGCCCGGATCGCGTCCTTGGCCGGCTGGTCGATTTGCCGGATCGCCCGCTCGGCGCCCGGTGTGGGTGAGGCCATTGACCTATCGTAAGGAGCATGCCGTTGTTCCGTCGAAAGGCCGATGAGCCTGCGCCAGTGCGGGAGACGGTGTGGCCGCCGCTGAAGACGCCCGCGCCCGATCTCGGTCCGTCGCGCAGCCTGGCCGCCCATCGCACGTTCCTTCTCGGCCTCATCGAGCCGCTGATGCCGTTCGGGATGGACCTCGTCGATGCCGTCGGTCTCCAGGTCAGCGAGAACATCCACGCCGACTCGCCCGTGCCGGGGTTCGACGTGGCAGCGGTGGACGGGTACGCCGTCCGCGCCGCGGACGTACGCGGTGCGAGTGCACGCACCCCCGTCAAGCTCCCTGTCGACGGACAGGTCTGGACCGGAGACGACCCGCTGCCGTCGATGACGGCGCGCCTCATCCGGGCCGGCCAAGGGCTACCGATCGGCGCCGACACGGTCGTGGCCGCGGGCATCACGGACGGCGGAACGGAGAACGTCACCATCTCCGCCACCACGCTGCGTGGCCAGAACGTCTCCGACGAGGGCTCCGACATCGAAGAGGGTGCCCTCCTCGTGGAGAAGGGCACCGTGCTCAACCCGTCCCTCGTGGCGGTGCTCGCCGCGTGCGGGATCGACAAGGTGCTCATCAGGCCCCGTCCCCGCGTGGTCGTCATCTCCGTGGGCAGCGAGCTCGCCGCGCCGGGCCGTGGACTCGGTCCGGGCGAGAAGTACGACGCCGACTCGTACATCGTCGCCTCCGCCGCGAAGGCTCTCGGCGCCGAGGTGTGGCGNNCTGACGAACGGCCTGGACAGCGTCGTCGGCACGGCGATCCATGAGCTCGGCCCGTACGACATCGCCGAGGTCGCCCTCGAACCGGGCGGCTGGCAGGGCGTCGGGATCCTCGGCGACGACCAGGTGCCGGTCATCATGGTGCCCGGCGAGCCGGTCGGCGCGTTCGTCGCGTTCGAGGCCTTCGTCAAGCCGGCGATCCTGCAGCTGATGGGTGCGGAACCGGTACTGCCCGAGACGTACGTGGCCAAGGCCGCGATGGGGATGACGTCCACCCCCGGCGTGCTCGAGCTGCGCCGCGGCCTCGCGACGGAGAACGCAGCGGGCCTCGTCGTCTCACTCGTCGGTGCCGCGCACGCGCCGCTGCTCGTGAGCGAGCTTCCCCAAGCGAACGCCCTTGTGTTTCTGGATCCGGACACTGACTTCGTCGCAGCTGGTGACGAAGTCGACATCTGGCTGCTGGACGGCTGAGCGCTGGCCATGTCCGGGCCGAACTTCCCTGAAGTGCATCGCTGGCCCGCCACGATCTCGTACGGCGGCGTGACGCTCGCCCCTTTCCGCAGGCGTGACGTGCGCGCCTGGGACCTCATGCGGCGGCGCAACTCGGCGTGGCTGCGCCAGTGGGACGCCACGACGCCGCCAGGCGGCCAGCGCCTCCCGGCCCGGTCGATGATCGGCCAGTTCACGTACGAGGCCAGGCGCGGTGAGATGCTGCCATGGCTGCTGTGGTTCGACCCGACGGGCGATGGAACGCCTGAGCTCGCGGGGCAGCTGACGGTGTCGGCGATCCGGTACGGCGCGGCGCGCTGGGCGAGCGTCGGCTACTGGATCGACCAGCGCTGGGCGGGCCGCGGCATCATGCCGGCGGCCGTCGCCCTGGCCACCGACTACTGCTTCCATACGATGAACCTCCACCGCGTCGAGATCGACATCCGGCCCGAGAACGCCGCGTCGTTGCGGGTGGTGGAGAAGCTCGGCTTCCGTCATGAGGGACTGCGGCCCCGGTTCCTGCACATCGACGGTGACTGGCGCGACCACGAGTGCTTCGCGCTGAACGCCGAGGAGGTTCCCGGGGGAATGTGGGCGCGGCTCGGGCCAGAGGTCCCTCGGCTCGGCTGACCTGTATGGGGGGTGGGCCGAGTTGTGACGAGAGTGATTCGCGATCCTCGGCGTGGCACCGGGTCGGACCCGCGGGGGGTTGCCGTACATTCGACCGCATGGGCACTACTGGGCTGATCTTCGGCGGCCTCGTCGCCGCGTGGTTGGCCTATCTCGTGCCGTGGTACCTCAGCCATCGTGACCAGACGCCGATCGACGTCGAGCACACCCTGAACTTCACCGACGACGCGAAGCTGATCCATCTCAGCGAGGACAGCGACACGGTGGATCTGGCCGACGTGTCGACGCCCCTGCTGCGGGCTGCGCTGAGACGAGAGCTGCACGTACGGTCGTTGCGGGCGGCTCGTCGCCGCAGCCGCGTCCTGGTCCTGCTTGTGCTGTCCGTCGTGCTCCTCGGCGTGACCACGGGATTCGGTCTGACCCGCTGGTGGACGGTGGCTGTGGCCGGCGGCGCGCTCGTGGCATGGCTCGTCGCCTCGAAGTGGAGCATGGGACTCGTCTACCGACGCCTCGACGCGAAACTCGCCGACATCGAGCTCTCCGACGACGAGGAGACGATCTCGATCGCCCTCCCCGACACCTCGCTCGGCCAGGACGACCTCCTCGCCGAGCACGAGCTCTCGATCGAGATCTCCGGACCCGTACCGACGATGAGCCTGTGGGACCCGATCCCCGTCACACCGATCACGTACGTGTCCCGCCCGCTGACCCCGCGCACCGTACGCACGATCGACCTCACCGCCCCCAACACCGCTGGCCCGGTGGCCCCGGTGACGGCGGACGAGGGGCTCGAGACGGACGTCCGCGAGCATCGGCGGGCCTCGGGGGAGTAGGGCTGCGGGACCGGCTCGTGTGCAGGTCCTGACCCCTGGACCCATCACCGCGCCGAGGGGTCATGACACGCCGAAGAGCCCGTTTGAACGGTGCACTTCCTGGCTCCTCGACCCGCCCAGCAGGGCCCGCCGGGCACCCGTTCAGGTTCCCGGCCGAGCAGGTCGCTGTGCTAGTCTTGGCAGCCGCAAGGGGCTATAGCGCAGTTGGTAGCGCGTCTCGTTCGCAATGAGAAGGTCAGGGGTTCGAATCCCCTTAGCTCCACCCTCCCAGGTGCTCTGGCAAGGCATAACGCCGAGTCGAGCAGNNCGCTTTCGCGGTGCGTGAACGCCCACAGAAGTGCTCAGCTCCGACGATGCAAGAGGGGCGTCGACAGGTTGACGAAGCCACTTCGTGTGACGCCAGTGGCCGGCTCGCTAGCCGTCGCCGCCGCCGACCGGACACTCAGCTCCGCAAGCGGCGCTGATCGGCTGCGCCCTATTCATGTTGAGAGTCATTATCGTTATGAGCTAGTGTCTGGCCGAGGTCATGAAGACGCCAGCGGACCCGCTGGACGGGCCCGAAGGGAAACGTCATGAGGGTTTGGACATTTTCGGGGGCAGTCGCGGTGGCACTGTCTGCGGTGCTCACGCTGGGGGGCTGCTCGGGTGGGTCGACGCCGGCCAGCTCTCCAGCGAGCGCTTCGTCCGCGGCCACGGTCAAGGTCGTGGCCTCGACGAATGTGTGGGGCGATATTGCCAGCAGGATCGGCGGCGACCAGGTCGAGGTGACCAGCATCATCGATGATCCGAACAAGGATCCGCACGAGTACCAGGCCAGTGGCCGTAACCAGCTGGCGCTGTCTCAAGCGCAGCTGGTGGTCGAGAACGGCGGCGGCTACGACGACTTCGTCGACACCATGCTGCAGTCGGCGGGCAACCCGAAGGTGGTCGTGCTGAACGCCGTTGACCTCTCCGGTGACAAGGCCGCGCCGGGCCAAGACCTCAACGAGCATGTCTGGTACGACTACGCCGCCGTACGGAAGGTCGCCGAGGCTGTCCGCGACCAGCTCACCACGATCGACCCGGGTGGATCGACCGTGTTCGCGACCAACACCCAGGCGTTCACCGCAGGCTTGGACAAGCTCAACGCCAGCGTGGCCGATCTGAAGGGGAAGTACGCGGGCAAGGGCGCTGCTATCACGGAGCCCGTACCGCTCTACCTTCTGGACGCACTGGGGCTCGTCAACAAGACGCCTGAAGAGTTCAGCAAGGCCATCGAGGACGGGACGGACCCAGCGCCCAGCGTCGTGGACCAGACTCTGGCTCTGTTCTCCCACCACGCCGTGTCGGTGTTGGCCTACAACCAGCAGACCAGCGGACCCCTGACCCAAGAAGTGCTCGATGCGGCCAACGCAGCGAAAGTCCCGGTCGTGGCGGTGCAGGAGACCGTACCGAGCGGCAAGACCTACCTCGACTGGCAAGCAGGCATCATCACAGCTCTTGGGCAGGCGATCGCTTCGTGAGCCCGGTCACGCCTTCAGATTCCGGCGAGCCCGAGAGCAAGCGAGCGGGTGCCGCACCCGAAGCCCCTGCGAGCGGATCGGTACTGGCTGGACGCCGAGGGCCTCTCCCCGATCAGGATCCGGTACTCCGGATGCGTGGCGCGACCCTCGCCTTGGGTGGGCGGGTGTTGTGGCGCGATCTGGATCTGGATGTGCGACCCGGTGAGCTGATCGCGGTGTTGGGCTCCAATGGTTCAGGAAAGACCAGTCTGCTGCGCACGATCCTGGGCGAGTTCCGCTTGGCCACCGGTGAAGCGACCTTCCTCGGGCAGCCCGTGCGGCGCGGCAGCCGTCACATCGGGTACGTGCCTCAGCAAGGACTGTCGGACGTCGGCGTCTCGCTGCGTGGCCGCGACCTCGTAGGGCTCGGGCTGGCGGGGCACCGGTGGGGGCCAGGGCTGCCCAGCCGTCGGCGTCGCAGGATCATCGACGACCTGCTGCGGGAGGTCGGCGCGTCGGAGTACGCCGACGTACCCGTAGGTCTGTTGTCGGGCGGCGAACAGCAGCGTTTGCGGGTTGCTCAAGCTCTGGCGAGCAATCCTTGGCTGTTGTTGTGCGACGAGCCTCTCGCGTCGCTCGATCTACGTCGTCAGGCCGAGGTCGTGGATCTGATCGACCAGGAGCGCAGGGCTCGCGGTTTCGCCGTGCTGCTGGTCACTCACGACGTCAACCCTGTGCTCGAGATCGTCGACCGCGTTCTCTATCTGGGCAACGAACGGTTTCGGATAGGCCCCCCCGATGAGGTGCTGCGCAGCGAGGTCCTGAGCGATCTCTACGAGGCGCCGGTCGAAGTCGTCCGTGCCGGCGGTCGCATCCTGGTTGCGGGAACCCCTGAACACCCTCACCACGACAAGAGCCACGGGCAGTGACGATGACGAAACGGAGCGAATCGTGAGCACCTGGCTCTCCCAGCTCTTCAACTTCGCCGACTACGGCCAGCTGTTCACCCTGCTGATCAACTCCGTCATCGCCGGCGCGATCCTCGGCATCCTTGGGGGCCTGGTGGCCAGTTTCGTGATGCAGCGCGACCTCGCGTTCGCCGTGCATGGGATCAGCGAGCTCTCCTTCGCTGGGGGTGCGGCCGGCCTGCTGTTCGGCATCGGAGTCGTGCCCGGTGCTCTCGGCGGGTCCCTCCTGGCTGCGGCCATCATTGGCATCTTCGGCGCCCAAGCCCGGCGACGGAACTCTGTCATCGGCGTCATCATGCCCTTCGGCCTCGGACTGGGAATCCTCTTCCTGTCCCTCTACCCGGGCCGAACAGCGAACAAGTTCGGTCTCCTCACCGGTCAGATCGTTGCCGTCGACGACCCGAAACTCGGCGCCTTGATGGTCATCAGCCTCATTGTCGCTATCGGGCTGCTCGCCATCTGGCGGCCACTCACCTTCGCCAGCCTCGATCCCGACGTCGCCGAAGCGCGTGGTGTGCCAACCCGCTTTCTGTCGTTGGCGTTCATGATTCTGCTCGGGCTCACCGTGGCGGTCAGCGTCCAGATCGTCGGCTCGCTCCTGGTGCTGGCCATTCTCGTCACCCCCGCTGCCGCTGCAATGCGTCTGACCCACTCACCGACACGCGTGGCCCTCCTCTCGATGGGATTCGCGTTCGTCTCCCTGGTCGGCGGCATCCTCCTTGCGCTTGGGTCATCGATTCCGATCAGCCCGTACGTGACGACCATCTCCTTCCTGATCTACCTGATTGCCAGCGGTGTCGGGGCACTGCGCGCCACATCGCACACCCGGTTCAAGGTGCACCCCGGGCACGGTGAGCCCCACTACGAAGGTGACGGGCATGACTCGGTCACCCACGAGGACCACGTTGACCATCTCCACGACGGCCACAAGCATNNCGGCAGAGGGTGGCGGTCTCGACGCTGCTGGCTGAGGCGGGTGAGTTCCGCAGCGCTCAGGACCTCCATGACGCACTGCGCGCACGCGGGATGTCTGTCGGGATGGCGACGGTGTACCGCAACCTGGGGCTGATGGCGGAGCTCGGGGAGGTCGACACGTTGGCCCGTGAGGACGGCGAGACTCTCTACCGACGCTGCAGCGACGTCCACCACCACCACCTCATCTGCCGCCAGTGCGGGCGCACGGTGGAGGTCGACGGGCCGGCCGTGGAGCAATGGGCCATCGCCGTGGCTACTGAGCACGGCTTCAGCGACGTCACCCACCAGCTGGAGCTGTTTGGCCGTTGCGCCGCCTGCCAGGCGGCCGACTGACCCTGGAGCTGGAGCCCGAGGTCTCAGTGCCGGTGGGCTGACCGTCTCCTCGAGACCCAGGCAGGCGAGTCAGCTTGCCACGAGGGCTCCGCGCGGGCGTGCGAAATGCGATCGAATACGAGACGGCGACTACACAAGGTTCAGCCCGAGTGACCTAGCCCGGCTCGATGAACTAGAGCTCCGCCAGCCGCCCGCTCCCATCGACAGCTCCACGGCTGCTGAAAACAGGCTCGACCACGGCCGCGGACGGTGGCGGAGCGACCATGACGGCGACTGCGGTGGTGGCCGGTATGGCCAGCATCAGGCCGATGCCGCTGGCAAGCATGCGCACCACCTCGGCCGTGACGTCCTCCGAAAGGAAGAGGGTGTCGAACGACCCCGACAGGGCAATGAGGAGCAGCACGGGCAGTGCGGCCCCGGCGTAGGCGAACACGATCGTGTAGACGGTGGAGGCCAGGTGGTCCCGGCCGATCCGCATCGCCGAGCTGAACAGGGCGCGTCGGCCGCTCGTCGGACTCGCGGCGCGCAGCTCCCAGACCGCAGAGGTCTGGGTGACCGTGACGTCGTTGAGGACGCCGAACGCCGCGATCAGCACCCCACAGGCCACGAGGTCGTGCAGCCGGACGGCACTGGCAAGGCTCTGCAGGATGCTGCTGTTGTCGTCGCCGGCCCCCGTCAACCGGGCCGCGTCGGAGGCCAGCAGGCCGGTGGCTGCGGTGAGCAGGAGACCGACACCGGTGCCCAGCAAGGCCGTGGATGTGCGCAGGCTCACCCCGTGGGTGAGATAGAGCACGACAAGCATCGTCACCCCGGAGGCGGTCAACCCGACCAGGACCGGGTTCTCACCACGCAGCAGTGCTGGCGCCACGAACACGACCAGGACGGCGCCGCCCAGGACGAGACTGATCAGAGCCGCCAGGCCACGCCAACGAGCCACGACGAGGGCGACGACGACGAAGACCACAACCAGCAGGATCAGAGGCGCGGGACGGTCGATCCCGACGTAGGAATAGGGACTGTCCAGCTGCGCGCCCTCCGCGCCTGCCTGGTCGATCGCCGCGTCCGGCACCTTGAGCATCCTCACCGTGTCGCCGGCCCTCAGACCCGACCGGGAGACGTCGGTGGTGATCGAGACGGTCTCGACGTTGCCGGCGTTGAGGCGCACGGTGAGTTTTCCGCAGTCCGGGGAGCCCTGCGTCGTCGACATCTGGTCGGGAGCGACCGCGGGGCAGGGGTCCGTCATCCACAGCACGCTTGCGTGCAGTAGCTCCGCGCCCGATGCGGTGTAGTCGGTCGGCGCCGTCACGGGCACCGCGCCGCGCGGCCACAGCTTCACCATCCCCCACGTCGCAGCCGCGGCCATGACTCCCACCAGCAGAAGGACCAGGATGCGAACCAGCACCGGCGTGCGCCTCGCGAACTGAGCATCCACAGGCCCGTGGACGTGTGTGTGTCCGATCTCAGTCATGACGGCGTCCTTCCGGGCGACGCCGAGGGACCACGTGGATGCCGTGACGACGACCGCCGGGCTTGAGGCTAACTCGGGGCCTTGTGACTCAGCGGCCGCCACGCCGGGACCGCGACTACCCTCAGGGGGCACCCGCCCCACGCCTTCAAAGGGTCGGCGACGTGGCGACTGGTCCACGCCTCGCGGGTACGGACGACCAACCCAGCTAGGCGAACATCATGGTGAGCATGTAGCCCATGGTGATGGCCATCACGATGTTGTTGATGGCCGCGGTTGCCGGGGCGAGCGGTCGCGCGGTGGTTGCAGCGCCTCCGTGTCCGACGACCTGGGGGTCTCTGGACCTCATAGCTGCGATAGCGGGGAGGCGGTCGACGACGAGGACGGTGTAGCCGACCACAAAGATCACGAACGCGTAGTCGAGGGTTGCCAGGGGGACGAGGCCACCACCTGCGTTCATGCCGGGCATTCCTGATATGGCGGGGTCGCTGCTGTCGCTGGCAGGGACGAGCAGGACGGCGAACATGTAGACCATCGCGGCGGACATGACGAGGTGGGGAAGGTGGTGCCCGGTGAACCCGTTGCCGTCTCTTCGCTGGGCGGCATCGCGGGCGACGCTGATCGCGAACCAGATCGTGAGGAGGATCCATACCACCAGCCAGGCAATGGTCGAGGGCCCGGTCGTGACGATCAGGAGGGAGGGGATGAGCATCCCGGCCATGGAGACACCCATCAGGATGTTGTGGATGTCGATCTGGTAGTCGGTGGTCCGGTGGGCTCGCCAGGCGGCGATGATGCGTACGGCGGCGACGACGGCCGCAACGAGCATGATGACGCCGAAGATCGCGGCGAGCCAGGTGGGGCCGATCATGCGGAGACTCCTGTCGAGGTGGTGACGGCTTTCGTGGTGGTGGGCCAGTAGGCGAGGGCGATGAGCGCGAGCAGCGGCCCTGAGTTCACGTCGGTACCCTTCCCGCCGAACGGGGCGCCGAGGGCTTCCCCAATGACCCAGATGAATGCGGCGACGACCACCGCGGCGACCAGGACGGTTCGGGTCCACCGCCCGGGCAGGAAGATCCCGACCGCGACCAGCGCCAGGAGGATGGCGCCGATGATGCTGAGTGCGACGCCGTTGTGGTCGCTGAACTCCGCAAACCGGTTGATCAGGAAGGAGACCCATCCGGGCTGCCCATCACCCATCCCGGACACCTTGGAGCTCACGGAGTCGGCCGTGAGTTGGCTGGGCTGCAGGTTGAGTGCGGCAAGTCCACCCCACAGCACGACCCAGACGGTCTTCGCGGCCGGGATGCCTAGGGGTTGAGCGGCAACGAACGACGCGGACGTGTCCTTCACGGTCGGCCAGAGCAAGACCGCGAGCACGGCGTAGAGGAGGACGGCGCCGGGTGCGCCGGCAAGGGCAGTCGCGCCGCCGGTGAGGAGCATCCCGAGTCCCTCACCGAACCACCAGACCCCCAGCGACCACACGATCGAGACGGCCAGCCCCAACCGCAGGGTGGGCCGGAACGCGATCGCCAGACCGATCCCCAGCTGGAGGGTCGCGAATCCGGCGTTGACGAGTACCGGGTTGCCTTCAACGATATGGGCTGCCCACAGGATCGAGGAGGCAATCCAGTCCGGGTTACCCTCCGCCATGCCGGCGAGGAAGGAAACCGAGAAGTCCTTCGAGAACATGTAGGTCTGGTCCTGCAGGATTCCGTCGAAGACCCAGATCGCGGCAAGCGCCAGCTGAAGCCAACGACGCCAATCGGTGGGGACCAACGATCTCGCAGCGTGAGGTGTCAGCGCGGCCGTGGAGGTCGCTGTTCCGGGGACTTGGCTCATAGGTGTGGCTCCATCCGTACGACGCGATTGCGAGGCTGACGGGCGTATTGGTTATCTCGTGCCAGTGGTAGGCGACGTGGAGTCAGTCGTTCTGGGTGAGTTCGCCCGCGACAAAGTGGAAGCATTGAGCCCTTCTTGTCTGTCGGCGGCGACTGCGCGTGCCAGTGCCCGTGCGCGGCTAAGGTGTCGCCATGTCCGCGCCCGACGAAGTCACCGAGCTTGCCCTGGCGGCGGCTCGTGGTGACCGGGTCGCGCTGTCGGAGTTCATCCGCAGGACGCAGGCGGACGTGTGGCGCTATGTCTCGCGGCTCTCCCATCCGGGCCTCGCAGACGACCTGACTCAGGAGACGTACCTGCGCGTCCTCTCGGCGCTGGCTGCGTTCGAGGGACGCTCGAGCGCGCGCGTCTGGCTGCTGGCCATCGCCAGGCGAGTGGTCGTGGATCGGATTCGTCACGACAGCGCACGTCCGCAGCTGTTCGGCGGCGACGGCTGGTTCGACCTCACGGACTCGCTGCGCGCATCGATCCACTTCTCGCACAACTTGGAGGTGGAGGAGCTGCTCAGCATCTTGGAGCCCTCCAGGCGAGAAGCGCTGGTGCTGACGCAGCTGCTGGGGTTCAGCTACGCAGAGGCTGCCCTGATCTCTGGATGCGCGGTCGGCACCATCCGGTCGCGAGTGGCCCGCGCCAGAGCTGAGCTTGTCGCGGCGGTGGAACGCCAACAACGCGAGGCGAACGTCTCCTGACACGAGCGCTCAGAACGCGAACCGCGCGAAGAAGGGCAGGATCGCGACGAGCAGGCCTGTGCTCATCCAGAACATGCCGAAGTTCATCGCGAAGGCAGAGATGACCTCGAGGCGGTACTTGGCAGTGCCCACAGGTCGTACCTCATGACAGCTGTGGGTGCTCACGACTGGGGCGACGGCGAGGCGTACGGGCGCTGGGCCGCCGGAGCCGACCAGCTCGGGTTCGCGCACGGCGGCGTTGGTGTGGTTCACCGAGCAGGAGCACTCGGGTCCGCAGGTGCAGCCCGGCCCGCAGGAACAGCTGGCTTCGGCAGCTGCCGATCGGGGCTCCACCGCCTGCCACAGGGACCGAAGGCTCGACACCAGCAGATAGGTCATGAAGGGGATGCCAACGAGAGCGACGATCCATAGCGTTCCGCCAGGCTTGCTCTGCGCCGCCATCCACTGACCCATGTCCATGCCGCCCATGCCATTGCCTGAGCCCATGTCCATTCCCATCGCGTCGGACATGGCCGCTTGCATGACCCCCATCGCCGACAGGTGCCAGGTCATCGCGCCGAACATCGCNNCATTCGAGATCCGCTGCCGCGCATCCTGCGGCCGTGTCAGCTCGTAGATGCTCCACAGCGTGCACCCGGCGAACAAGATCACCAGGCCCACGAACTTCACCGGCGTCTCCGCGAACGCAAACACGGGTTCTCCTTCTCGAACGACCGAGCCGGGGCTCGCGGACGCGACGGCACTGCGCCTACTGAAAGAGTCGGCTGCGCCCGGCCCGAAGTTCCCACTCTCGGCACATTTCGCCCAGCCGCTGCCGGCGCACGTACGATGTCGACATGGACCGGGCAGACCCAGCGGAGGACACCTGGCGTGCCGCCTTGTCTGCGCTGCTGGACGGCGAAGACCCACGGGTCGCGATGGGCGACCTGATGCAGCACCTGTCCGAGTGCGCGTCGTGCTCGACCTGGCTCGAGCATGCGGCGATGGTGAACACCGGCATCCGAACCCTGCCGGTGGTTCAGCCAGCGCTCGGGGAGAGCATCGTGAACCGCGTCGACGTCAGGATGTGCGCCTGCCGAACGGGCGGTGCCTGTCTGTGCACGGACTGTCAGTGCGGCCCTGGCTGCACATGTCAGACGCAGTCGTCGGTGACTGCCAGCTGAGGTCGGTCAGTTCGCGCCGGCCTTGAACCGCCGCAAACGCATGGAGTTGGTGACCACGAAGATGCTGGACAGCGACATCGCGAACCCGGCGATCAGCGGATTGAGATGGCCGGTGGCTGCGAGCGGGATCGCGGCCACGTTGTAGCCGAACGCCCAGACCAGGTTCCCGCGGATCGTACGGAGGGTACGTCGCGACAGCTGAATGGCATCCGGGATGACGTCGAGGCTTCGTCGGACCAGGATGATGTCGGCGGACTTGAGCGCCACGTCGGTACCGCTCACCATCGCCATGCCGAGGTTTGCGGTTGCCAGCGCGCCTGCGTCGTTGATGCCGTCTCCCACCATGGCCACGCGTCGACCTTCGGCCTGGAGCTTCTCGATGACTTCGGCCTTCTCGGTGGGCAGCACCTCGGCGACGACCTCGTCGACGCCCACGAAGCGGGCGACCTCGTCAGCCGCACTGCGTCGGTCTCCGGTCAGCAGGATGGTCCTCAGGCCCAGCTTCTTCAGTCGGGCCACCGCCTCAGGGGCCGACGCCTTGATCGTGTCGGTGACGCTGAAGTAGCCCGAGACGGTTCCGTCGATGCCGATCAGGATCGCGGTCCGGCCGGCCACGGCTGCCGCGTCGACCGCGAGCATGGCCTGTTCCGGTATGGCGAGCCCGCGCTCGCGCATCAGGTCCGCGTTGCCCAGCAGGACCTGTCTGGCAACCCCGTCCGGGCCCATGACGACGCCCTCGACCCCGGATCCCGGCAACGCCTGTACGTGCTCGGCACGCGGCGGGACAAGCCCGCGGGCCTTGGCCTCGGTGACGAGAGCGCGGGCGATGGGATGCTCAGAGTCGTTCTCCACCGCGCTGGTCGACGTGAGGAGATCCAGTTCATTGGCGCCGCCCAGCGGCGTGAACTCGACCAGCCTCATGACGCCGGTGGTGAGCGTGCCGGTCTTGTCGAGCACGACGGTGTCGATCACGCCGGAGGACTCGAGTGCATCCGGGCCCTTGATGAGGATGCCGAGCTGTCCGCCCCGGCCGACCCCGACCAT
>PMBM01000065.1 GCA_003153855.1 Propionibacteriaceae bacterium
CCGTCCTCGAGCGAGAACCGGAAGACCTCGGGCAGGTCCAGCTCGGGGCCCTCCTCCGATGCGAGTGGCAGCCGGCCCGACGGGTCGGTGTAGAGCACCGAACCACGCGAGCGACCGCCGTGGTCCAGGTAGTCGGCCATGGCCGACAGGTACACGTACTGGCTGGTGAGGATGTCACGGATGAGGAACAGGCGGTTCACCGAGCGCCGACTGCCGGCATCGGCCGCAGCCGTCGACTCGTACGACTCCAGCCACTCCGCCACCCGTACGAGCGCGTCGGCAATCGACTGCCGAGACCGTACGACCCCGGCGTGGCTGCTCATGAGCTCCGTCGTCTCGCGGAGCAGAGCATCGGTCGTGTCGGGCATCGACCGCGCCCGCTCCGTCGCTCCGCGCAACAGGGACACCGCCGCCGAGACCACGCCGTGCGCTGCGGCCTCGAACTCGGCCTCGCCCACGGGCGCCTCGCGCCGGCGTTCGGCGATGTACGTCGCGGCCCTCGTCGCGCCCACCTGGCCCGAGTTCAGCGCAGCGCCGCCCGGCCTGTACACACCGTGCGCGCCGGCCGCTTCGCCAACGGGGAAGAGGCCAGGAAGGTTCGACTGCCACCACTGGTCGACGGACAGCCCGCCGTTGTTGTGCTGCGCGCAGACGGCGATCTCCAGCAGGTCGGTCTCGAGGTCGACCCCCGGGTTGCGGCCGAGGTAGAACTCGTACGCCGGCCTGTTCATGTGCTGCAGGCGCTCGATCGGCGTCGAGTCGCCGAGACCGATGACGCCGGCCTTCTCGAGGTACTCGTACGCCTCCGGCGCGAGCTGTGACGGATCCCAACGCCCCGACGGGTTCGACCGGAAGTCGAGGAACACCCGCCTCCCGCGCAGCACGGTCTCGCGGTAGACCAGCAGGTCCACCAGCGACGAGCCGGCGCGCGCCTTGCGGATGTCGAACGGCCACTGGTAGCCCTTGAGGAAGACGAGTGTCAGCAGCCGTCCGTAGTCGTCGATGACCTCGTCGAGGAACTCGCGCTCGTCGTTGCCGTCGGCGTCGGTGGAGACGAACCGCGGGACGACCTGCATGTACGTGCCGGAGACGTTCCACCGCGGCTTCGTACTGGCCAGCCCGAACTGCCACTCCGTGAGGTTCTTGCCCCGCACGCCCGCCCGCAGCGGCGCGCCGTTCGCCCCCCACTGGCCGTGCGGGTAGACGGCATCCGCGTACATGCCGGCAGGTCCGCCCGTCGCGTACACGAGGTTCGTGCACCGCAGCAGCAGGAAACGCGACTCCTCCGAGTTGTCGCGCACGTCGGTCTTGAGGCACAGCAGCCCGACCACGCGGCCGTCGTCGACGACGAGGTCCACCACCCGGCAGGCGTCGATCACCGGCAGCCTGTGCTGCTCGCGTACGCGCTTCTCGAGCTGTTCGGTCATCGACCTGCTCGTGAACGGACCCACCGACGTCGCGCGTTGCCGCGGGTCGTGGTCGGTCTTGTAGCCGATGAACTCGCCCGATCGTGCGTGCGGGAACGGGACACCGGACTCGACGAGGTGGAAGAACGCTCGCGCCGACCAGGCGGCCTCCGCGAGCGCGATGTCCCCGTCCATGGCGCCGCCGGAGAACAGCGTCTCGGCCATGGCGCGTACGGAGTCGGGCTCGACGCCCGAGAGCGTGAGCTTGTAGTACGTCTGCTTGTCGGAGCCGGCATTGCGCGAGGCCCCGGCACGGATCTTGTCGCTGATCACGATGACGTCGGTCTGACCGAACATCGCCAGGCGGTCGGCCGCGCAGTAGCCCGCCGAGCCTGTACCGACGACCACCGTGTTCGCGGTCATCACGGGCACCTCGTAGCCGTCGACGACGAGCGTCTGCATCGCGAGCACCGTGATCACAGCCTCGGGATCTGCATGCCGCCGCCGACGACGATGACGTCGCCGGTGGAGTAGGGCATCTGGCCGGAGGCGAGTACGGCGACGACGCCGGCGACGTCGGCAGGCGTGCCCCATCGCGGCATCGGCGCCAGTCCGTCCGCGAACAGCGCGTCGTACTTGTCCTTCACACCCGAGGTCATGTCGGTCGCAATCACGCCCGGCCTCACCTCGTACACGACGATCCCCTCAGGCGCGAGCCTTGCCGCCCACACCTGGGTCGCCATCGCGACGCCGGCCTTGGAGACGCAGTACTCGCCGCGGTTGGTCGAGACGACCGTCGCGGAGATGCTCGAGACGTTGATGATCGTGCCTGCCGGTCGGTCGGTCGGCACGGCCTCCCCGCGCTGCGCGATGAGCTGGTTGGCGACGAGCTGGGTGAGGAAGTACGGGCCGCGCAGGTTGATGGACAAGACGCGGTCGAACTCGTCGGTGGTGGCGACCAGTACGTCGTTGCGCACGCTCGGCGCGACCCCTGCGTTGTTGACCAGCAGGTCGACGCGACCGAACGCCGCGAGCGTGTCGTCGAGGTAGCGACGATGATCGCTCGGCTCCGCGATGCTGCCTGCGCTGTACGAGACGTCGCCCAGCTCCCTCAGAGGCGCCAGGACATCCTCGGGCGCCGCCCTCGTGGCCAGGATCGACACCTCGTAGCCATCCCGCAGCAGTCGCTCGGTGATCCCTCGCCCGATCCCCCGACTGCCGCCCGTCACCATTGCCACCGGCATGCGCGTACCTCCCTTGGTCCGCTCACATCTTTGCGCATCTCCGTGGGGGTGGCAAGCGCTTTCCCACGGTCGGGATGAGACGGTTCCTCCCGTCGACAGTCAGGGGAGGTCGGAAATGGCCTCACTCGCCAGAGTTGCGGACGAATCGCGTCCGTCACACCCCGGGTCCAACCGTCGAACCCAGTAGCAACTGCGCTACTTCCATCTCCAGTTCGCGGCGAGCGCCGCCATCGCGGCGTTGTCCTCCTCGTCGGTGCCTGATCCTGGCTCGAAAATGCCCATCACCTGGACGTACCCATATGGCGCCACGACGCACCACGCCTGCAGGTGTCGACCCCACTCTCCGACCTCGACGACGACCGCGCGCCGACCGCCCCACACCGAGTCCGGCAGCCGGGTGAGCGTCACGCCCTGTGAGGCGGCCTCTGAGGGCATGCACACCTGGACCGGATCCACGCTTTCGAGCGAGGGCACCGACTCAACCACATCCCCCTTGTCGGCGGTCACCCAGAGTTCGTTCCCCTCCGCCTTCGTGATGCACCATCCCGCAGGTGCCGTCGCCGACCATTCGGCAGTATCTCCACGCGAGTCGCACGCTCGCGCCGTCGATCCTCCCGGCTGGGTGCTGGCTGTCGCACCACCCGACGAAGATCCCGGGCGAACCGTCGCGGATGACTGAGCCGACACCGTCGGTGCGCCGGTTGTTGCTGATGGTTGCCCAGGCAGTGCCTCGGGATCGCTGGGGTGCTGGCTGTCCGGTTGGCTCGTGATGGACGAGGGCGTCGACGAGGGCGTCGCGCCTCCCCAGTCCGTGACGGGTGCTGCGGTTCTCGACAGCTCGCCCGCCGTGAACAGGCCGACGCCGCCGACCGCGAGAACGAGGGCCAAGACACCGGCGATCATCCCGAGTGAAGCCCGGCGGCCACGAGGAGTGACAGGGGCCTGGGGCAGCGCTTCGGCGGGCACCGGAGACCGAGACGACGGGACGTTCGGCCCCGACTCCTGAGGGGAGTCTTGTCCCGGGGGCGAGGTCACCAGGCGATCATGGATCGCCGCGTCGGCGTACGGTGGCCAGGTGAGAGGGCTCTCTCGCGATCTGCATGAACACGTGAATCCCGCGAGGCGACGCCTGCCGTTAACGAACCGTTCACTCGGGGCGACCGAGCCGGTCACTTGATATCCCTAGCCTCCGAGGCAGGCGGACACTGGGTCCGTCACCTCCGCTGACTGAAGGACTACTTGTGCGTATGACTCGCGCGTCGAAGATTGCGGCCATCGCCGCACTCAGCGCCATCGCCCTGGCTGCTTGTTCGAGCAACTCCACGACAACCGGATCTGCGGCCTCCGCCACCGTCTCCGGCCCGGCCCTCGCCTGCCCCTCCGGCTCCATCACCGGTGAGGGCTCGACGGCTCAGACCAACGCCATCCAGCAGATCATCGCCGGATACAACGACGCGTGCGCCAACAAGGCGAAGATCGAGTACAACGCGACCGGCTCCGGCGCGGGCGTCAAGAACTTCAACGCCGGCCTGGTCGACTTCGGCGGCTCGGACTCGGCTCTCGCGGCCACCGAGCACACGGCGGCCACCGCCCGCTGCAAGGCCAACGAGGCCTGGGACCTCCCGATGGTCGTCGGCCCGGTCGCCTTCTCGTACAACCTCAAGGGCGTCACGAAGCTCGTCCTCAGTGGCGACGTGCTTGCCAAGATCTTCCAGGGCCAGATCACGACGTGGAACGACCCGGCGATCGCCGCACTGAACTCGGGCGCCACGCTCCCGACCAGCGCGATCAAGGTCTTCTACCGCTCCGACGACTCCGGCACCACGGACAACGTCTCGAAGTACCTGAAGGCGAACGCTCCGACGGTTTGGACCGCCGACCACTCCAAGACCTGGAAGGGCAAGGGCGGCGAGGGCAAGACCGGTTCCGCCGGTGTCGCCCAGGCTGTCGCTGCTACGGACGGTGCGCTCGGCTACCTCGAGTGGGGCTTCGCGACCGACAACAAGCTGGGCATCGCCCAGCTTGACGCCGGCAGCGGCGCCGTCACGCTGACCGCTGACAGCGTCGGCAAGGCCCTCGAGGCCGCGAAGATCACCGGTACGGGCAACGACCTCACGCTCTCGCTCGACTACGCGACCAAGGCCGCCGGCGCGTACCCGGCCATCCTCGTCACGTACGAGATCGTCTGCTCTGCGGGTCTCGACTCCGCCAAGACAGCCATCGTGAAGGACTTCCTCACGTACTTCGCNNTCCATCCAGGCGATCAAGTGACCTGAGCGCCTCGGCGCTCATCCACTGGCCCTCGGCACCACCGCGTCGCCGGGGGCCAGTCCTGGAAGGGGAAGATCATGGCGGACGAACCAGGTGCTAACGTCGCGACCACCACAGACCTAGAGGCTGCGGCTGGACCGTCGGCCTCGCTCGCAACCGGGAAGCCCGTGTCGACGACGAACCTCACCTTCGCCAACATCAAGCATGGCGGAGACCGCAGCTTCCGGGCCGGTGCCATCGCGGCAGCCGTCATCGTCGTACTGCTGGTTCTGTTCGTCGGCATCTTCCTCGCCGTGATCGCCACGCCGAGCCTTCGGCACGACACGGTCAACTTCTTCACGTCGACCCTCTGGAACGTCGGCGCCGATGCGCCGCTCCAGTTCGGCATCGCCGGCCTGCTGTGGACCACCGCCCTGACGAGCGTGGTCGCGATGGTCCTCGCGGTGCCGATCGCGGTCGGTACGGCGCTGCTCGTCACGCAGTACGTACCGGGACGGATCGGGTCGACGATCGGCTTCGTCATCGACCTCCTCGCCGCCGTACCGTCGATCATCTTCGGCCTGTGGGGCCTCAAGCTGCTGGGCCCCTTCCTCGGCCCGTTCTACGACTGGCTCCAGCGAACGCTGGGCTGGATCCCGCTGTTCGGCAAGGGCGTCGAGTCCACCGGCAACGTCCTCACGGCGTCGATCGTGCTGGCGATCATGATCTTGCCGATCGTCAGCGCGATGTCCCGTGACGTGTTCGCCCAGACTCCCCGCGACCACATGGAGGCAGCCCTGGCTCTCGGCGCCACCAAGTGGGAGATGATCCGGATCGCCGTGATCCCGTACGGCCGGTCCGGCGTCATCGCAGCCTCCATGCTCGGTCTGGGCCGCGCGCTGGGCGAGACCATCGCCGTGATGATCATCCTGTCGCAGACCAACTCGGCAGGGATCAACGTCAGCCTGTTCGCCGGCGGCGAGACGTTCGCGTCCAAGATCGCGAACAACGCCCAGGAGTTCGACAGCCCCGCGAAGACCGGTGCGTACATCGCGGCCGGCCTGATCCTGTTCGTGGTGACGTTCGCGGTCAACGCGATCGCCCGAGTCGTTGCCGATCGGAAGGTCAGCTGATGAGCTCCACGACCACCACGCTCGCCGCTCCTCGCGGCGGACGGCGCGCGACCGACGCCATCATTCGCGGCCTCGTCTACCTCAGCGCGATCGTCGCCATCATCCCGCTGGTCTGGATCCTCGTCAGCATCGTCACCACCGGCCTTCCAGCGATCCTGTCCGCGAGCTGGTGGACGCAGGACCTCGCGGGCACGACCGACCGCAAGGCCGGTGGCGGTGCGCTCCACGCGATCATCGGCACGCTGGAGATCGGCCTGGTCACGGCGGTGGTCGCCGTACCGATCGCCGTCATGGGTGCGATCTTCCTCATCGAGTACGCACGCGGCACGCGATGGGCCCGCATCGTCTCGTTCATGGTCGACATCCTGTCCGGCATCCCGTCGATCGTCGCGGCGCTGTTCATCTACACGCTGATGATCACGCTCCTCGGCCTGGGCCGCAGTGCCATCGCCGCGTCCCTCGCCCTTGTGCTCCTCATGCTGCCGACCGTGCTGCGGTCGACCGAGGAGATGCTGAAGCTCGTGCCGGACTCGCTCCGAGAAGCGTCGTACGCGCTCGGCATCCCCAAATGGAAGACGGTGGTCGATGTCGTCATCCCCACGGCCTTCTCGGGGATCGCGACCGGCGTCATCCTGGGCCTGGCGCGCGTCATGGGCGAGACGGCTCCCCTGCTCATCCTCGTCGCGTACGCGCGCAACCTGTACCTCTCACCGGCGACCAGCAACATGGGCACCCTGCCGACGATGATCAACTCCGGCCGGAACGTGGCGGAGACCCTGCCGGGCTACGAACGCGTCTGGGGCGCAGCACTCACGCTCATCATCCTGGTGATGGGCCTCAACCTCCTGGCGCGCGGGATCGCCCGCGCCAGCCGACTCAAGGATCGATGACACATGGCCAAGCGCATCGAGGTCGAGAACCTCGACGTCTACTACGGGTCCTTCCAGGCCGTGGCCGGCGTCTCGCTGGTGGTCGAGCCCCGCACCGTCACCGCGTTCATCGGACCGTCCGGCTGCGGCAAGTCGACGGTGCTCCGCACGCTGAACCGCATGCACGAGGTCATCCCCGGTGCGTACGCGACCGGCAAGGTCGCCTTGGACGGAGTCGACCTGTACGGGCAGGGCGTCGATCCGGTCGCTGTCCGCCGCCTGGTCGGCATGGTGTTCCAGCGGCCCAACCCGTTCCCCTCGATGACCATCTACGACAACGTCGCGGCAGGGCTGAAGCTCAACGGCACCCGCAACAAGAAGGAGCTCGACGAGACCGTCGAGAGGTCCCTGATCAGCGCCAACCTCTGGAACGAGGTCAAGGACCGCCTCGGCCGCGCCGGTACGTCCCTGTCCGGCGGCCAGCAGCAGCGGCTCTGCATCGCCCGGGCGATCGCGGTGAAGCCGGACGTCATCCTCATGGACGAGCCGTGNNGTCACGCACAACATGCAGCAGGCGTCCCGCGTCTCCGACCGGACGGCCTTCTTCAACCTCGAGGCGCAGGGTCTGCCCGGCCAGCTGGTCGAGATCGACGACACCGAGACGATCTTCTCGAACCCGACGAAGAAGGCGACCGAGGACTACATCACCGGCCGCTTCGGCTGAGTCCTCACGGCGGCAACGCCGGTGATCGGAGCCGCCGTCATGTGACGGGCGTCAGCCCTCGAGCTGCTCGGCGTCCTCGGCCGGTACGGGACGTGGCTGAGGCTCTGCCGCCTCCGGGGTCCGCGCCCGACGCTCGGAACGTGACTCCCCGCCACCGAGCATGAGGCGCCACCACGGCGTCTTCTCGGGTTGAGCCTTCTCGTCCGGGAGGTCCGCGACCACCTCGACGGGGTCGGGATGCGGGGCCGGTACGTCGGTGATCATCTCCTGCGTCTCCTCGACGACGACCGGAGCATCCTCGGCTCGTACGTCGAAAGGCGCGGCCACGATCACGTCCGGGCCCACCTCGGCCACGGCCCCTGACCGGAACGGCACGATCTGGATCGGCGGCGCGGCATCGGTGTCGGGCTCGTTGTCGGGCGCATCCGCCGACGCCGGCAGCGGCACCTCGTTCAGCTCGATCGGGTCGAAGAGTGGCTCGTCGTCGGGAAGGGGGGTGATCAGGGCTGCGGGGACGTCAGCGACGACGCCGTGCTCAGGGCGCAGCTCTGACTCGGCGGAGATCCTGCTCCACTGCTCGTCCTCGGAGTCGGGCATCTGTCCTCCTGGCCTGCGATCGCTGAACACGTCGACTGTAGTGAACGCGCTGCCGCCTATTCTTGCCTGGTGAGTAGCCCAGCAGGTTGGTATCCCGATCCCGGTGGTCAGCGTGGCGCGTTCCGCTACTGGAACGGGTCCACGTGGTCGGCCCAGCTGTCTCCCACCGCCTCGGCTCCCCCACCCTTCTCGAGCGGCCTCGGTCAGCCGTCATCGTCGTCGCCGCAGTTCGGGCAGGCGGGCTACCAACCGGGGATGGGCTACACGCAGACGCGACAGAAGCGACGCATCGGCCCCTGGATCGGCATCATCGTCGGCGTCGTCGTCCTCGCGCTGCTCGGATATGTCATCTTCCGGTTCGCCTCNNCGGCTCGGCACCCCGTGGAGCGCCCCGACGACCGACATCCGCGTGCCCTACGGCCGCGACATCGCCGAGCAGGAAGTCGTCATCGAACCCAACTACAAAGGGAACAGCAGCTGGGTTGCGTCCGTGCTCGTGGGCGAGCTGGCCGCGGGTGACGGCTTCTTCTCGCCGCAGGAGGGCTCGGAGATCGTCGTGAAGTGCCTCCTCGGAGCGTTCTACGACAACGCCGCAGTCACCCGGGACGACAAGGTCAACAAGGCCATGACGGTCGGCGGCAAGGACGCCTGGGTCGTGGAGACCCACCTCTCGTTCAACATCCCGAACCTCAAGACCAAGGGCGAGACCGCCATCATCCTCATCGTGGCGACGAGCACGGACACCTCCAGCCTGTTCTACGCGTCGATCCCCGACACGTCTCCGGAGTACCTGCAGCCGGCCCGCGACGCCATGGCGGCTTTGACCGTGGGCAACTAGTGGGGCGTGTTCGACCAGCGGATTCCCCTACGCTTCGGCCCATGACGTACACCTCGGGCTGGGCCATGGTGACCGGCGCCTCCTCGGGCCTGGGCCGGGCGTTCGCGACCAAGCTGGCGGCCGACGGGATGTCTCTCGTCCTGGTGGCCAGGAGCGGCGGCCTGCTGCAGGACCTCGCAGACGAGCTGCGGGAGGCGTACGGCGTCGAGGCCCACGTGATCGTCGCAGACCTGGCCGACGCCGACGCGCGCGGCCCGGTGATCGCGGAGCTGGAGACGCGTGACATCGAAGTGCTCATCAACAACGCCGGCTTCGCGACCTCGGGCGACTTCGCCGACGAGAACCCCGCTCGGATCGCCGAGATGGTCTCGCTCAACTGCCTCGCGCTCACGATGCTGTCCCGCGCCGTGGTCCCGGGGATGATCGCCCGCGGTCGCGGCGCGATCGTCAACGTCGCGTCCACGGCTGCCTTCCAGCCGATCCCGACGATGGGGACGTACGCGGCGACGAAGGCGTTCGTGCTCCGGCTGAGCATGGCGATGTGGCACGAGCTGCGACCGTCGGGCGTCACGGTGCTGGCGCTGTGCCCAGGGGCTACCGAGACCGACTTCTGGAAGGTCGCCGGAAACCCTGACGGCTTCCGCAGGCGGCGCACGATCGACGACGTCGTCACCACCTGCTTCGACGCGCTCGCCAAGGGCAGTCCAGTCGCGATCGACGGCGTTCTGAATGCCGTCCTCGCGCGCTCGGCGGCAGTCGTACCGGCGCGGATCACCCTGGCTGTCGCCCGGTTCATCGCCCGCCGACCCTGATTCGGCCCTGCTCCACGGCCCGGCGAGGGGTCTGTGACGGGGAGCCGGACGACCTGCGTGGAAGGATGGTCGTGTGCGTCACGTGGATCTCGCCGTCATCGGCTCGGGCAGCGGCAACTCGATCATCGACTCAGATTTCGACAGCCTCGACGTCGCCCTGATCGACGACGGTGACCCGTTCGGCGGTACGTGTCTGAACGTCGGCTGCATCCCGTCGAAGATGTTCGCCCACACCGCCGAAGTCGCGGACGAGATCCGCAGAGCCGGGCGGTACGGGCTCCACGCGTCCGCGCCGAGCGTCGACTGGCCCGCCATCCGCGACCGGATCTTCGGCCGCATCGACCCCATCTCGTTGGGCGGGCTCGGCTGGCGCGAGTCCCAGCCGAACGTGGCGATGATGCGCGGTACGGCACGCTTCATCGGCGTTCGGGAGCTGAAGGTGTCCTACCCGGACCGTACGTCGGAGTCTCTGATCGCCGACCGGATCGTGCTCGCCGCAGGGTCGCGGCCGATGATCCCGGGCTTCCCAGGGCTCGACGCGCCCGAGCTCGAGGGCAAGGTCCACACGAGCGACACGATCATGCGGCTCGAGAGGCTCCCCAACACGATGGTCATCCTCGGCGGTGGCTTCGTGGCGGTCGAGTTCGCTCACATCTTCTCGGCGTTGGGTGTCGCCGTGACGCTCATCAACCGATCCGCGTACCTGCTGCGCCACGCCGACGCCGAGCTCGCGCGGGCGCTCACGGACGAGCTCAGCCAGCGCGTCGTCGTACGGCTCAACCAGACGGTCGTCGAGGTCGACGGCGCTGGTCGCGGCGGCATCGGCGTGTACACGACCGACCTCAACGACATCGAGTACAGCTACGACGCGGAGATCCTGCTCGTCGCGACCGGTCGGGTGCCGAACTCGGACCGGCTGAATCTGGAGGCTGCCGGGGTCGAGGTGGACGACGAGGGGTACGTCGTCGTCGACGCTCACCAGCGCACGACCGCCGAGGGCATCTTCGCGCTCGGCGACATCTCCAACCACTCGATGCTCAAGCACGCAGCCAACGCCGACGCCCGGGCTGTACAGCACAACCTGCTGCACCCGGACGACCTCACGAGCGCCAACCACACGACGATCCCGTACGCGGTCTTCTGCGACCCGCAGCTGGCGAGCGTGGGCGTGACGGAGCAGGAGCTGCGGGCGAACAGGACGCCCTATCTGGTCGGCGTGCAGCGGTACGCGGACGTCGCGTACGGATGGGCGCTCGAGGACCGCGGCGTCCACGTGGCGAAGGTGCTCGTGGATCCGGACTCGCTGCAGCTGCTGGGCTGCCACATCCTGGGCCCACAGGCGTCGACGCTCATCCAGCCCGCCATCCAGGCGATGGCGACCGGACTCGACGCCCGCACCATGGCCCGCGGCCAGTACTGGATCCACCCGGCGCTCACGGAGGTGCTCGAGAACGCCCTGCTCCAGGTGGCTCCCGACCGATGAGGGTCACTCTCGTCGGGTACGGCTCCGAAGGAGATGTCCAGCCCCTGGTCGCCCTGGGGTGCGCGTTGCGGGCAGCCGGCCACGAGGTGGTGGTGACCGGCGACGCCTCAGGGGAGGCGTCCGTGACCTCGCACGGGTTGACGTTCGCGTCCCTGACAGGGGACATCGCCACGGCGCTGAAGACCGGCGTCTCTCTGCGGGGCATGGTGACGTTCCGCTGGAACGATGCCGAATGGATCGACGAGATCTCGGCCGCGGCCGCAGGTTCCGACGTCGTGGTCGGGCTGCCCGTCGTGAGTGTCCACGCGATGGCAGCTGCCGACCGAGTAGGGGCCGTCGGCATCCTGGCCGGCCTCCAGCCCATGGAGCCCACGCGCGACTTCGTACCGTCGGCGCTCGGCGCCCCGCACGTACCAGCGTGGCTGAACCGCCCGATCGGGCGCGCCGTCGACATCGTGGGCGGGCAGGTCATCATGCGGCGCGTGAACCGTGTGCGCAGGGCGGCCGGAGAGAGCCCGCTCGCGTACCCGTACTACCGGCTTCCCTTCCTCGGAGCCTGGTCGCGCACGCTCGTGCCCACGCCCGGCGACTGGGACGCCGGAACCTCCGTCACGGGCCAGTGGTGGCAGGCCCCCGATCCCGACTGGACTCCTCCGGACGACGTCTCGGCGTTCCTCGATGGCGAGGAGCGCCCGGTGTACGTGGGGTTCGGGTCGGTCGGCGGACCACGGGTCGCGTACGCGGTCGAGCAGGCGTTGCAGGCGTTGGCCGGACACCGGGTGCTCCTGGCGAGCCCGTTCTCGGGGGATGTCGGTGAGGAGGTGCTGCGGATCGGACGGCTCCCGCACGAGTGGCTGTTCCGGCGGTGCGGCGCGATCGTGCACGCGGCCGGAGCCGGCACCGCACATGCCGCGGCACGCTCCGGGGTGCCGTCCGTACCGGTTCCGTTCGCCCTGGACCAGCCGTTCTGGGCCGACCGGCTGTACCGGCTGGGCATCGCGTCGCGCCCGGTCGACCCGCGGTCGGGCTGGGAGGCGTACGAAGCGGCGCTGCGGGAGACCGTACCGGCCCGTGACCCCGCGAAGGACCTCGCCGCGAGGATCGCAGGCGAGGACGGCGTCACCGTAGCGGTCGCCACCCTCGAGCATCTGGCCGCCAGCACCCACCGCTGAGTTCGAGGAGAGCACCTGTGCGGGCGGGGAGAGCACCTGTACCGGCCAGGAGAGCACCTGTACGGGCGGGGAGANNGGCCAGGAGAGGACCTACACGTCCTTCGGGGCGATCGGGGTCTCCATCATGAACTCCCACGTGATGCCGTGGGCGAGGACGATCAGCAGGATGAGGCCGATCGAGGCGGCCTGGAGCGGGGTCAGGCCGAGCAGCTGAGCAAGGGCCGGCGCTACGGCGAGGACCAGGATGAGCCCGTACAGCACGACAACGAGCCACCGGAAGCGGCGGAACGGTCCTCGTATGACGTTGCGGTCGATCGAGACGAGGCGGACGGTGGCGATCCCTCCGATCACTGCGGCGAGACCGAAGCTGATCCGCCAGATCAGCGGGTTCCCTGCATCGACCTGAGCGAAGGTGCTCATCAGCCCCGGGAGCAGGAACGACAGGTACACACCGCCGGCCAGCGACCGCCGGCTCGGATCACCCTTCCATTCGGGGTGCCGTTCCACCACGGTCCACCACAGGCCGACCAGGGTGAAGCACGTCACCGCCATGAGCGAGTAGAAGTCCGCGAGGCTCATGCCCCATCGTCGCTCGCGGACGCTCAGGAGTCCACGGTTCGGTGGCTAGATCCCTGCGTACGAGTGGAGGCCGGCGAAGACGAGGTTGACGCCGATGAAGTTCCACCAGAACAGCGCGAAGCCGAGGATGGCGAGCCAGGCAGCGCGGGTGCCGCGCCAGCCGGCGGTGGCACGGGCGTGAAGGTAGCCGGCGAAGACGACCCAGGCGACGAGCGACCAGGTCTCCTTGGGATCCCAGCCCCAGTAGCGGCCCCAGGCGTACTCGGCCCAGATCGCGCCTGCCGCGATCGTGAACGTCCACAGCGGGAACGCGAACGCGAGGACGCGGTAGCTGATGCGATCGATCGCGCCCGACGTCGGCAGCAGCGCGAGGTATCCCTTCACGGTGCCCTTGCGCTCGGCGCGGGCGACGACCAGGTAGAGGATCGCGGCGACGCCGCCGACCGAGAACGCGGCACCGGAGATGATTGCGGCGAGGATGTGGATCATGAACCAGACGGAGTGAAGGGCGGGTACGAGCGGGGCGACCGCCACGTAGAACACTGTCGCGGCAAGGCCGTTCAGTACAGCGCAGATGAGCGTGAGGGGCAGGCCGAGCCACCGGACGCCCGACTTCCAGACCCCGACGAAGTACAGGCAGGCGACCACGACCGCAGCCGTCGTGATGAACTCGTACATGTTTCCCCACGGCGCCCGGTGGGCCGCGATGCCACGGGTGATGATGCCGGCGAGGTTCACGACCGCGGCCAGGACAGTGATGCTGAGGCCCATCCGCCCGTACATGTCGGCTCTACGCGGCCGTACGGCCTCGTCGGAGGGCTTGTCGAGCAGCGCGACCCCTCCTGCGGCGCCGGACGCCACAGACTCGGTCGCCGCCTCGACGTGACGCGCCAGCGCCCACTCGAGGGTGTGCAGCGACATCGCCAGCAGGTACAGCACCGCTGCCGTCACGATCGCCAATGCCGAGAAGCTCGCCACCGTCATCCCGTACGCCCTCTCATCGCCACCGGTGTCCCATCCTGCCTCGTGAACCTCAGAAAGTCGCCACCCTGTACGTGATCGTCTGGGGACTGGACACGTACGAGGCGGCTCCCGCACGCACTACGGCTCCGGCGGGGGTCTTTCGAGGCCGAGGTCGGCGGCTACCGCCGCGATGTCCTCGCCGACACCCGAACGCCCGTCGACGCGGTCCGCCCCGGCGGTCCAGACCTCGCCGCCCGAGACCATGAACCACGCGCGGCGGGGCTTCACGGACAGGCTGAGGGCCATGCCGGCGACGGCGAGCATGACGAAGGCGAGGATGGCGCCCATGCCCGGGGTGCTCGACACCTGGAGCTTCACCCAGCGCTTCCAACCGTCGAACGTCACGAGACCGAGCCCGTTGGGGAGCAGATAGGAGTCGCCCGGCGCGAGCTCCATACGCAGCAGGTCGCCGTTCAGGGTGAGCTGGGTCATTCCCGCCTTGTCAAGGCTGAACACACTCGACGGCTGGCCGGTCTCCGTCTTCGGCGGCCCCGACCATGCGGTCATGAACAGCTCCGGGCTCAGCGCCTCGGGGAACAGTGAGACCGGCCCCGCGTGACCCACCGACGCGGTCGGCAGGAAGAACCCCTCCAGCCCCAGCCGCTGCGGGCGGGCATCCGGCACGTTGATCGCACCCGCCGACTTGAGGTTGCTGTCGAGCGGCTGGAAGACGACAGGACCGGAGTACGCGACGTTGCCGTTCCCGTCACGTACGGTCACCACCGCCGCGTACCCGTGCCCGACGAGGTGCACGTTCGTACTGCCGATGGTCAGCGGCTTGTTGACCTCGATGGTGTCGGTACGGGTACCGGACGGCTCGGTCACCGTGACATCGGCCTTGAACTCGCGCGCGGCCCCGGTCTGGACCGGCCCCGTCTCGTAGGCGACGTGGAACGCGTCGAGCTTCACCGTGAACGGGTCGAGCTGTCCGTTGAACGCGGCGCCGGTGGAGATGTCGTCGTACTGGGTGAGCGTGTTCGAGAACCCCTGCCCCTCGACGACGATCGCGCTGCCGGAGTGGCCCAGCAGCGACCCGTACCCGATGGAAAGCAGCACTCCGAGCAGCGCCACGTGGAACGACAGGTTGCCGAGCTCGCGGGTGTAGCCGCGCTCGGCGCANNCCGATGCGCCGGACATCTTCGACACCGTGCGCGGTGGCGTGGCGGCGGGCGCACGGGCGGCGCGGAGGTAGACCGCCGTGCGCGGCAGGATGCAGCCGACGAGAGAGACGAACAGCAGCAGGTAGATCGAGGAGAACCACGGCGTGTGGTAGACGTCGAACATCCCGATCTTGTCGAAGAACGGGCCGAGCTTGGTGTGGTCGGCGAGATAGGTGGTGACCGCGAACGGGTTCACGGGCCGCTGCGGCAGGATGCCGCCAGGGATCGCCGCGACGGCCAGCAGGAGCAGCAGGATGATCGCCGTACGCATGCTCGTCAGCACGGCCCACGCGAACCTCAGCGAACCCACCAGCCCTCCGGGGGGCGCAACCTCGGCCGCAGGTCGGCGCGCCCGTGACCCGGCGATGCCGTGGTCGTCGGCGGTCAGACCGTCCTCGTCGACCTCGGGCTGTACGGACTCGTCGAGCTCGGTCTGTACGGACCCGTCGAGCTCGGGCCGTACGGACTCGTCCGCCTCGGGTGACGTCACGTCGTCGATCTCCTTGTCAGCCATCAGATCGGCGCCTGGAATCCGGATGCCCACTGGCGCAGGACGGCCATCCACAAGTCCCACCAGCCCGTGACGAGCGCGAGACCGACGAGCATCATGAGGATGCCGCCGCCGCGCATCACGGCGCGCTGGTGGGTCCGGACCCATGCCAGTGCACCGGCGAACCGTACGAACGCGACACCCAGCACGACGAACGGGAGCCCCAGACCGAGGCTGTACGCGAGGGCGAGGATCGCCCCTCGTACCGCCGACCCCTCGTTCAGTGACAGCGTCAGCACCACGGTCAGGGCCGGCCCGATGCAGGGCGTCCAGCCGAGCGCGAACGCGAGGCCGAGCACGGGAGCGGCCGCCAGNNGCCGCGCCGAGGCCTCCGAACGCGGCACCGGTGGTGACGAACACGACGGCGATCCCGAGGACGAACAGCGACGTACCGAGCAGCATCCGGCGCGTCGACGCCTTGCCCCCGACGATGTCGCCGGCGCCGATGCCGGTCGCGTACGAGAGGTAGCCCGGCACCAGAGGAACCACGCACGGGGAGAAGAACGAGACGAGCCCGGCCAGTACGGCGACGGGCAGGGCGACGAGCAGCGAGCCGCTCATCGTCTGGCGTACCCAGTCGCCGATGTCGAGCGGCGTCATCAGCGGCCCTCGGAGATGTCGGTCACGAGACCGACGATCGTCGCAGTGGTGGTGGCGCCGACGATCCGTGCCGCGACCCGGCCCTTCGCGTCGATGACGAGCGTCGACGGGATCGCGTTCGGCGGCAGGTCGGTGAAGCCGAGGAGCAGAGCGCCGGTCGGGTCGTACAGGCTCGTGTACGTGATGCCGAACGCCCTCTGGAACGCCTGGGCGGGAGCCTGGTCGAGGTCCCGGGTGTTGATGCCGACGAAGACGGCAGTACCGCTGGTCTGCGTCGCGGCGGCCTGCAGGTCCGGCGCCTCCTTGCGGCACGGCGCGCACCACGAGCCCCAGACGTTGACGACGACGACCTTGCCGGCCAGCGTCGACGCGTCGAACGTAGCGCCGTCGACGGTCGTCCCCGAGAGCGCGGGAGCGGGCTTGCGCTGGTCGGGCGGGACGGTCGTGTACGAGCCGTCCCCGCTCACGAAGCCGTTGCCCGCCTGCGCCGTCCCGCAGCCGGCGAGCAGCGAGAGGGCACACAGGATCGCGGCGAGTCGACGCATCAGGTGCCCGCGAGGTACTTCTTGGTCTTCGCGGCCGGCAGCAGGCGCCGGGCCGGCTCGGCGTAGTCGACGCCCGCGATCCGTCCGTCGACGAGCGTGATCGAGGTGACCGACGCGAGGGTGCACTCACGGCGACGCGGATCGTGGAGAAGCCGACGCCCCTCGGCGTGGCTGCGGATCATCCAGATCGGGAGCTGGTGGGACACGATGAGCGCCTGCCCGCCTGGCCCCGCCGCCTCGGCGGCATCGAGGACCGCGGCCTTCATGCGCGCGACGATGTCGACGTACGGCTCACCCCAGCTGGGTCGAAAGGGGTTGCGCAGCAGCCACCAGTTGGAGGGCTTGAGCAACGTCCACGACTTCTCGCCGAAGACCTGCCCGGCGAAGAGGTTGTCCGCCTCGATCAGCCGGTCGTCGATGACGACCTCGAGCTCGGGCCGGGTCGCGGCGACAGGCGCCATCGTCTCCCGAGCACGTTCGAGCGGGGAGCAGCGGAGGTGCGTGAGCGGTACGTCCTTGAGGTACGCCGCGGCGGCCTCGGCCATCTGCACCCCGAGCGCCGACAGGTGGTAGCCCGGCAACCGCCCGTACAGGACCCGACCAGGGTTCTCCACCTGCCCATGACGCAGCAGGTGCACTGTCGTGGTGTCCACACGTCTCCTTCGTTCGGTCGCGACAGGATATCCCGACAGCCTGAGTGCTCGGACCGATCGCTGGGACGGTTCCGAGTGCCTTGAACGGCCGACCACGTACACAAAGTGGCAGGAACGAGCGCTGCCGTTGACGCCTACCCGACAGAGTGCTCGTATTTGCCACTCTATGTACGTGCCCAGGATCTGGGCGATCCGAGGCCGAGCGAACGACACGAAGGGACGCCATGTTCACGCATCTTTCGATCCACCACCCGAAGCCCGGACAGCGCGATGCGCTGATCGCCTCGATGCATCGGTTTGGAGAAGCCCTCGCAGGGGCGCCCGGACTGATCTCGGTTCACACCCTTCACGATCCCGACGAGGACGTGCTGGTGGGACTCGCTCTCTGGGAGTCGGAGGAGGCCTTCCGTGCGTCGGTGGGCCTGGCTCGAGCAGCGGTCGCCGACGACCCGTTCGACGACTGGGAGGCCGAGGACGTGACCGGCTACCGCCTCACCGAGGTATAGCGCTGCGACTACGTCGTACGCCTGCGGCGCGAGCGCTGGCTCGGGCGGGTGACGCGCTGTCCGGCGGCCACGAGGGACTCACGACGGCGGTACGCGAACGCGGCGAGCGCGTCGGCGAGGTCGGCGCCGGTCGGGGCGTTCGCCAGTACATCGACCCGCAGTCCGTGGGCCTCGCACTCCTTGGCGGTCGCGGGGCCGATGGCGGCGACGATCGTCGCGGCGTGCGGCTTGCCGGCGATGCCGACGAAGTTCCTGACCGACGACGACGAGGAGAACAGCACCGCGTCGTACGCGCCGGCCTTGATCCCCTCGCGGATGACGGCTGGCGGCGGGGCCGCCCGGACCGTACGGAACGCCGTCACGTCCTCGATCTCCCAGCCGCGGTTCACGAGCTCGGAGGTCAGCGCCTCGGTGGCGATGTCGGCGCGGGGTACGAAGACGCGGTTGATCGGGTCGAGCGCCGCGTCGTAGTCGGGGAACATCTCGCCCAGGCCGGCCGCGGACGGGTCCTCGGTGGAGACGAGGTCGGGCTCGATGCCCATCGCGCTCAGCGCGTCGGAGGTCGCGCCACCGACGGCAGCGACCTTGAGGCCGGAGAAGGCGCGGGCGTCGAGCCCGTACTCCTCGATCTTCTCCCGTACAGCCCGCACGGCGTTCGGCGACGTGAACGCGATCCACTCGAACTCGCCGTCGACGAGGCCGCGGATCGCGCGGTCCATCTGGTGCGGCGTCCGGGGGCGCTCGATGGAGATCGTCGCGACCTCCTGCGACGCGGCGCCGTAGCTGCGCAGGCGGGTCGTCATCGGCGTGCCGCCGTCCTTCGTCCGTGGCACGAGCACCCGCCAGCCGAACAACGGCTTCGACTCGAACCAGTCGAGGTCGCTGCGGTCCTGGGAGGCGAGCTGGCCGACGATGACGTGTACGAGGGCCTCGGGCGCAACGCCTGAGACGGACGCCACGAGCTGGCCGAGCGTGGTGTGGACGCTGCGCTGGCTGATGCTCGCACCGCTGAGCGTGACCAGTGCGGGTTCGTCGCGCTTGCGACCGGCCTCGAGCGCGCGGGAGACGAGGTCGCCGATCATCGAGGCGCGAAGAGCCATGACGAGGTCGCCATCGGGGATCCGTGGACCGGCGTCCTTGCGCTCCCGTACAGCCCCTGGCAGGAACTGGACGACCCCACCGGAGGCGAGGTTGACGCCCGCGTACTCGGGGACGACGGTCAGCAGGGAGACGCCGGGTACGACTTCGAACGTACAGCCGAGGCGTACGACCGCGGCGGCCTCTGGCGCGGCATCCGCGTCGAGGAACGGGTCGCCGACGACGACGCGGGCGACGGTCTCCCCATCACGCGCATGGGAGACCGCGGCGCGCGCACGCTGCTCGGGGGTGCTCTCGGATCCCACACCGAGGTCCTCGAGACAGGTCACCAGACGTGCCTGGAGCTTGTCCACGGGGGGGTTGCTGACCAGGTCGATCAGCGCCTTGGAGTCGGTGACGACGATGTCGGCCGTCTGGATCGCCGAGATGGCGGCCACGGTCAACAGCTCGGGGTCGCCAGGGCCAGCCCCGACGAACACAACCCGCGCTTGGCCGCCTGCGGCGGCGTCTCTCGCCGGCAAGTCCAAGACGGCCTCCTGGTGAAGATAACGCGTTGGTAACAGCGTGGTCAGCGTCGCTCAGCGCGTCAAGTCAATGCCGCGCGCAGTCGGTCCGCATCGAGCACCCAGACCGAGAACTCGCGGCCGTCGACGAACGTGACGGGGACATGGTCGGTGTAGACCGACCGCAGTCCTTCGTCGTCGTCGACGTCGACAGCGAGCCACTCGGCGCCGAGCTGGTCACAGACCGTTTCGACGATCGTGAGTGCTTCGGTGCACAGGTGGCAGCCGTCGCGGGTGATGACGACAACCCTGGCCGAACTGGCCACTTCGGGTGCCGTATCCGCGACGGGTGCCATGCGGCTTACTTGCCGGCGCGGCGACGCTGGATGCGCGTCTTCTTCAGCAGCTTGCGATGCTTCTTCTTCGCCATGCGCTTACGACGCTTCTTGATGACCGAACCCACGGGTGACCTTTCGTCGTGCACCAGGAGTGCACAGTGCTGCGTATGTGATGGCGACNNACGGCCTCGAGCTCGCCGTTGTGGATCAGCCGGTACACGCTCATCTTGGAGACCCGCAGCAGCGTGGCCACTTCGGCCACGGTGAGCAGGTTCAGCCCAGCGCCTGTCGGCTGTGTCATCTCGGTCCTCCTGCACGCTGCTCCCCCGGTACCCCCGGCCCGGACGTGCGTGCTCGGCAAGACTATCGGCAACCTGTGAGGGCGACTATCCGGATGAGAGATCCGTACTGATCCACCGCAATCCCCATGCGTACATAGCAATTGCGGCCGCCGCGCCCGCATTGATCGAGCGCGTCGAGCCGCTCTGGCCGATGGCCACCAGGTAGGTACAGGCGGCCACAGCCTCGTCCGTCAGGCCCGGTCCCTCGGAGCCGAACAGGAGGCAGACGCGCTCCGGAAGGGCTGTCGTCTCCAGCGGGCGCGAGCCAGGAAGGTTGTCGACACCGACGATCGGGATGTCGCGTGCGGCGAACCAGGCGGCCATGTCCGCCACGGATGCGTGGTGGTAGACGTCGAGGTAGCGATCGGTCACCAGCGCGCCGCGTTTGTTCCACCTGCGGCGACCGAGGATGTGGACGCCGGCCACGTTGAACGCGTTGGCTGTACGGACGATCGACCCGATGTTGAAGTCGTGCTCCCAGTTCTGAATGGCCACGTGCAGGGGCCGGCGCTTCGTGTCGAGGTCGGCGACGATCGCCTCGACGGTCCAGTAGCGGTACTCGTCGAGCACGTTGCGGCGGTCACCGGAGGCCAGCAGCTCGAGGTCGTACCGCGCGTCCTCGGGCCATGGCAGCGGGTGCGGACCGACGCCGACAGACAGGACGTACTCCTCGTACGGGGCGTCGCCGGGCGGGACCGCACCGTCGCCGTGAGGGGAGCTCATGTGCCGAAACGGTACTCTGAGAGTCGTGCCCCCTCTCATGACGCTCGCCATGACGCCGCTGCTGCTGCCCTCATGGTTCGACCCGGCCGTTCTCATCGGCCTCCTCGGCAACGGGTGGCTGTGGGGTGTCGCGTTCATCATCTTCGCCGAGTGCGGGCTCTTCTCGATCCTCCCCGGCGACTCCTTGCTTTTCACGGTGGGAATGTTCACGGCGACCGGCACCATCGCGTACGGCAGCCAGCCCGCGACGCTCGGCATCGTCTTCGTGGTGCTGACGATCGCCGCGGTCCTGGGCAACGTCGTGGGCTACTGGATCGGCTACCTCGTCGGGCCGCCGATCTTCAAGCCCCGCACGAGCTGGGTCGGCCGCAAGCTGTTCAACCCCGTGTACGTGACGAAGACCCACGAGTTCTTCGAACGGTACGGGTCGCGTGCGCTCATCCTCGCGAGGTTCGTGCCGCTGGTACGGACGTTCGTCACGCTCATCGCCGGCGTCGGCAAGATGAGCTTCAGGCGCTTCATCTCCTACACGGCGGTCGGCGGCGTCCTCTGGGTCGCCTTCGTCACGCTGCTGGGCTTCTTCCTCGGCAACATCAGCTTCATCCGCAAGAACATCGACCTGGTGCTCGTACTCATCGTCCTGGTGTCGGTGATCCCCATGGGCCTCGAGTACCTCAACCACCGCCGCCAGGCCAAAGCGGCAGCCCCGGCACGCGCGGTAGCCGAAGAGGTCGACCCGGCCTGACCGCCCAGGTCCTCAGACACGGATCGCTCTCCTGGCCTCCGTGCCGAGAAATCCTCGTTTCGATACCGGATCCCCGCTGATCGGGCGGCGGAATCTGCGCGCTGCGCACGGACCGGGTATCAAAACGCAGATTCGTTCCGCTCGTGGGCCGCTGTAGGTCCAACGGCCCACGGACGTCGAACAGGACTACCTGGATCGGGAGGGCTTCGTCAGGAGACGGGCCTGGGCTCCGGAGCTGCCGGGACGAGTCCCTCGAGGGCGGCGGCGGCGATGGCCGACGGCTTCGGGGACGGGGAGATGGCGTCGACGTGGAGCCCGAGGGACTGGGCGTCACGGGCCGGGATGCGGCCGACGGCCACGACCCGTACCTCCTTGGGCGGCCAGCCGAAGAGCTCCTCGATGGCCCGAGCCGCGCTGCGCGACGTGATGATGACGGCGTCGGGCCAGCCCTGCTCGATCGCCTTCTCGTGCTCGGCGGTCGGCTCCGCGGTCACCCGCTCGTACACGGGGAGGTCCTCCGCGCGCCAGCCGAGGTCGCGCAGTCCCGCGGCGAGAAGCGGTGATGCGTTGGCAGAGCCCGGCAGGAGCGCTACCGGTACATGGTCCGTGTCGGGTGCAGCCGGCCAGACGCTCAGCAGGTTGCCCACCGAGGCGTCGAGCGACGGGAGCATGTCGACGGTCACCGAGGCTCCCACCAACGCGGCGCTCGTCGTGGCTCCGAACGCTGCCACCGGAGTGCCCTCGAGGATCTGCGCGAGGCTCGTCTTGCGCTGGTGCGCGCGATCCTCCAGCAGGGTCACGGCTTCGGCGCTCGTCATGCCGACCCGGTCAGCCGTCGCCAGGCGGTCCAGCACGGCGTCCAGGACCGCGTCCGCGGCCGGGATCGTACGTGTCAGGGTCACCATGACGGGCTCGCCGCCCGCGCGGAGGATAGCCGCCTCGAGCACGGGGTCGAACTCCGCGCTGATGCGCTGCACGAGCACGCGTGGCCGGGGGTTGCGCGGCGGCTTTGCCAGCAGGTGCTGCGGCAGCGTGCCGGCGCCCGCGTCCAGCAGCTCCTTCGCCACCTTGGCGCCCAGGCGGCTCGCGGCCGCGAGGTTCGCCTCCACGTCGTCGTCGTTGTCGACGTCGTCGATGGTGACGGTACGGGTGCGGCGCAGGTCCCCTGACTGGTCCGGGCCGGCTACGACCGCGCTGAGCTCCAGCTTCGTCCGTACGTCCGCACCTTCGATCAGTCGTGCCACCGCTCCCAGCGGAGCCTTCGTGGCCGCGGCGACATCGGACTGGAGGGCACGCTCGGCGGTCGACACCAGCCTCGTACAGGCATGGTCGATCCGGCGCAGCGCCTTGTGGATCGCCTTCGGCGCGTCCTCGCGGACCTCGACGACGAGCACGCCCTGGCACGGCGTCGGCAGCATCACGGACGGATCCAGCACCTGGGTCACGGAACCGAGCCGATCCTCGCGCTTGAGCACCGCCCACGCGAGCACCGTCGCGTCGATCTCGCCGTCCTCCACCCGCTGGAGCCGTGTCTCGATGGGTCCGCGGATCCCGACGATCGTGAGATCCGGACGAACCTCGAGCAGCTGTGCGCGCCGCAGCGGCGAGCTGATGGCGACCTTCGCTCCCTCCGGGAGCGTGGCCAGCGTCCAGCCGTTGCGCGCGCACAAGGCCTCGCGCGGGTCGAGGCGCTTGACGTAGGCACCGAACGTGAGACCAGGCACGGGCTCGGTGGGAAGGTCCTTGAGCATGTGGACCGCCACGTCGCAGCGGCCGTCGAGCAGGGCCTGACGCAGCACGTTGGTCATGACCTGGCCGCCGGCGAAGACCGACGGGTCGCCGCCGTCGTGGCCGATCTCGACGAGCTCGTACCCCTCGTGGATGCCGGCGGCTACGAGGTACTCGGCAACCTCTGTGGCCTGTGACAGGGCAAGGGCAGACGCCCGGGTGCCGACCCGTACAGGCTCGGCAAGGGAGAACGTATCCGTGGTGAATGCTCCTTCTCGGCGGTCCGGAGCGACCTCAGGACTGCGGCGGCGTGTACCCAGGCGTGTTCTGCGGCGGGTACGGCGGGACTGCCGTACCGTACCCGGGTGCCTGCTGGGGCGCCGTCGGCGGGGTGGCTGGTACGGGCTGGGCCTGCGGGGCCTCGTACCCGAACGCCTGGCCGTTCTGCGTCGGTTCCGCGACGGGCGGGAGCGCATCCTGCGTCCCAGCACGGGCGGAGAAGTTGGGCGTCTCGAAGGCGGCGCCGACCGCCGGGGCGGAGGGTGCGTTGTCGAAGCTCACCTTGGGCGCCTGCCGGACTGCCGCGTCGTTGACCTCGAAGTACGTGGCCCTCTCGAACTTGCCGAAGCCGGCGATGATGTTCGTGGGGAACGACTCGATCCGCGTGTTGTAGTTGCGCACGTTCGCGTTGTAGTAGCGACGGCCGTTGGCGATGCGGTCCTCGGTGTCGGCCAGCTGACGCTGCAGCTCGAGGAAGTTCGTGTTCGCCTTGAGATCCGGGTATGCCTCGACGGTCACCAGCAGCTGCCGGATCGCACCGGTCAGCTGCTCTTCGACACCGGCCCGCTGCTCCGACGGAGCGCCGGTGGCCATCCCGGCCGCCTGGTTGCGCAGCCGCACGACCTCTTCCAGGGTGCCGCTCTCGTGCGTGGCGTATCCCTTGACCGTCTCGACGAGGTTCGGGATGAGGTCGTAGCGCCGGTTGAGCTCGACGTCGACCTGGCGCCATGACTCTTCGACGAGGTTCCGCATGCGTACGAGGCTGTTGTAGCCGCCGATCCCATAGAGGACAGCGCCGACGACCAACAGGATCAGTAGGACGAGGACCACCCAGAAGCCGGTCATGCGAACCTCCACGATTCTTCGGACCCGGTGCCCGAGGACCCCGCCAGCCTAGCCGAGTGGGTGATCCCTCACGAGGGCTAGCGAAGGTACGTACGGGCGGCGCCGCCCGGACGTACTACTTCTTCTTGGTGTCGACGAGGTGGCCGAAGCCGACGGAGCGGTCGGGCGAGTGGAACAGGTCCTGGCACGTGGTGAGCGTGATGAGCGCCTGGGTCGGCTTGACGTTCGTCTTGCCGGGCACCGGGTCGAGCACCCAGGTGTCGACGTCCTTGACGGTGAGCTTCGAGGGCGACTGGTCGATCTGGTACGTGAAGATGTAGGTCTTGGTCTCGACGATGACCTTGTCGCCGGGCTGCAGCTCGAGCAGGCGTGCGAACGGCTCGCCGTGCGTGATGCGGTGACCGGCGATCGCGAAGTTGCCGATCTGGCCGGGTAGCTGGGTGGTCTCGTACCAGCCGACACCGCGGCCGAGCGCATAGTCGCTCGTGCCGACGAGGATCGGCACCTTGTAGTCGGCGCCGAACCTCGGGATCGTGAGGATCGCCATGGCCTGGTCGAGCTGTGCCTGTGTGTACTTGGGGCCCTTGCTCGCAGTGCTGGTGGCGCCCGGGGTGCTGGACGCGGAGGCCGAGGGGTCGGGCACGTCGATGCCGCCGCCGTTGTTCCACTGGTCCTGAAGCCCGGAGATCTCGCTCTTGGCCGCCTGCTGGGCGGGGGCGTTGGTGCCGAAGTACTGGTAGCCCATCCAGCCGAGCGAGCCGAGCCCGATGGCGATGAGGAGCAGGCCGGTGATCGTGAGGATGGAGGGTCGCCGACGTCGCGTGCGGGGTGGCTGCGCGGGGGTCTCCTCCGTCGCGCCGACCACCTGGTCGTCGCCCACGGGCGCTGGATCCTCGGAAGTCACCGGACCATTGTGACCGATGAGTCGGTCACGTCACCCATTCATGGGAAGGCCCACAGCCGCGCGGCGCGTACGAGAGCACGTACTCGACGGCAGGACCCCGTGGTGTACGCGACCTCACCTGGTCATGCCGTTCATCGTGGCCCCCACCTCCGACAGCCCCTCAGCGGAACGTCATGGGGCCGCCCAGCGGCGCCGGGGACTGCTGGGAGTCCTCGTCGGTGAACGCCGCGAACTTGCCCACCCAGCGAGCGAGGTGGAGTCCGCCCAGGACCCGGTACGGGAACGGGGCGCGGTTGGCCAGGCGCTCGAGCCTCGAGTGTTCGATGGGCCGTCCGGCGGCGATGACGATGTTGCCGAACCGGTGGCCCTTCAGCGTGGCCGGCTCGAGGGCGCACACGACGGGCTGGAAGCGGTCGGCGACCCCCGCGACGACCCGCTTCGCGTAGAGGAACGGCACGCGGTCGGTGATGTTGACGACGACCACGCCGCCGGGCGCGAGCGCCCTCGCCACATCCTCGTACCACTGCGCCGTCGTCAGCTCCGCCGGTACGCGCGCACCGGCGAACGCGTCGACGATGATGAGGTCGGCGTAGTCGTCGGGGATCTCGGCAAGGCCCGTGCGACCGTCGACGGCACGCACCTTGATGCCGGACCGTTTCGGCAGCGGGATGATCGCCCGGATCTGGTCGGTGAGCGCGACGTCCGGCTCGAAGACGATCTGCGCCGATGTGGGACGGGTCGCCGCCACGTACCGGGGCAAGGTCATGCCTGCCCCCCCGACGTGGATGACGCGCAGGCGCTCGCCCTTCGGCGCCATGGTGTCGATGACCTCCGCGATGCGCTGCACGTAGTCGAACTCGAGGCGCAGCGGATCGGTGGGGTCGACGAACGACTGGTCGGTGCCGTCAACACGTACGAAGTACGCCCCGGGAACGGACCGGTCGGGCACCAACATGCCGGCCACTCTCCCATGCAGTTCGAGTTCGGTCGAGGCTCCTGAGGCGATCCTCAGCGAGTCGGAACCGAACGTATACCTGTCCAGGCGCGAGCTCGCGGGGGACGAGCCGTCTCAGGCGGCCCGAGTCTCCGGCCTTGTCACGCCGAGATTGGCGACGGCAGCGACGAGAGCGAGGAGACCGGCACCTGCGGGGATGAGCAGGGCGACGGACGGTTGGTACGCGTCGATGAGGCGTCCCGCGACCGAGGAGCCCACGGCGACGCCGGCGACCAGGCACGTGCCGATCGCGGTCATGACGGTGGCGATCCGGGCGAGCGGCGACTCGCTCTCGGCGATCGCGTACGACCCGATGAGCACCGGGGCCAGGCCGCACCCGCAGAGGAAGCAGGCGCCCATGAGGAACCACGGCGCCGGCGCGAAGGCCAGGAGTGGCGCAGCGACGGCCAGCACGACCGCGAACCCGACGATGCGGCGCCGCTGGCTCAGGGAGTGCGGCAGGCGGGTGGCCAGGAGCCCGCTGATCGCGCTGCCCACACCCATGCCGCCGTAGACGACGCCCGCCAGCTCGGGACGGCCGAGGTTGGTGAGCGACGCCGTGACGCCGGTGGACGAGGCGCCGAACACGAGGCCGATCGCGAGTCCGACGACGCCGAGCGGTACGAGCCGCAGCCACGGCACCCGTACGCGCTCGTTCAGCGGCACCTTGATCGCCGGCCCGAGCGCGTTGGGCAGCAGGGCGAAGGCGATGGGCAGGACGAGTCCGAGCACGCCCGCCAGCACGAGGCCGGCAAGGGGGTGTACGAGCTGGAGCAGCCCGACGGTGACCGGGCCGAGCACGAACGTGGCTTCCTCGGCCGCGCCCTCGTACGACATCGCGAGGCTGGTGAACCGGCCGCGCTCGGCGCGGAGCCTCGCCATCGCCGACCAGCGGCCGCGCGACATCGCGGTCACCTGGGGGTTGGTCGCGCCCAGCAGGAATGCGCACACGGCCGGGAGCACCAACGGCACGTCGGGTGACGTGGTGAGCGCTGTGAGCGTCAGCGCGACCGTGACGAGGACCGCCGAGGCGATCCCGACAGGACGCTGCCCGAGCCGGTCGGCGAGTCCGCCGACCATCGGGCCTCCCACGCCGAGCCCCACCGCCATGGCCGCGACGACGACGCCGGCGGGGGCGAAGCCGCCGAGCCGCTCCGCTGCGTACAGGGTGACGCCGAGCGTGAGCATGGCCGGGGGCAGGCGGGCGAAGAAGCCCAGGACGACGAACGTCCAGCCGCCGTCGCGCAGCACGCCGACCAGGGTCGGCGGTGCCACGTCCTCGTCGAACTCGCCGCTCATCTGACCCCTCTGTACGTGCCGGCCTGTACGAGCGGCCGCGTGGGTGTTGGCCCGCACGGTCCGGCCTCCAACCCCGACTGAGCACCCCCACTGTNNCCGATCGTGCCGTTGAGCACGAGCCTGGCGAGCTGGTCCTCGATCGTCGTCTGGACGAGGCGTCGCAGGGGCCGCGCCCCGTACACGGGGTCGAAGCCCTTCGCCGCCAGCCAGGCGCGCGCACCGTCGGTGACGTCGATGTGGATCCGCCGGTCGGCGAGCCTCTTGTTCAGCCGGTCGAGGTTGATCGTCACGATGTGCGCGAGGTCGTCGGCGGTCAGCGGGTCGAACATCACGATGTTGTCGAGCCGGTTGAGGAACTCGGGCTTGAACGCCTTGCGTACGACGCTCATCACCGTCTCCTCCTTCAGCTCGCGGGTCATCGTCTGGTCGGCGAGGAACTGCGACCCGAGGTTGCTCGTGAGGATGAGGATGACGTTGCGGAAGTCGACCGTACGACCCTGGCCGTCGGTGAGGCGGCC
>PMBM01000171.1 GCA_003153855.1 Propionibacteriaceae bacterium
GCGTTCTCGTCGAACTTGATGTACGAACCGTCTCCGCGACGGTGCTCCTTGACGGTGCGCACCACGACGGCCTTGACGACGTCGCCCTTCTTCACGTTGCCACCAGGGATCGCATCCTTGACGGTTGCGACGATGGTGTCACCGATGTGGGCGTAGCGACGCTTCGAGCCACCGAGCACGCGGATGCACAACAGCTCCTTGGCACCCGTGTTGTCGGCGACCTTGAGCCGCGACTCTTGCTGGATCATTTCTTCTCCTGTTGTCCGGTCGGTTCCCCGTGGGGCCTGACGGAACGAGTGGTGGTGTTACTTAGCCTTTTCGAGAACCTCGACCAGTCGCCAGCGCTTCGTGGCGGACAGCGGTCGGGTCTCCATGACGCGTACCCGGTCGCCCAGGCCTGCCTCGTTGGCCTCGTCGTGGACCTTCAGTCGCTCGGTGCGTCGCATGACCTTGCCGTACAGCGAGTGCTTGACGCGGTCTTCGACAGCAACGACGACGGTCTTGTCCATCTTGTCGGACACGACGAGACCCTCGCGGACCTTGCGGCCCGCACGAGCGTTGTCAGTAGTGCTCATCGTCAGTTCTTCCCTTCGTCAGGATCAGGAACGATCCCGAGGACGCGCTCCTGGATGACCGTGTAGATCCGCGCGATGTCCTTGCGGACCTCACGCAGCCGGCCGTGGGACTCGAGCTGCCCGGTCTGGTGCTGGAATCGGAGTGTGAACAGCTCCTCCTTCAGCTCGAGGACCTTGGCGTCCAGCTCAGCGCGGCTCAAGCCGCGAAGATCGTCGGCAGTCGTGGCCTTCGCCATCACAGATCACCTGCTTCCCGCTTGATGAAGCGCGCCTTGAACGGCAGCTTGTGGATGGCGAGGCGCATGGCCTCGCGGGCCGTGTCCTCTTCGACGCCGGAGAGCTCGAAGAGCACCCGGCCTGGCTTGATGTTNNCGGGTCATGGCGATACGTGCTGCCTCGATCTGACGGTTGGTCAGGTACGAGGACTCGAGCGCCTGGATGCCGAAGTCGCCGAAAGCGAGCTTGGTCGCACCCTTGGCATCGCCACTCCGGTTCGGGTGGTGCTGCTTGCGGTGCTTGACGCGACGTGGAATCAACATGTCAGGCTCCTGCAGTTTCCGTGGCCGGCGCCTCAGCGGCGACGGCGTCCTCAGCCCGGCGACGGCCACCGCGCTCGGGACGGCTCGCGCCGCCCCCTTCGCGACCCGGACGACGCGTCGGACGCGTACGGCCGGTGGCCGCCTGACGAGCGGCCTTCTGAGCCGCGCGCTCGGCGCGAGTACCGGTGACGTCACCCTTGTAGATCCAGACCTTCACGCCGATCCGGCCGAACGTNNCGGTAGAACTCCGAGCGGCTCATCTCAGCGCCGCCCAGTCGACCGGAGCACATGATCTTGATGCCCTCGGCGCCGGAACGCATCGCCGTCTGCTGCGCCTTGCGCATCGCGCGGCGGAACGCCACGCGGGCGCTCAGCTGCTCGGCGACGCCCTGGGCGACGAGCTGCGCGTCGATCTCCGGGTTCTTCACCTCGAGGATGTTCAGCTGTACCTGCTTGTTCGTCAGCTTCTCGAGCTGCGCACGGACACGCTCCGCCTCGGACCCGTTACGGCCGATGACGATTCCCGGACGCGCNNACCCGCTCGCTGCGACGCTCGATCTCGACCGAGCTGATGCCGGCGCGCTCGAGCGTCTTCTGCAGGTAGTTGCGGATCTTGACGTCCTCGCCCACGTACGCCGCGTACTGCTTCTCGGCGTACCAGCGGGCCTTGTGGTCGGTCGTGATGCCGAGCCGGAAGCCGATCGGGTTGACTTTCTGACCCATAGCTCAGGCCTCCTTCTTCTCGCTCGTCGAGGCCTTGGAGGCCTTGTCGGTCTTGGCAGCCTTATCGGCCTTCGCCTTCTTCGGTGCGGCGGCCTCGGCGCGCGGCTCGACGACGACCGTGATGTGGCTCGCACGCTTCAGGATCCGGCTGGCGGAGCCCTTCGCACGCGGACGGATCCGGCGCATCGTGGTGCCCTCGTCGACGTACGCCTGCGAGATGAACAGGTTCTCGATACGCAGGGCGGCGGTCTGCTCGGCGTTGGCGGCCGCCGAAGCGACGACCTTGTACACCGGCTCACTGGCTGCCTGCGGCGCGAACTGCAGCATCGCCAGGGCGTCGACGACGTCCATGCCACGCACCATGTCGACGACGCGTCGGACCTTCATCGGGGTCATGCGGACGTGACGCGCGATTGCGTACGAGCCGGGCCGCTCCCCGAGCAGAGCCGAGCGACGCGAGGGCCGCTGGGTTGTTTCGCTCATTGTGTGCTTCCTCTTCCCGTTACCGACGCCGCGACTTCTTGTCGTCCTTCACGTGCCCGCGGAACGTGCGCGTGGGGGCGAACTCGCCGAGCTTGTGACCGATCATGGAATCGGTGACGAAGACCGGGATGTGCTTGCGACCGTCATGCACCGCGATCGTGTGACCGATCATGTCGGGGCTGATCATCGACCGGCGCGACCAGGTCTTGATGGGGTTCTTGGTGCCCTTTTCATTCTGAGCCTCGACCTTCTTGGCGAGGTGGTCATCGATGAAGGGGCCCTTCTTCAGGCTGCGTGGCATTTCTCAATTGCTCCGATCAGCGCTTCTTGCCGGACTTACGGCGACGGATGATGAGGCGACTCGACGCCTTGTTCTGATCGCGGGTGCGACCCTCGGGCTTGCCCCATGGGCTCACCGGGTGACGACCGCCGGACGTCTTGCCCTCGCCACCACCATGGGGATGATCGACGGGGTTCATGGCGACACCACGGCTCTGCGGGCGGATGCCCTTCCAACGGTTGCGGCCGGCCTTGCCCACGCTG
>PMBM01000042.1 GCA_003153855.1 Propionibacteriaceae bacterium
GTCGCAGCCCGACGCGATCTTGAGCGGCGCGGACGGGCCGTGCTCCAACCTCGACCGCATCACGCGGGGGCCGCTCGCCGGCCCGACGAGCCCGTTCTCGCCGAACCCGGGGACCGCGACACTCGACACGGCCAGCCGTCGAGCCACCGGGGTCACCGGCAGCAGGAGGCGCCGGTCAGTCGGGTGGTGCGAGGCTGGCCGGGCACCCTTCACGATCTGGGTGAGGCGCTCGGCGATGTCGGCGTAGCTGTCGAAGCCGAGCACCGCATCGGCCTCGGGGAGAGCCTCGGCGAGCTCCGTCCCGTACCGCTCTGCCATGCAGCCCACAGCGACGACGGCCTTCGTACGGCCGTTGCCCTTGAGGTCGGCAGCAGCGAGCAGCGTGTCGACGGAGTCCTTCTTGGCGGCGTCGATGAAGCCGCAGGTGTTCACGAGGACCGCGTCGGCATCCTCGGGCTCGCTCACGAGCTCGAACCCGCCCGCCAGGAGGCGTCCGGCCAGCTCCTCGGAGTCGACCTCGTTACGGGCACAGCCCAGAGTGACGACGGCTACACGGGTGGCTGACACCGGGTCAACCTACCCCACGCGCCCCCGAGGGCTATCCCCCGGAGAGGTTCGCGAGCACGTCGTCCAGCTCGTCGGGCTTCACGAGGACCTCGCGGGGCTTGGAGCCTTCGGAGGGTCCGACGACGCCGCGGGTCTCGAGGATGTCCATGAGCCGTCCCGCCTTCGCGAAGCCGACGCGCAGCTTGCGCTGCAGCATCGAGGTCGAGCCGAGCTGGAGGTTCACGACGAGCTGCGCCGCCTCGAGCACGAGGTCGAGGTCGTCGCCGATGTCCTCCGCCACCTTCGCCACACCCTCGGGCGCGTGCGTGACGTCGGCCCGGTACTGCGGGGCGAGCTGCCCGGACACGTGCGCCACGACCGCACGGATCTCCTGCTCGGTGACCCAGGCGCCCTGTACGCGGACGGGCTTGCTCGACCCCATCGGGAGGAACAGGCCGTCTCCCTGACCCACGAGCTTCTCGGCGCCCGGCTGGTCGAGGATGACCCGCGAGTCCGTCATCGAGCTGGTCGAGAAGGCCAGTCGCGACGGCACGTTGGCCTTGATGAGGCCGGTGACCACGTCGGTGGACGGGCGCTGCGTCGCGAGCACCAGGTGGATTCCCGCGGCCCGTGCGAGCTGCGTGATCCGTACGATCGAGTCCTCGACGTCACGCGGCGCGACCATCATGAGGTCGGCGAGCTCGTCGACGATGATCAGCAGGTACGGGTACGCCTCGACGACGCGCTCCGACCCCGGCAACGGCTTGACCTGCCCGGCTCGTACGGCCTTGTTGAAGTCGTCGATGTGCCGGAAGCCGAACGCGGCGAGGTCGTCGTAGCGCTGGTCCATCTCCCGTACGACCCACTGCAGCGCGTCCGCGGCCTTCTTGGGGCTCGTGATGATCGGCGTGACCAGGTGAGGGATGCCCTCGTAGTGGTTCAGCTCGACCCGCTTGGGGTCGACGAGCATCAGACGGACCTCGTCGGGGGTGGACCGCATGAGGATCGACGTGATCAGCGAGTTGATGAAGCTCGACTTGCCGGAGCCCGTGGCGCCCGCGACGAGCAGGTGAGGCATCTTCGCCATGTTCGCGACGACGAAGCCCCCCTCGACGTCCTTGCCGAGACCGACCGTCATCGGGTGGTGGTCGCTGCGCGCGTTCTGGGACCGCAGGACGTCACCGAGCGAGACGACTTCCTTGTCCTTGTTGGGGATCTCGATGCCGATGGCCNNGACTTGCCGGGGATCGGCGACAGGATCCGTACGTCGGGGGACGCGACCGCGTACGCGATGTTGCGGCTCAGAGCCGTGACCTTCTCGACCTTGACGGCCTGACCCAGCTCGACCTCGTACCGGGTCACTGTGGGGCCACGCGTGTAGCCNNGGTACGGAGCCGGCCCTCAGCATGCCGGGATCAGGGAGCAGGTAGGCGATGTCGCCGGACAGCATCTGCTGCTCGCTGCGCAGCGGCAGGAGGCTGTGCACAGGCGGGGAGAGCTCGGGCTGCTCGGACTCGCGTGTGGGCGGCAGGCCGGCCTTCACGGGCTTCGTCGGGGCGATGACCGCGGTCAGGGCCTCGTCCGGGTTCTCGTCGGCGACGAGCGGCGTGTCGTACGCCTCGTCCACGCCGAACGCGAGCTCCTCGGCTGTCTTCCGATGAGCCACGAGCTTCGAGGTGAGGCCCTTCGCGCCGGAGACGAGGTCGTTGAGCGGGCGCCCGACCACCACGAGCGCGCCGAAAACGGTGAGCAGGAAGAGCAGCGGAGCCGCGACCCACTTCGTGAGCAGGTCGGCGAGGAACGAGCTGGACAGGAAGCCCACGACGCCGCCTGCGCGACGTACAGCCTCCATGTTCGCGGGGCGAGGGAGGCCGTTGGCGATGTGCACCATCCCCAGGGCGCCCAGCACGACGGCGGTCCACCCGACGAACTGCCGACCCCATGGTCCGTTGCGGTCGGGGTGGCGGAGCGTCCGCCACGCCATGACGACGAGCAGGACGGGTGTTGCGTACGCGGCGACGCCGACGGCCGACTCGATGCCCTGACGCAGGGCGTTGCCGACGGGTCCCGGGATCTGGAACCAGAAGGTGGCGACCACGACGATGGCGAGCGCGATGAGGAACAGACCCCAGCCGTCACGACGGAGGCCGGGTTCGAGGTCGCGGGCGCCGCTGCCGATGCCGCGGGCGATACTGCCGATACCGCGTGCCAGACCGCGCCAGATCGCCCACAGACCACGTCCGATCATCGGCAGAACGCCGGGGCGTGGCTGCTTGCGAGCGCGCGAACGCGTCCTCGTCGTGGTGGTCTTGCTCCCGCTTGACCTCGTTCCCGATCCGGCTCGAGGAGACGCCGTGCTGCGGGACCGAGGCGGGGAAGGTGCCCGGGTCGCCATGGAACATGAATCTACGCGACCGGGGAAGCAAACTCACGGACATCCGGCCAGCCGCTCGGCGCGTCGGGTGGCCGGTGGCCGTGCGCCGCAGGTTCAGCGGCGGAAGTGGTCCCAGCCCGGGCTCGCGTCGTACGTGCGGCCGTCGACGAGGACACCGGGATCCCCGTCCGTCACGACTCCTACCACCTGCCACTCCGGCGGTACGTTCCCGAGCGGGAAGGTCGCGACCAGCGCATGGTCCTCGCCGCCGGTGAGGACGAACCGGAGCGGGTCGACCCCCGTTGCGGCGGCGACGGCGTGCAGAGGGTCGGGGACGTCGAACCGCCCTGTGTCGAGGTCGATGCACACGCCGGAGGCGTCGGCTATATGCCCGAGGTCGGCGAGGAGTCCGTCGCTGACGTCGATCATCGCGGTCGCGCCTGAGAGGCGGGCCTCGGCCCCGGCCCCGTACGGGACCTGTGGCAGCTGGTAAGCCTCGACGAGGACCCGCGGAGAGCGGAAGCCACGGCTCAGCACCGCCAGGCCGGCTCCGGACCAGCCGAGACGGCCGCGGTACGCCACGACGTCGCCCACCTGGGCGCCTGAGCGGAGCACCGGGACGGCCCCGCGCGTCTCCCCCATCACCGTCACCGAGATGACCACGTCACGGCCTCGCGTCAGGTCGCCGCCGACGAGCGCCGCCCCGGCAGCCTCGCACTCGAGGCGGATGCCCTTGGCGAGGTCGTCGATCCACGCGACCGGGATGTCCTCCGGGACCGTGAGGCCGACGAGGACCGCCGCCTGGTAGGCGCCCATGGCTTCGATGTCGGCCGCCGCGACCGCCACGGCACGTCGGCCCAGCATCTCGGCGGGAACCCAGTCGCGGCGAAAATGCACGCCCTCGACGAGGATGTCGACGCTCGTGACCGACGACCCGTTGACGAGGAAGACAGCCGCGTCATCGCCAGGACCGACGCTCACCGCGGGCGCGGCCGGCAGCCCGTGCGTGATCCGGGAGATGATGCCGAACTCTCCGAGCGAGCCGACCGTGTTGGCTTCCATGCGTTCACCGTAGCGGTAGGCCATGTCCGATTTTGCGGCGTGTTTCACCCCCAGTGCACGCCGTGGGATGCCCTGTGCCACGATGGCTTTCAGACCCGGGTGGCGCGTCGACGGGGACGCAGCTGAAGTACGGGTCTCGTCCTAAGGAGGGGCAGCCCATGGCTGTGGCAGTCAAGTACGGATGGCTCACCGACGAGCCGATCATCACCCCTGACGGTTCACTGGTGACGACGGATGGCGGCGTGACAGTCGCGCGGCGCGTCCTCCAGATGTACCCCGATGCCGTCCTACTGGGCAGCTTCACAGGCAAGGCGGACGGCTTCAACGTCGTCACCTACGCCGACCTGGACCCGACGAGCATCGTCATCAACCTCGACGTCATCGACTCCGTGGGAGTCTTCCAGCGGCTGCACCGCAGCGGCGGCGAGCCGAAGATCATGAACTTCCAGTGGATCAACCCCTCCACGTTCCATCACCCGGTGAACTTCGCCGCGATGGGCCTCAGCTACGCGATGTTCCCCACGTTCTGCGCCGGTGAGCGCACGGCCGTCGAGGTTCGCGAAGTGGCCCGCAAGTGGACGGTTCCCACCCTCTCGGAGCGCGTACGCGTTGCGTGGGCCGACCTGGGCGTACGGGCCGAGATGGTCCGCCCGCGTCAGTCGACCGAGGTCCCCGTCGTTCTCTACCCGGCGATCTCGACGATCGCCCGCAAGCAGCCCCAGGCCTTCGTGGAGATCGTGGAAGCGGTCGCCAAGCAGACGCCGATCCGTGTCGAGGCCCGCCTCAACACCACGGCGCTCGCGAGCGACACGGCGATGTACCTGTCTCGCCAGAAGTGGGCCAAGGTCCAGCCGCTGGCCAAGGGTCGCGAGGAGTACTGGGACGAGCTCTCCCGCACCACGGCCTACGTCGGGACGGCGACCGAGGAGGCGTACGGGCTCGAGTACGTCGAGGCTCTCATGGCCGGTGCCGTCGGCATCCTGCCGGACAAGCCGTGGGCTCGCCGACTGGTCCCCGAGGGCTACCCGTTCCTGTACGAGGGCAAGCTCCAGGCCGAGCAGATGCTGCTCCGCGCGGTGACCTCACCCGACCAGTGCCGCGCCGAGGTCGACGCGGTCGCAGCACGGGCGCTGGGCACGACCACCACCGCCGGTGCGCTGCAGGCCTGGATCGAGGCCAACCACAACGTGGCGGACTTCGACGAGCAGTTCAAGGCCCAGGTCAAGGCGTGGTTCGGCTAAAGAGACGCTGAACGCGAAGGGGGCCGACGGTTGTCCGTCGGCCCCCTTCGCGTTCTCGCCTGCGGGAGCGTGTCGTCGGCGGTGTCAGCGCAGCCCGAGCGGGCGCGCGAGGGCCAGGTCGAGCAGGGTCGTGACCAGGGCTGTGTACGGGACGCCTGCGGCTTCAAAGAGCTTCGGGTACATCGACGTCGCCGTGAAGCCCGGCATCGTGTTGAGCTCGTTGAGGATGACGGTGCCGTCGGGGTACACGAACGTGTCGACGCGCGCCAGACCTTCGACGCCGAGCGCGACGAACGCCCGCATAGCCAGATCCTGCACGCACCGAGCCACCTCGTACGGCAGGTCCGCAGGGATGACGAGGTCGACCGGCTGGTCGGGGAGGTACTTCGTGGCGAAGTCGTAGAAGCGGCTCTCGGTGTGAACATCGATCTCCCCCGGAGCCGACGCCGCCGGCCGACCGTCGAACGAGCCGATCACCGCGCACTCGATCTCTCGGGCGCCCACGATTCCCTGCTCCACGATGACCTGGGGGTCGAAGTCGCGGGCCTCGGCGATCGCCGTCGGCAGGTCCTGAGCATTGGTGACGCGGGTGATGCCCATCGACGACCCGCCACGCGCCGGCTTCACGAACCACGGCGCCGTCAGGCTCTCGATCCGCGCGAGGCAGGCTGCCGGATCGGCGCGCCACTGCGCATCGGTCACGATGACGTACGGGCCCGTAGGCAGGTCGTGGACCGCGAACTGCTGCTTCATGGCGCCCTTGTCCTGGCAGACAGCGCTGGACAGGACGCCAGCGCCCACGTACCGGAGGCCCATCATCTCGAACAGCCCCTGGATGGTGCCGTCCTCGCCGAAGGGGCCGTGCAGCAGCGCGAACGCCACGTCGACCGGCGTGCGGTCCACGAGAGCGTCCCCGTCGACACGGGCCACGTCGGCGCCCTGGACCGTACGGACCAGGACCGCATCGGGCAGGGAGGCGTCGACGGTAGGCAGGCGGTCGTCCACGATCGCGTACGACCTCACGGTCGCCTCGTCCACGGCCACCCAGCGGCCGCCCTTGGCGATGCCCACGCAGGTCACGTCGAATCGGTCACGGTCGAGCGCTCTAAGGACTCCGCCTGCGGTGAGGCACGACACCTCGTGCTCCGACGAGTCGCCGCCGAACACGAGCAGTACACGACTCCGCACGGTTGGTATCCCCTTCGTCTGGCCCCGGTCGACCACCCTAACGGTCCTCGACCGGCACGTGCCGCTTGAGGTCGGGGTCCCAGCGCTGGGCCGGGACAGGCTCGCCACGTACGAGCGCCACCTGCACGGTGATCGCGTCGATGATGCGCCGGGTGGCCTCCTCGAGCAGCTCCTTCGTCACCGGGCGCGACCTGAGGTCGTCGAACTCGATCGGTGCGCCTGCGCTCACCCGGAAGACGTGGCGCCGGCTGAACACCAGCGGGAAGCCGCGCTTGCCGTTCGGCATGAACTGGTGGCTGCCCCACTGCCCGACAGGGATGACGGGGACGTCGCTCTCCAGTGCGAGCCTCGCCGCGCCGGTCTTGCCCGACGTCGGCCAGAGGTCGGGATCACCGGCGCGGGTGCCCTCGGGGTAGATGCCGACGAGCTTGCCGGCGACCAGGGCGGCCTTGGCAGCGGCCAGCGAGTCCTTCGCCCTCTCGGAGTGGCGTTCGACGGGGATCTGGCCGCAGGACCGGGCCAGCCACCCGAGCACCGGGGTCGTGAAGATCTGTACCTTGCCGAGGTAGCGCACCCATCGCCCGGCGCCGTAGATCAGGTACAGACCGACGGCCACGGGATCGAAGAACGATGTGTGGTTGACCACCACGAGCACGCCGCCCTGCTGGGGCACGTTCTCCGTACCCCGCCAGTCGCGACCGCCGATGCGTCGCGCTACGAAGCCGAGGAGCTGCGCGAGCCTTCGGTACACGACCTCGGTGGGCTCGTGGTTCACGTCGCGCAACCGCGGCCACGGGTCTCGTCGGCTTAGCTGAGTCAACGCGGTATCTCTCCCTGCCCGCCGGTACGGATTGGTGGCGACACCCTAGCGCCCAGGCCAGCCGGCCCCGGCGACATCGTTGGCGCAACCAGCCGGCGTGGCAGCACACTGGAGCCATGCCGTCCACCCTGGTGACCGTGACGATCAGCGACGACGTGCCGTCCACGGATGGCACCTGGCCGGCTGTCGACACATGGGGTCGTCGCGTGCGGGTCACCCTGCATAACGGGGCGGCCACACCGCGTACGGTGCGCCGTGGCCAAGCCGTCCGCGGCGTGCTGGTCGGGGATCACGTGATCGACGCAGGGCTCTGACAGCCCGGCGAATGCAGGCGGGTCAGCCTTCCGGCGGAGTCAGCCTCGACTCGAACCGGGTCCCGATCCGGAACCGGACGTAGTCCTTCTCCGACGCGTCCTTGCGGGCACCCGTCTTCGGGTTGCGGACCGTTCGAGCTTCTCTGTGCAGCTTCTCGAAGATGCCGAACCCCGAGATGGCTACGCGTCCTGTTCGAGCCGTTTCCGCGGCGATGCTGTCGGTGACAGCCTTCAGTGCACGTTCCGCTTCCGCCTTGTTGCCGAAGTAGTAGCGCTCGGCAATCGTGGCGATCAGCTCGCCTTTGTTCATCTCAAGCCCCTCCCCCGCAGGCGCCCTTCCTGTGCGGGACCTCTAGGTTCAATCCTAGTCCTGACTAGGCACTCTACGAGAAGACGGCCCAAAAAGCGCCGCTCGCCCCGGGCCAATTCACCCAGCGAGAAACGTATTTCAGCCAGCGGTTCGTGCGGGCAGGGTCCGGGGCTTGAAGGACGGCCGATCTCCTTCGTACGCAGCGATCTCGGCATCGTGGGTCAGGGTGAGACCGATGTCGTCGAGCCCATTGAGAAGGCGGTACCGGGTGTAGTCGTCGATCTCGAAGTCGTACGTAGTCGCGCCGGCAATGATCTGCTTGTCGGACAGGTTCACGGTGATCTCGGCACCGGGATTCGTCTCGGCGTACGCCCAGAGCTTCTCGACGACATCCTGCGCGACAGTCGCAATGAGAAGGCCGGCCTTGCCCGAGTTCGAGCGGAAGATGTCGCCGAAACGCGAGCCGATGACGACCTTGAACCCGTAGTTCTGCAGCGCCCAGACCGCGTGCTCGCGTGAGGATCCCGTCCCGAAGTCGGGCCCCGCGACGAGGACGGTGCCCTTGTCGTACGGCGCTTGGTTGAGGATGAACTCGGGGTCGTTGCGCCACGCGGAGAACAGGCCGTCCTCGAAGCCGGAGCGCGTGACCCGCTTGAGGTACACGGCGGGGATGATCTGGTCGGTGTCGACGTTGCTGCGACGCAGCGGCGTGACGATGCCGGTGTGTGTGGAGAAGGCGTCCATGGCGATGTCCCCTTACAGGTCGGAGGGAGAGCTCAGCGTGCCGCGGACGGCTGTGGCCGCCGCGACCGCGGGTGAGACGAGGTGGGTGCGACCGCCCTTGCCCTGGCGGCCTTCGAAGTTGCGGTTCGACGTGGAGGCGCTGCGCTCACCAGGAGCCAACGTGTCAGGGTTCATGCCCAGGCACATCGAACAGCCCGCCTCGCGCCACTCGGCGCCGGCGTCGATGAAGACCTGGTCGAGTCCCTCGGCCATCGCCTGAAGGCGCACCCGGGCCGAACCGGGGACGACCAGCATGCGTACGCCGTCGGCGATCTTGTGACCCTTGATGACCGAGGCGGCGAGCCTCAGGTCCTCGATGCGGCCGTTGGTGCAGGAGCCGAGGAAGACCGTGTCCACGTGGATCTCGCGCATCGGCGTTCCGGCCTTGAGGGCCATGTACTCGAGAGCGCGCTCGGCGGCCGACCTGTCGTCGGGGTCCGCATAGTCCTCGGGTGAGGGGACGACGTCGGCGAGTCCGACGCCCTGCCCCGGGTTGGTGCCCCAGGTCACGAACGGCGTCAGCTGGGTGGCGTCCATGACGACCTCGCGGTCGAACGTGGCGTCGGGGTCCGTGTACAGAGTGCGCCAGTACGCGACCGCAGCGTCCCAGTCGTCGCCCTCGGGCGCGTGGGGACGACCCTTGAGGTAGTCGAACGTCGTCTGGTCGGGAGCCACCAGGCCCGCGCGGGCGCCCCACTCGATCGACATGTTGCAGATCGTCATGCGGCCCTCCATCGACATGTTCTCGATGGTGTCCCCGCGGTACTCGACGACGTAGCCGGCGCCACCGCCCGTACCGACCTTGGCGATGAGCGCGAGGACGAGGTCCTTGGCCGTGACGCCGTCCGGCAGCGCGCCGGTGATCGTGACGGCCATGGTCTTCGGCTTGGCCTGCGGCAGCGTCTGCGTGGCCAGTACGTGCTCGACCTCGGAGGTGCCGATGCCGAACGCCAGCGCGCCGAACGCACCGTGCGTGGCGGTGTGGGAGTCGCCGCAGACGATCGTCATGCCCGGCTGGGTGATGCCCAGTTGCGGACCGATGATGTGGACGACTCCCTGGTCCTTGTCGCCGAGAGAGTGGATCCGCAGCCCGAACTCCGCCGCGTTGTTGCGCAGCGTGTCGACCTGCAGCCTCGAGACCGGGTCAGCGATCGGCGCCGTGATGTTGAGCGTCGGCGTGTTGTGGTCCTCGGTACACAGCGTGAGATCGGGCCTGCGCACCGTACGACCGGCGAGCCGAAGCCCGTCGAACGCCTGCGGGCTCGTGACCTCGTGCACCAGATGCAGGTCGATGAACAACAGGTCGGGCTCGCCTGCCGTGGCCGTGACCACGTGGTCGTCCCAGACCTTCTCCGAAAGGGTCCTGCCCATGAGCTTCCTCGCCCTCGTCGCCTCGGTGGCCGGCCCCNNCTGGTGCTCAGCGCCCTGGAATCAGGGCCGACCACCCTGGCCGGACTGGTCAGCGCCACCGGTCTCGCACGCCCCACCGCTCACCGCCTGGCCGTCGCCCTCGAGCACCATCGCCTCGTGAGCCGCGACCTCCACGGCAGGTTCGTCCTCGGTCCACGTCTCACCGAGCTTGCGTCCGCCGCCGGCGAAGACCGGCTGCTGGCGACCGCAGGTCCCATTCTTGCGCGTCTGCGCGACATCACGGGCGAGTCCGCCCAGCTCTTCCGCCGTCAGGGTGACATCCGCGTCTGCGCCGCCGCCGCCGAACGCCCCTCGGGCCTGCGCGACACCGTCCCCGTCGGGTCGCAGCTCACCATGAGCGCCGGCTCGGCTGCGCAGGTGCTGCTCGCCTGGGAGGAGCCCGAGAGGATCCAGCGCGGACTCCAGGGCGCGAACTTCTCCGCCGTGGCCCTCGCCGCTGTGCGGCGTCGTGGCTGGTGCCAGTCCGTCGCCGAGCGCGAGGCCGGCGTCGCCTCCGTCTCCGCCCCCGTACGGTCTCCCTCCGGCAAGGTCATCGCCGCCGTCAGCGTGTCTGGCCCTATCGAGCGCCTCACGCGCCAGCCGGGCCGTCTCCACGCAGCCGCCGTCATGGCCGCCGCCGAGCGGCTCTCCGAGGTCCTGCGTCGTACGGGAGCAGCCGAGTAGCCACGTCGACCTCCCCGTCCCCGACTGAGCACCACAGACCCCACTGAGCACCGCTCCCGAGAGGTGCTCTGTCATGGTGGCGGTGCTTAGTCGAGGTTCTGGCGTGAGCAGTGACCGCATCGTGACGCTCCACCTCTTGTCGCGCTTGGGTACAGCGTGTTGCATGGAGGTGTGATCACCTTCGATCTGGCCCGCGAGCTCGCGGAGGCAGGCATGCCCTGGATGCCTGCATCGGGCGACCGGTTCGTCATCCCCGGCAAGGAGATGGACGAAGAGGTCTTCCACGTCGCCGAGATGACCATCGAGGTGGCGTCGCATCACGGCGAGGGCGTCGTGAAGTTCAACGGCACCACCGAGTGGGCGCTCGACTCCATCCCCTCGGACAGCGTGCTGTGGCTCCCGCGCGAGGACCAGCTGCGTGACGCGCTCGGGCAGAGCCTCGTCGCGCTCGAGCACGAGGGCAACGAGTGGATCGTCACGTACGGGTCGGGCGAACGCCTGGAACGCGTACGCGACAGCGATGTCGAGTGCGGGTACGCACGGGCGCTCGTCGCCGTGCTGGAGCACGACACGGAGGGCTGACCGCTCAGCGCAGCAGCAGCGCCAGACGGCTGCGTGGGCGATCACGACGATCGTGCCCGCGCTGGTCGAACGGCTCCAGGCGACCAGGGGCTCGTCGTCATGACGGGCCGCTAGCCTGAACGCGTGTTCGACCTCTTCGGTGACCTGATCCACACCACGATCGCCCGCCCCGACGGCACGCACCTCGCGCTGCTGACCGCCGAGGCGAAGTCGCCCAAGGGGCACGTGCTCGCGGTCCATGGGTTCACGGGCGCCAAGGAGGACTACCTGTTCCTCCTGCCCGAGCTGGCGGCCAAGGGCTGGACGGCGTCGGCCGTCGACCTCCGTGGGGTGCACCAGTCGACCTCGCACGGACCGTACGACCTCGACACCCTCGCCGGCGACCTCGTCGCCGTCGCGCGCCACCTCGGTGCACCCGTACACGTCGTCGCCCACTCGTTCGGTGGTCTCGTGGCGCAGCGGGCGGTCGTGCAGGACCCGGACGCGTTCGCCTCGCTCACGCTGATGTGCTCCGGGCCGGCCGGCCTCATGGCGTCGGCCGACCTCATCCCGACCACGATCGAGCGCGTGTCGATGTTCTCCCGGGAGCTCGCCGGCCACACGCTGGACGAGGCGTGGGACGCGAAGACTGCGTACGAGAACGTCGACATGCACCCCGCGATGGCGTCCTTCCTCCGCGAGCGCTTCATCTCCGGCACCCACGAGGCAGCCGTCCAGAACACGGCGGACGTGCTGCATGCGCCCGACGTGGTCGACGCCGTCGCCGCCAGCGGCGTCCACTGCGCCGTCATGTACGGGGAGCGGGACGGCACCTGGAACCAGGCCACACAGAACGAGATGGCGGTACGGCTGGGCACGACCCCGATCGTCATCCCCGACTCCACCCACCTGCCGATGCTCGAGAACACCGACGCCACCGCAGAGGAGCTGGTACGGATCTTCGAGAGGGTTGCAGGACAGTGACCCGAGCTGTCACGTTGTCCGGCTTGATCGGACCTCGCAGATGGCATCGCGGCGGCAGCTGCGCCGTTCCCCGGCTCATCGCAGCTCCTGGGGCGCTCACAACCCGGAGAGCGTGACCGCTCGGGAAGCAGCACTCCACGCCCAGGCTCACGACCCGGGGAAGGCCACGGCTGGAACGCTCGCGGCGGGTCCGGTCAGTAGACCATCCTCATCGCCGTACGTACCTCGGCCAGTGTGGCGTCGGCAACAGCGTTCGCACGGTCGTTGCCGTCGGCGAGGATCCGGTGGAGGTGCGCGGGGTCGGCGACGAGCTCTGCACGCCGGGCACGGTGACCGGCGAGGCCCTCGTTGACCGCCTCCGT
>PMBM01000058.1:0-7255 GCA_003153855.1 Propionibacteriaceae bacterium
ACGCTCGACGTCCACGTGAAGCGGCTGCGCGCGAAGCTCGAGGCCGACCCGGCCAACCCCGTGCTGTTCGTCACCGTACGAGGTCTCGGCTACAAGCTCGACGTGTAGCTCCCCGCACGGCCTGCCCTCGCCGTGACCATCGATAGTCGGGCTGTCCGGGCGGAGCGCGTTGTCGTTAGCTGGTGGTGGATCGAAAGTCGGCTTGTGCCCGCCTCCTCTGGCCTCACAAGCCGAGGATTGATGGACAGGCATGGCGGCCGACCGCCGGAGCCCGGTGAAAGCCGAGAATCGACGGCCGGGCCGTGCACCATCCGGTCTCTTGGAGGGCCCTCTGCCAGACTGGGCCGGTGATCTCTCCCGACACGTGGGGCATGCCCGAGGCTCCTGAGCCGCTCCCGTACACGGTCGTCGACGCCCACACCCACCTCGCCTCGGTGACCGAGCGCGTGGGGATGCCGGTCGAGGCGAACCTGGAGCTGGCCCGGCAGGTCGGTGTCGAACGCCTCGTCGACGTCGGCTGGGACGCGGCCAGCTCCCTGCGCTGCGTCGAGAACGCCGCGAACCACCCTCAGGTCGTCGCGAACGTGGCGCTGCACCCCAACGACGTCGCCCGGCATCCCGAGCTCGTGGAGGCGGGGCTTGCCGAGATCGAACGGATGGCGAATCTCGGCCCGCACGTACGGGGCGTGGGGGAGACCGGCCTGGACTACTTCCGTACCAAGGACCCGGCCGACCGGGCCCGCCAGCGCGACGCCTTCGCCGCGCACATCGCGATCGCACGGTCGGCCGGCGTGACGCTCGTCATCCACGACCGGGACGCCCACGACGACGTCCTCGACGTGCTGGACGCCGGGCCTCTGCCGGACCGCGTGGTCATGCACTGCTTCTCCGGCGACGCCGACTTCGCGCGTCGCTGCTCCGAACGCGGCTTCTGGCTCTCCTACCCGGGCGTCGTCACGTACAACGCCAACGCTCACCTGCGCGAGGCGCTGGCGGCGACGCCACGCGAGAAGGTGCTGGTCGAGACCGACGCGCCCTACCTGACCCCGGTCCCTGCACGCGGCAGGCCCAACGCGTCGTACCTGGTCGCCCACACCGTACGGTTCGTCGCCGACCAGCGCGGCTGGGACCTCGCCGAGGCCTGCCAGCTGCTCACCGCCAACACGTTCGAGGCGTTCGGTGGCTCGTGGGGCGACGATGGCTGAGCACGGGCTGCTCGATCCCAAGACGATCCGTACGCTCGCGGCCGAGCTGGACCTGCGGCCCAGCAAGCAGCGCGGCCAGAACTTCGTCATCGACCCCAACACGGTCCGGCGGATCGTCGCCCTGTCCGGGGTCAAGCCCGGCGAGGTCGTGCTCGAGGTCGGGCCGGGGCTCGGGTCGCTGACGCTCGGCCTCCTGGAGGCCGGCGCGCTCGTGACAGCGGTCGAGATCGAGTCGTCGCTGGCGACGCGACTGGCCCGTACGGTCTCCGAGCGGCTCCCCGACGCGGCCGACCGGCTCACGGTCGTCGAGGCCGACGCGCTGCGCATCACCGAGCTCGACCCACCTCCGACGCGGGTGGTCGCCAACCTCCCGTACAACATCTCCGTCCCCGTGATCCTCCACCTGCTCGCGACCTTCCCGAGCATCACGTCCGGCCTTGTCATGGTGCAGCTGGAGGTCGCGGACCGGCTCGTCGCACCGCCGGGCAGCAAGGTGTACGGGACGCCGTCGGCCAAGCTCGCCTGGTACGCGTCGGCGTCGCGGGTCGGCACCGTCCCGCCGAGTGTCTTCTGGCCCGTGCCCAACGTGGAGTCGGGTCTCGTGGCGTTCTCGCGCCGCGACGCGCCGTCGACCGTCGACCGGCAGACCACGTTCGACGTGGTCGACGCCGCCTTCGGCCAGCGACGCAAGATGCTGCGCGCCGCGCTGTCCGGGGTGTTCGGCTCGTCAACGGCCGCGTCGGACGCGCTCGAGGCCGCGGGCATCGACCCCACCCGGCGAGGCGAGACCCTGACGATCCAGCAGTTCGCGGCGATCGTCCCGCACCTTCCACCCACCGTCTGAGCGGGCAGGTAGGTTCGTTGCGTGGAGTCGAGCGATGTAGACGCGGCCGTACGTGTCCAGGTGCCGGGCAAGGTGAACCTCGCCCTGTCCGTCTCGCCGCGGCGCGACGACGGCTACCACGAGCTCACGACGCTGTTCATGGCCGTGTCGCTGTACGACATCGTCACGGCCACCCCCGCACGCCGGGGGCGGCTCAGCGTCGAGGTCTCGGGGGAGGGCGCCGACCAGGTGCCGCTCGACATGTCCAACCTCGCGCTCAAGGCCGCTGACCTATTGCGCTCCCGCTACCGGTCGCCCGAGATGGGCGTGCACCTCGCGATCGAGAAGCACATCCCGGTCGCGGGCGGCATGGCGGGCGGATCGGCCGACGGCGCCGGTGCGTTGCTCGCATGCTCGGTGCTGTGGGGCCTCGACGTCGGCCAGCCCGAGCTTCTGGCGCTGGCGGCCGAGCTGGGCAGCGACGTGCCGTTCTCGCTCATGGGCGGGTGCGCCCTGGGCACCGGCCGTGGCGAGCAGCTGGCGCCGGCGTTATGCAAGGGGTCGTACGAGTGGGTGTTCGCGCTCGCGCACGGCGGCCTGTCCACGGCGAAGGTGTTCGCCGACTACGACACGTACAGCGCGGCCTCGACGACGCCGCGGATGATCATCGACCACCTCATGACGGGCCTCGCCTCGCACGACCTGGCGGCTGTACGGATGGGAATGTGCAACGACCTCGCGCACTCCGCGATCCGGCTGCACCCGCCGATCCTCGAGACGCTCGAGGAGGGCCTGGCCATCGGCGGCATCAACTCGATCGTCAGCGGCTCCGGCCCGACGGTCGCGTTCCTGTGCGCCGACGAGGACGACGCGGTGAACCTCGCCGTGGGGCTGAGCTCGTTCCCGTCCGTACGGTCAGTGTTGCGCGCCAAGGGGCCCGTACCCGGCGCCCGCGTGCTCAGCAGCAGCTGACACGGTTCGGTTCTCGCGTGCCCACCGGCGGGGCTTCCCGCATGGGCGTGCGCGCCGGGTGGCAATATGTCGGGCATGAGGCAGCCGGTGGGGCGACGTGACGAGGTCGACGACATCGTCTCCGCGTGGCACCGGGAGCGGCCGGATCTCCAGGTCGACGTCATGCAGGTGCTCAGCCGGGTCAGCCGGCTCGCGGGCCGGCACGCCACGACGCGGGATGCCGCGTTCGCAGCACATGGCCTGGGCGCGTTCGAGTTCGACGTGCTCGCTGCGCTGCGGCGCGCTGGGAAGCCGTACCGGCTGACCCCCGGTGAGCTCTCCCGGGAGACCCACGTCACGAGCGGCACGATGACGCACCGGATCGCGCGCCTCGTGGACCGCGAGCTCGTCACCCGTGACATCCATCCCAGCGACGGCAGGGCCGCGATCGTGTCGTTGACCCCGACCGGGCTCACGGTGGTCGATGCGGCGCTGTCAGACCTGCTGATCTCCGAGGAGCGGCTGCTCACCGACCTGACCACGTCCGACCGCGAGAAGCTCGCCACGCTGTTGCGGGCGCTGCTCCTGTCGGTGGCCGACGAGCAGGAAACGCCGGCCTGACTAGAGGGTCGCGTTCGGGCGTTCGCCCGCGCGCATGATCTGAGCGCCGAACACGATGACGATCGCCAGGAGTGCAGGGGCGAACATCGTGTGCTGGATGCCGACGGTGTGCACGAGGCCGCCGATGATTGCCGGGCCGGCAAGGATCGACGTGAACCCGAACGACACCGTCACCGCGAGTCCGCGGGCACCGGCGAGGTAGCCCGCCGCCGCGTACACCTGTGGCGCGATGATCCCGATCCCGAGTCCCACCAGCGCCCAGCCGAGCAGCACGAGCGGCAGCGTGGACATCGTGGCGGTGACGACGAAGCCGATCGCCGCCGTGACGGCGCCGACACGTACGACCCAGACGCGTCCGACCTTCGCGACGATCGCGTCGCCGGCGAAGCGGATGATCATCATGCAGCCCGACACCATCGTCACGCCGAGCGCACCGACACCCGGCGACACGTGCGCTACGTCGGTGACGTGCAGGGCCGACCAGTCGATGCCCGTGCCCTCGCTCAGCCCGAAGCCCATGCTCATCACGCCGAGCAGGTAGATCGCGCGGGGCAGCTTCGCCTTCACCGCTCGTACAGCCGGGTCGTGATGCGCGGTGACCGCCGGCACGATCCGCAGCCCCACGAGCAGGGCCAGGATCCCCAGCGCCGCCGTCGTGAGGCCGGCCGTGAGGACGAGGGAGGCGCCCGGCGTGACCAGGCCGGCGACGAACACGACGCCGCTGCCGACGAGCTGTCCGAGCGACCAGGTGCCGTGGATCCGGCTCATCACCGGGTACATGCGGGCCTTCTCGACCTCGACCGCGAGGGCGTTCATCGCGACGTCCAGGAAGCCGTTGCCGAAGCCGATCACGGCGACGCCGACGATGAGGACCGCGTAGGACGGCGCGATGCCGACGACGAGCGACCCGAGAGCGAGTACGGGGATGGCGCCGAGGCAGACCCGACGCAGTCCGAGCCTGTCGCTGATCCGCCCCGCGAGCTGCTGGCCGATGATCGCGCCGAGGGCGAGCGTGAGCAGCGCGTACGTGACGGTCGCGTCAGTGAGAGCGTGCCGCAGCCGCAACCCGGGAAGCGAGGCTGCGTACGTGGCGACGGTCGCGCCGTTGATCATGAACAACAGCGCCACCCCGACGACGGACCGGTTCCGCGCGAGCCGGCTCACAGGGCCGTAGGGGTCGCAGGTGATGGCACGACGGCCATCCTTTCATGCGTCAGCCCTTGAGCAGCCAGACGTCGAACGCGTTGATGGTCCCCACGAACCGCCACTGGGGGTCGCCGTTGAGCCGCGCGGTGACCAGCGGGATCTTGTTCGCCTGGGTGAGCGACGGGAAGATCGCACACGTCGCTCCTGCGGGCGCAGCTGTGGCGGCGAGGCCGTGGAAGTACACGTCGGAGTCGGCGAGCCGCTGCTCACCGAAGTAGTCGGCGCGGCCGTCGAACCAGACCAGCACGTCGTGTCGTACGAGGATCGTGGGCGCCGCGATCGAGGCGGTCGTGAACAGCCGGCAGCCGCTCGGCAGCGACTCGATGGCGTCGAGCTCGGCGGGCCTGGCGTGCATCCCCAAGCTGAGCCAGAGCGCGAACGGGAGCAGCAGTGCGAAGACCATCGTCAGCACCCGGCGCCACGACAGGGCCCGGGTCCACCGCATCGCGGTCTCCTTGTACGGGTGGTCCTCAGCGAGCGCCTCGGCCTTGCGCTTCGCTGCGCGGGCGGCCCAGGTGATCCCCACGGCCCAGATCGGGATGAGCAGCTGGACGGACGCGCCGAGGAAGCGCAGCGCGAACTCGCCGGCGATCGTCAGAGGCACCGCCATCGTGGCGATCGAGCAGATCAGCGCGAAGGAGTTGTCGACGGAACCACTGCGTACGCGGCGCAGCCACCACAGCACCAGGAGGACGACCGAGGCCGCGCCGATCAGGCCGGTGACCGCCCAGATGCCCATGGGGAAGACCCGGATGATGTCCAGGTCGAAGGGGGACAGCCACTCGAGGATGTACGTCGAGCAGGCCGCTGCCGTCTCACGCGAGCGCTCCAGCGTGCCGGCGACCCCGTAGGGCGTGGCGACCGATCCGAGGACCAGCCCGACCCCGCCGGCAAGAGCGACGGCCCAGCGGCGCGGGTCATGGAGGCGTACCCGCCAGCTGCCGGGCCAGTCCGACGCGAGCCAGTAGATGCCCCAGCACGCAGCCAGGGCTGGGCCCAGGAAGAAGAACGAGAGGTGGATCCAGTTGCCGACCGTGCCGAGGCAGGTACCGATGGCGAGGAACACGACCGCGTTGAACCACGCCGAGTGGCGCTCCAGTCGAGGTCGCCACCAGGCGGGGATGAACAGCCCGAGAAGGATGAGGATCTGGACACCGAGGGTTCCGCGCGACGAGAACATCGGCATCGCGAACGAGAACCCGGCCATGATCCCGGCCAGAGCGCCCAACGGGTGGGCGCCCAGCTTGCGGGCCATGAGGTAGGCGAGGGCGAAGAACCCGAAGATCGCGAGGAACCCGAACGCGAACAGGCCCCAGAAGCCACCGGCCCACCACGACATTCCGAGCAGGTAGTTCCAGATGGGCGAGTTGGGGTAGAAGTCGTGGTTCACCGGAGCCCAGGACCACGAGTCGGGCCGTACGAGCGGGACGCCGCTCAGGTTCTCCAGCCCTGCGCGCGCCTCCCAGTAGGGGTCCCGCTCCTCGGGGTTGCCGGCACGGACCGCGGCCAGGACGACCATCGAGCACCATGCGATCACCGACGCGGAGGGCGTCCGCCAACGTCGTACGCGGCCGGGCTCGCTCTTGTCGGGCGCAGCCTGGGGCTGGACGGCGATGGACATGGCTTGAACGTACGGGCGCGCGGAGCGGAACCCGGAGAATGTTGGAGGGTTCACATGCTCTTGGAGTGAACTAGAGGTCTGGAGTGAACTACCCGGCTGGAGTGNNGCTCTCCGGGTCGGCGAGGTGCCCGGCGTCGTCGAGGAGGTTGAAGTCGCGGCGCAGGTTGTGCATGCCGTTCCACGCGAGGTTCACCAGGTGGTTCGCGACCTCGGCCTTGCTGAGCTGTGGGTTGTCGAGCCACCACTGACCGGTCATCGAGACCATGCCGGTCAGCGCCTGTGCGTACAGCGGGGCTGCCTTGGGGTCGAGTCCGCGATGCAGGAACACGGCTCCCAGCAGGCCTTGGACCCGCGTGACGATGTCGGCGAGGACGCTGCCGTACGACCCGCTGGTCTCTCCGCCTGTACGGTCCCGGGTGAGGATGCGGAACCCCTCGGGGGACGACTCGATGTAGTCCAGCAGCGCCATGGTCCCGAGCTCGATCAGGCGTCGCGATCCGGCGTGCGGCGTCATGAGCGCTTCGCGGATGGCCGTGTGGAGCGTCTGCACCTCGCGGTCGACGACGACCGCGTACAGGCCTTCCTTGCCGCCGAAGTGCTCGTACACGACCGGTTTGGAGACCTCCGCTCGAGCGGCGATGTCCTCGACGCTCGTACCGTCGTAGCCCTTCTCGGCGAACGCGGACCGTGCGACCCCGACCAGCTGGTCCCGACGCTGAGCCCCGGCCATCCGGACCCGGCCGCGGCGGGCGCGGGACTGTTCGCTGTGAGGCACCCCCTCAGTCTGTCCTTGCGGGGGAGTCTGCGCCAACGCAGGGGTGTGTGTCG
>PMBM01000058.1:7297-11036 GCA_003153855.1 Propionibacteriaceae bacterium
TCGAGCAGGCTCCTGCTGACCCGATCCTCGGCCTCACCGAGGCGTTCGTCGCCGATACCCGCCCGACCAAGGTGAACCTGGGCGTCGGGGTCTACCTCGACGCGACGGGCAAGGTTCCGCTCCTCGAGTGCGTCAAGGTCGCCGAGGCGGCGCTCGCGAAGGCCGAGAAGCCCCGCAGCTACCTGCCGATCGACGGGATGCCCACGTACGTGTCGGCATTGAAGGAGCTCATCTTCGGCTCCGAGTCGGCGGTCGTCGCAGACGGTCGTGTCGTCACCGTCCAGGCCCTCGGCGGTACGGGCGGGCTGCGTCTGGGCGCCGGCCTCCTGAAGCTCAGCAACCCCGACTCGACCGTGCTGGTCTCGAACCCCTCGTGGGAGAACCACCAGGCCCTGTTCAGCCGCGCCGGTTTCCCGGTCGCCACGTACCGCTACTACGACCCGGTCAACCGGCGTGTCGACGTCGACGGCATGGTCGCCGACCTCGAGGCGGCCGCACCGGGAACGATCGTCGTGCTGCACGCGCGCTGCCACAACCCGACCGGGTACGAGCTCGCGCCGGCCGACTGGGACCGTGTCATCGCCGCCGTCGGCGCCGGTGGCCTCGTGCCGTACCTCGACATGGCTTACCAGGGCTTCGCCGAGGGCCTCAGCCAGGACGCGTACGTGGTCGGCAAGGTCATCGACGCCGGCCTGAGCTTCCTCGTCGCAACGTCGTTCTCGAAGTCGTTCAGCCTGTACGGGGAGCGCGTGGGCGGACTCTCGGTCGTCACCGCCGATGCCGCCGAGGCGAAGCGGGTGCTCAGCCAGCTCAAGGTCGTCATCCGTACGCTCTACTCCAGCCCGGCGACCCACGGCGCCGCCATCGTGGCGCACGTACTGGCCGACGCGGAGCTCCGTGCCTTGTGGGAGCGCGAATTGGGCGGGATGCGAGACCGCATCAAGACCATGCGCGGGGGTCTCGTCGCAGGGCTCGCCGCGGCCGGGGTGACCGAGGACATGAGCTTCATCACCGACCAGGTCGGCATGTTCAGCTACTCGGGCCTCACCAAGGAGCAGATGGTGCGGCTGCGCAGCGAGTTCGGCGTGTACGGGACGGACTCCGGTCGCCTGTGCATCGCGGCGCTCAACGACGCCAACCTCGGCTACGTCAGCAGTGCCATTGCCGCAGTCGTGAGGTAAGGAGACGGGCAAGCGAGGAGTTCTATAGAGTTGGAGACGATTCGGCACCCACCCGACTCGCATTCCCCGGTTGGTCTGCCGGCAGGGCCCGCCTGACTTTGAATCAGGATCAAGCGACGTAGGTTCGACTCCTACCCGGGGAGCGAGAGCCACTAGCAAAGGAGCGCGCGTGTCCCACGATTCCAGCGCTGGTGTGACTGCTGTCGTCGTCCTCGCTGCAGGCGGCGGGACGCGGATGAAGTCGAAGCGGTCCAAGCTCCTCCACGAGCTGTGCGGCCGATCCATGCTGTCGTACGCGATCACCGCCGCGACCGCTCTCGAGCCCGACCATCTCGTCGTGGTCGTGGGCCACGAGCGCGAGCAGGTCGCCGCGCACGTGCACGAGATCGCCCCGTACGCCGTCCAGGCCGTCCAGGAGCCGCAGCTCGGTACGGGTCACGCCGTACGGATCGGGCTCGAGGCGCTGGACGAGCCCTCCGGCGAGATCGTCGTCACGTACGGGGACGTACCGCTGCTGACCGGCGAGACGCTGGCGGGTCTCGTCGCCGAGCACCGTGCCGCAGCCAACGCGGTGACCGTGCTCACGTCGATCGTGGACTCGCCAGTCGGCTACGGCCGCATCGTGCGCGAGCACGGCCGTGTGACCCGCGTGGTCGAGGAGAAGGACGCGACCGACGACGAGCGCGACATCCGCGAGATCAACTCGGGCATCTACGTCTTCGACGCCGCCACCCTGCGTGAGGGGCTCGCCGAGCTGCGCACCGACAACTCCCAGGGCGAGCTCTACCTCACCGACGTCATCGGCTACGCGAACCGCATCGGCCGTACGGTCGGAGCCCACCTCATCGACGACCCGTGGCAGACGCAGGGCGTCAACGACCGCGTCCAGCTCGCGGTGCTGTCGAAGGAGCTCAACCGGCGGATCCTCATCGGCTGGATGCAGGCGGGCGTCACCGTCCTGGACCCGGACTCCACGTGGGTGGCCGACACCGTCGACCTCGCCGAGGACGTGACGCTCCTGCCGAACACCATCCTTCGTGGCGCGACGTCGGTCGCCGAGGGCGCCACCATCGGCCCCGACGTGATGCTCACGGACGTCGAGGTCGGCGCGGGTGCGCATCTCGTGAAATGCCACGCCACGCTGTCGGTGATCGGCGACGGAGCCGAGGTCGGGCCGTTCTCGTACCTTCGTCCCGGCACCCGGCTCGGAGCCCACGGCAAGATCGGCGCCTTCGTCGAGACGAAGAACGCGGTCATCGGCGAGGGTGCCAAGGTGCCCCACCTCACCTACTGCGGGGACGCGGAGGTCGGAGACGGCGCCAACATCGGGGCCGGCACGATCTTCGCGAACTACGACGGGGTCACGAAGAGCAGGACGACGGTGGGCAAGTCGTCCTTCATCGGGTCCAACTCCGTGCTCGTGGCCCCCGTGACCATCGCAGACGGCGCGTACGTTGCCGCCGGGTCGGCGATCACCGACGAGGTGGGACCAGGGGAGCTGGCGATCGCCCGTGGCCGCCAGAGGAACATCGAAGGCTGGGTCGCCAAGCGACGACCCGGCTCCAAGACCGAGGCGGCAGCCGACGAGGCCCTCAGGGCGAAGAAGGGCGAACATCAGTGAGCACCGGTCTGACGAAGAAGGATCAGAAGCGACTGATGTTGTTCGCCGGCCGGTCGCACCCGGCGCTCGCGAACGAGGTGGCATCGATCCTCGACGTCGACCTGGTGCCGATGCGCGCCGTCACGTACGCGAACTCGGAGATCTACGTACGGTTCGAGGAGTCTGTACGAGGGTCTGACGCGTTCGTCATCCAGTCCCACCACGCGCCCGTCAACGAGTGGATGATGGAGCAGCTGATCATGGTCGACGCGCTCAAGCGCGCGTCGGCGAAGCGGATCACCGTGGTGTCGCCGTTCTACCCGTACGCCCGTCAGGACAAGAAGCACGCCGGTCGTGAGCCGATCTCCGCACGGTTGATGGCCGACCTGTACGCGGCGGCCGGTGCCACCCGCATCATGTCCGTCGACCTCCACGCCGCCCAGATCCAGGGATTCTTCAACGGCCCCGTCGATCACCTGCACGCCATGCCGCTGCTGAGCGAGTACGTGGCTCAGAAGTACGGCAACGAGGACCTCGTCGTCGTCTCGCCGGACGCAGGACGCGTACGGATGGCCGACCAGTGGACCGACAAGCTCGGATGCACCCTCGCGATCATCCACAAGAGGCGCGACCCCAACGTGGCCAACACCGTCGCCGTGCACGAGGTCGTCGGCGAGGTCGACGGCCGGGTCTGCCTCCTGGTCGACGACATGATCGACACGGCCGGCACGATCTGCCTCGCCGCCGACGCCCTGATGGCTCGCGGCGCGAAGGCCGTCATCGCCGCCGCGACCCACGCCGTACTCTCCGGCCCTGCCGCCGATCGTCTCAACCGGTCAGCGTTCAAAGAGGTCATCGTCACCAACACGCTCCCGATCGACCCGTCGGTCAACATCGAGTGCCTGACCGTCCTCTCGATCGCCCCGCTCATCGCGAAGGCGATCAAGGAGGTCTTCAC
>PMBM01000058.1:11091-26050 GCA_003153855.1 Propionibacteriaceae bacterium
GGCGGTGCCTTCAGAACGCCTCCAGCGCCAGCCGTACGGCGACGGCCAGCATGGTGAGTCCGACGAGGATGTCGACGACGCGCCACGTGCTGGGACGGCCGAGGGGTTTCGACAGGGCCCTGGCGCCGAAGCCCAAGGCGGTGAACCAGACGATGCTGGCCGTACCGGCTCCGGCCGCGAAGACCCAGCGGCCGGCGTCCTGCTGGGTGGCGAGGGTGCCGAGCATGACGACGGTGTCGAGGTACACGTGCGGGTTGAGGTACGTGAGCGCCAGGGCCGTCGCGATGATCGAGCGCCGACCGGCGTCCTCGCCCATTGAGAGCGCCTCCGGGTGCATCGCCGAGCGGAACGAGCGGTAGGCGAACCAGAGCAGGTACGCGACACCGCCCCACGTGAGCGCGACGAGAAGCCACGGCACGTACCGGACGAGCGTGCCGATGCCGAGCGTGCCGGCCGCGATGAGGAGCAGGTCGCTCACGGCACAGATCATCACGACGACGCCGACGTGCTCGCGTCGGAGCCCCTGCCGCAGGACGTACGCGTTCTGCGCACCGATCGCCACGATGAGCGACAGTCCGGTCAGGAGGCCGGTGACATAGGCGGTCAGCACGGGGTACTGCCTATCGGCCGCCGGGGGGCCCTGACAACTCGGTCTCCCGGCGCCGGCGAAATCGTGCCTCTGAGGGCCGACACGCGGACCACAGGCTCTTGTTTCTCAGTAGTTTCATGATGGGTCTCTCACCCTGGTTGCAGCCCAGGTACGACCACAGTCATAGTTCAAAAGCAAGATTCCTTCCGGGGGGAAGGGGCTGGGGGAGTCGTCAGGCAGCAGGCCAGGCGATCGAGGGAAGGAACTCCGTTGCTCATCGCAATGTCGGCGCATCTCATGGCCATCGCGCACATGGCCCACCTCAGGTTCGGGGCCGCCACCAAGGGCGCCACCGCTGTGGAGTACGGCCTCCTCGTTGCGCTGATCGCCGCCGTCATCATTACCGTCGTCACCCTCCTGGGCACGAACCTCAGCAAGGAGTTCGTCAAGGTCGCTTCGTCCATCAAGTAACCGGCTGGCGCGCGACGTTCCTCGGCGACGCCCACCGCGCCCCACGACTCAGGGCTAGGCTACGAAACCGTAACTTTCGGATCCGCGCCAAGGAGTCCTGATGGCTTTCACACCTCGCCCCGCGACCGCTGCCACTGACGCCGTGCGTGAGGCCCGCGACTTCCTGATGGCGCACGGCTCCGACTACGACGGGGCGGTCTCGGGGTTCCGTTGGCCCGAGCTCGACGAGTTCAACTTCGCCACGGAATGGTTCGACGTCGTCGCCGGGGAGCACCCCGACCGCAACGCCGTCACCATCGTCTCCCCGGACCTCATCGCCTCATCCTGGACGTACGCACAGCTCTCGGAGCGCTCCGACCAGGTCGCCCGCTGGCTCCGCAGCCTCGGGCTGGGATCCGGTGACCGGGTCATCGTCATGCTGAACAACACGATCGAGCTGTGGGAGCTCCTCCTCGCGCTGCTCAAGATCCGCGCCGTCGCGATCCCCACCTCCACGCTCCTCAGTGCCGCCGACCTCGCCTTCCGCGTGGACCGCGGTCACGCCAAGGCCGTCGTCGCCCCCTCCGCACTGCGTGCCCGCGTCGACGAGCTGCCGAAGTCGATCCTGCGGATCGGCGTGGGCGAGCAGGTCCCGGGATGGGTCACGTTCAGCGAGTCCGAGAAGGCGCCTACCGCGTACACCCCGAGCGCGCCGACCAAGTCCTCCGATCTGAGCCTTCTGTACTTCACGTCCGGTACGACCTCGCGGCCCAAGCTCGTCCGCCACACGCACGTCTCGTACCCGGTCGGCCACCTGTCGACGATGTGGTGGCTGGGCGTACGACCCGGGGACATCCACCTCAANNATCTCCTCGCCCGGCTGGGGCAAGCACGCGTGGAGCAACTTCTTCTCCCCGTTCCTCGCCCAGGCGACGGTCTTCGTCTTCAACTACGACCGCTTCGACGCGGGAGCGCTCATGCAGGTCATGGACGCCCATGGCGTCACGACGTTCTGTGCACCGCCGACCGTATGGCGGATGCTCATCCAGGCCGACCTGACCCAGCTGAAGAATCCGCCCCGCGAGCTCCTCGGAGCCGGCGAGCCGCTGAACCCTGAGGTGATCAGCCGCGTTCGCGACGCCTGGGGACAGACCATCCGCGACGGCTTCGGGCAGACCGAGATGACGTGCAGCGTCGGCAACTCGCCGGGTCAGGTCGTGAAGGACGGGTCGATGGGGCGGCCGATGCCCGGCTACCCCGTGGTGCTGCTCGACCCGGTCACCGGCGAGCTGAGCCAAGACGAGGGCGAGATCAGCCTCGACCTCTCGCAGAAGATCCTCGGCCTCATGGACGGGTACGACGCCGACCCCGCGATGACCGCCGAGGCGTGCCGCGACGGCTACTACCACACCGGCGACATCGCGTCGAAGGACGCGGACGGCTACCTCACGTACGTGGGACGCTCCGACGACGTGTTCAAGGCGTCGGACTACAAGATCTCCCCGTTCGAGCTCGAGTCGATCCTGCTCGAGCACCCGTACGTGACCGAGGTCGCGATCGTGCCCAGCCCCGATCCCGTACGACTCGCCGTGCCGAAGGCGTTCGTGACGCTCGCACGGGACATCGCCGCGAACCCCCAGGACGCGGCGAAGGAGATCTTCGCGCACGCCCAGGAACGGCTCAGCGCCTACCAGCGGGTGCGCATCATCGAGTTCGTCAACGAGCTGCCCAAGACCATCTCCGGCAAGATCCGCCGCGTCGAGCTGCGGGAGCGCGAGGCCGAGCGTGTGGCCGACCCGGAGGCTGTCGAGGGCGCCCAGTTCCACGAGCGCGACTTCCGCTAGGAATCCGCCCGGCCCGGGTTTCCGTACCGCCCGGCCCATCCGGTAGCCTGTGCGGGTTGCCTCGGCGAGGGGCGGCCCGTTACCCGGCCACCCGTGATCGACTAGGTCCTCCCTCGGACGAGCTCCTGCGCGGCGTACAAGGCCGCACCGACACACGAGGTTGAGGAGAATCACCATGGCCGACCAGGTCACGTTGAGCGCCACGCAGCGCTCCGAGTTCGGCAAGGGCGCAGCGCGCCGCATCCGTCGCGCCCACCAGGTGCCGGCCGTCCTGTACGGCCACGGCGCCGATCCCGTACACATCAGCCTCCCGGCTCACGAGACCCAGCTCGCGCTGCGCGTCGCGAACGTGCTGCTCGAGATCGACATCGAGGGCGGCAAGAAGCAGCTCGCGCTGCCGAAGCAGGTCCAGAAGAACCCGGTCAACGGCAACATCGAGCACGTCGACCTCGTGGTCGTACGTCGCGGCGAGAAGGTCTCCGTCCAGGTGCTACTGGTCACGGTCGGCGAGCACTCCACCGACGTGATGGTCATCATGGACCAGAACACGATCACCCTCGAGGTCGAGGCGACCCACATCCCGACGCAGATCGAGATCGACGTCACGAACCTCGAGATCGGTCACGTCATCGCGGCCAAGGACCTCGTCCTGCCCGCCGGCGCGTCCTTCAACGGCAACCCGGACGACCTCATCCTCTCCGGCCACTCCGTCCCGTCGCAGGAATCGATCGACGCCGAGCTCGACACGGCTTCCGGCGCTGGCGAGGCTGCTGCTGCTGCGGCCCCTGCCCCGGCTGCGGACGAAGACGCGGAGTAAGCGACTGTCCATGGCATGGCTCGTGGTGGGGCTCGGGAATCCGGGCCCCACTTACGCGTCCCACCGGCACAACGTCGGCGCGATGGTGCTGGCCGAGCTCGCCCGCCGCGGCGGCGTGAAGCTCAGCGCCCACGCGCTGCAGCGCGCGAACACGGGCGATGTACGGATCGGGGTGAGCGGCGTCGGCGCTGTCGGAGCCGACACGGAGAAGGTGGTCCTCGCCACCTCCCGTACGTACATGAACGAGTCCGGCGGTCCGGTCGCCAAGCTGCTCGCGCACTACAAGATCACGCCGGACCACCTCGTGGTGATCCACGACGAGCTGGACATCGACTTCGGCAAGATCCGTACGAAGTTCGGCGGCGGCGACAACGGCCACAACGGCCTGAAGTCGATCCGCGGTGCGATCGGTACAGGCGACTTCTACCGCGTCCGCTGGGGCGTCGGCCGTCCGCCCGGCCGCCAGGAACCGGCCGACTTCGTCCTCACCGACTTCCCGAAGTCCCTCTCCGAGGACGTCGCCGTCGAGGTGGGCCGTGCTGCCGACGCCGTGGAGTGCCTCGTCGTGTACGGACTCGACGCGACCCAGCAGAAGTACAACTCCTAGCCACGGCAGCTGCCGCCGTTGCCTGCCGTGGTGCACCACTGACACGGGCAGAACGGTCGTGCCGCCGTCAGACCCGGTACGCGAGCCGCCGTGCCAGCCGGCCGATGCGTTCGTAGGTCGCCATCCGGCACAGCCGTTCGGTCGCCCTCCCGTACTTGCGGTAGAGAATGTTGAACAGCAGGTACGGCCTCAACCGTCGGGTGTCGCCGGGGAGACGTCGTGCGATGTTGGGCCAGGAGTAGATCTGGTCGTACAGCCAGAGGTAGCCGTCTCGCAGCTCGTCGGCGGTCATCCCGATCGGGGAGTAGACCACGTGCGCCGTGTCGTAGTGCGACAGGTCTTGGTCGAAGATGCGACCCTGCTCTGCCATGCGGGCGTGGAGCGCGGTGCCCGGATAAGGCGTCAGGATGTGTGAGGTCACCGTTTCGACGCGCCTGGTGACGATCCAGTCGAGGGTACGGGGAAAGATCTCCGGCTCGTCGCCGTCGAAGCCGAAGACGAAGCTGGCGTCGAGCATGATCTGCCGGTCGTGGAGGGCTTCGACCAGGTCGTCGTACCTCTCGACCCGGTTCTGCCTTTTCCTGACACCTCGCAGCGAGGAGCTCGACAGCGTTTCGAGCCCGATGAACAGGCTCTCGCATCCGGTCTCGCGCATGTGGTCGAGGAGCCCGACCATCGAGGTCACGTTGGCCGTGACCGCGGCGTTCCAGCGCAGATCGAGCGGCGCAAGTCGGCGGAGCAGCTCTTGGGTCCATCGCGGGTCAGCGACAAAGTTGTCGTCGACGAACATCACGTGGCGAGTCGGCAACGCTCGAATCTCGGAGACGATGTCATCGATTTCCCGGTGACGATAGCCGACCGCGGTCGGCGCGCTGTTGTAGCAGAAGTCGCAGCTGAAGGGGCAGCCCCGGCTCGTCGACACGATCGACGTGTACAGGTACGGCGTGGGATCGAGGACGGTATTGGCCGGAGCCCTCATGGCGGATGTGCTCGTGCCGATGTAGCGACTCTGCAGTCTGCCTCTTTCCGCATCCTCGACGATCTGGAGCCACGTGTCCTCGGCCGGGCCCACGCAGACCGCGTCGAAGTGCGGCTCGCATCCGTCCGGGTCGCACGTGGGATGGACACCGCCGGCCACCACGGGGATGCCGCGGGCCCTGAACCGCGCTGCTATCTGTGCCGCTCTCGGAAGCAGGTCCACGGTCACACTCAACCCGACCAGGTCGGCTGGGCCATCGAGGTCGAGCGGCTCGACGTTCTCGTTCTCGATGGTCACGTCGTGTGCGTCGTTGATCATCCCCGCCAAGGTCATCAGGCCGAGCGGCGGCGACATCCTCCTCTTCAGGTCAGTGTCCATGGGGCGCAGGTGCATGGCAGGTTGGATCAGACGGATGCGCACGTGACTCCTGACCTGTTCGCCCGGGCGGGCCCACGATATCGAAGGCCGACCCCGACGCGGTCCCGCTCGCCAAGCTGCTGACCGACGACGACATGGTCCTGTACGTCGCGCAGTCGGACCGGCGAGCTCGGCACCCGTCATCCGGCTACAGCCAGGCAGCGTGGATGCTGTGGTCGACGAGCTGCTCGGCAGGAGCGACTTCGTCGGCACGAGCTCGGTCGACCCGTTCTGCAGCTACTGGGACACGCACCGCCGAGTGGTCCGCGACGCGGCGGACGACCACGAATCCTCGTGTCCGTATCGGCGTCGGCACCCAGAGGTGTCCAGTGGGCGCTTGCCGCGTCTGCGGTACGGAAATGAGGATCGCGGTGGGCTGACTGCTTGTCCGTCCCGGTCAGACCCTGTCGTACAGCGCGGGTAGGGTTGGCGGCCGTGACGTTGAAGGCTCTGGTGGATGTCGTGGCGGCCGACCGTGTGGTCGGGCGCTGCATCGACGACGCCCGGAACGGGTTGGGAGTCCTCGACGTGACGGCGCCTGCGGCGCTGCGGCCGCTGCTCGCCGGCGCGTTCGCCAACCATGCCCACCGCACGGTGCTCCTCGTCACCAGCACGTACCGCGAGGCGGAGCAGCTGACGGCCGAGGTCACCTCGGTGATGGGCGAGGACGAAGTCGCCTACTACCCGGCCTGGGAGACGCTCCCGCACGAGCGGCTGAGCCCCCGATCGGACACCGTCGGACGCCGACTCGCCGTGCTGAGACGTCTTGTCGGCACCGACGAGTCCCCTCGCCCCAAGGTGGTCGTGGCCCCCGTACGGTCGTTGCTCCAACCCCAGGTCAAGGGCCTGGGCGACATGCGACCGGTCACGCTCACGGCCGGCGAGGACTACGACCCGAGCGATCTGGCGCGCGACCTCGTCGACGCCGCCTACGTCCGCGTGGACCTGGTCGAGCACCGTGGCGAGTTCGCCGTGCGTGGCGGCATCGTCGACCTCTTCTGTCCCACGGAGGAGCACCCGGTGCGCATCGACTTCTTCGGCGACACCATCGAGGAGATCCGCGTCTTCGCGGTCGCCGACCAGCGGTCGGGCGACGTCACCCGCGACCACGTCGTGGCTTATCCCTGCCGTGAGCTGCTGCTGACGCCCGAGGTACGAGAGAGGGCGCGGCTGCTCGGCGAGGCGCACCCGGAGCTGCTCGACATGGTCGACCGCATCGCCTCCGGCCACGCCGTCGAGGGCATGGAGGCACTGGCGCCGGCGCTGGTCGACGGGCTCGAGCTGCTCGTCGACGTGATGCCGGCCGACACCCTCGTGCTCGTCTGCGACCCCGAGCTCGTACGGTCTCGCGCGGTCGACCTCGAGGCGACCTCGCAGGAGTTCCTCGCGGCCTCGTGGGCAGCCTCCGCCGGGGGCGGCCAGGCGCCGATCGACCTCGGCGCCGCCGCGTACCAGCCGTTCGCCGAGGTTCGGAGCCACGCCATCGCGCGCGGTCTCTCGTGGTGGTCGCTGTCCCCGTACGCGGCCGCGCCCGACGAGGAGCACTCGCCGCTCGAGTCGGAGGACGGCGAGCTCGTCGACCTCTCGTCGATCGACGTACGGGGCGTCGAGTCCCGTACGGTGTCGGCGCGGGCCGTCGAGTCGTGGCGCGGTGACATGGAGGCGGCGGTCGACGACCTCCGTGAAGCTGTCGTCGGGGGGTCCATGGTCGTCCTGACCGCCGAGGGCCACGGCCTCGTGACGCGCATGTTCGAGCTGCTCACCGAGCAGGGGATCGGCGCGACCAAGGTCGAGGACCTGCTGGAGCCTCCGCAACCCGGGATCGTGACGATCACCACCGCGGCCTTCGCGCACGGCCTGCGGTTCGACTCGATCGGGCTGCGTCTCTACACCGCGTCCGACCTCGCCGGCCAGCAAGCCGCTGACAAGGCCGGACGACGCCTCCCGAGCCGCCGCAAGAAGCAGATCGACCCGCTGGAGCTGACGGCCGGCGACCCGATCGTCCACGAGCACCACGGCGTCGGGCGCTACGTCGAGCTCGTACAGCGCACCGTCGCCGGGGCGACCCGCGAGTACCTCGTCATCGACTACGCGCCGAGCAAGCGCGGCCAGCCGAACGACCGCCTGTACGTGCCGATGGACCAGCTCGACCAGGTCACCCGCTACGTCGGCGGTGAGGCGCCCGCGCTCGACAAGATGGGCGGCGTCGACTGGAACAAGCGCAAGTCCCGCGCCCGCAAGGCCGTACGTCAGATCGCCGCCGAGCTCATCAAGCTGTACGCGGCGCGTCAGGCGTCCCGCGGGTACGCGTTCTCGCCGGACACACCCTGGCAGCGCGAGCTCGAGGACGCCTTCACCTACGTCGAGACGCCCGACCAGCTCGTCTGCATCGACGAGGTGAAGCGCGACATGGAGCGGATCGTGCCGATGGACCGGCTCGTCTGCGGCGACGTCGGCTACGGCAANNGAGATCGCGGTACGGGCGGCGTTCAAGGCCGTACAGGACGGCAAGCAGGTCGCGGTGCTCGTCCCGACGACGTTGCTCGTCCAGCAGCACCAGGCGACGTTCTCGGACCGGTACGCGAGCTTCCCCGTCACCGTGGCGTCGCTGTCGCGGTTCCAGACCGACGCCGAGGTGAAGGCCACCCTGGCCGGTATCGCCGACGGCAAGGTCGACGTCGTCGTCGGCACGCACCGGCTGCTGTCCAACGAGGTGAAGTTCCACGATCTCGGGCTCGTCGTCATCGACGAGGAGCAGCGGTTCGGGGTCGAGCACAAGGAGCAGCTCAAGAAGCTGCGGCTCGACGTCGACGTGCTGGCGATGAGCGCCACCCCGATCCCGCGCACGCTCGAGATGGCGATCACGGGCATCCGGGAGATGAGCGTCATCACGACCCCGCCCGAGGAGCGACACCCGGTACTGACGTTCGCCGGCTCGTACGACGAGCGGCAGGTCACCGCCGCGATCCGCCGCGAGCTGGCGCGCGAGGGCCAGGTCTTCTTCATCCACAACCGGGTGCAGTCGATCGACCGTACGGCGAAGCGGATCGCGGAGCTCGTCCCCGAGGCCCGAGTGGCCATGGCCCACGGCCAGATGTCCGAGCGCGAGCTCGAGCAGGTGATGGTCGACTTCTGGGAGCGCCGGACCGACGTGCTCGTGAGCACCACGATCGTCGAGGCCGGTCTCGACATCTCCACCGCGAACACGCTGCTCATCGAGCGCGCCGACCTGCTCGGTCTCAGCCAGCTGCACCAGCTACGAGGGCGCGTGGGACGAGGTCGCGACCGCGGCTACGCGTACTTCTTCTACCCGGGGGAGAAGGCGCTCACCGAGAACGCCCACGGGCGTCTGGCGACGATGGCCGCCCACACCGATCTCGGCTCCGGCATGCAGATCGCTCTCAAGGACCTCGAGATCCGCGGCGCCGGAAACCTGCTCGGCGGCGAGCAGTCGGGCCACATCGCCGACGTCGGCTTCGACCTGTACCTGCGGCTCGTCGGCGAGGCCGTCGAAGAGTTCCGCGGCGACGCGCCCGAACCCGAGGCGGACATGCGGATCGAGCTGCCCGTCGAGGCGCACCTGCCGGTCGACTACATCGAGTCGGAGCGGCTGCGGCTCGAGATGTACAAGCGGCTGGCCGAGGTGCGTACGGCCGAGGACCTCGAAGCGGTCGCCGCCGAGCTCAGGGACCGGTACGGGGAGACGCCCGAGCCCGTACAGGCGTTGCTCGCCGTCGCGTCGTTCCGCCTGCTGTGCCGCCTCCACGGCGTCACCGAGGTCGTGTGCGGGCCCAGCACCGTACGGTTCGAGCCCGCAGGGCTGCTCGACTCGCGCGAGCTCCGGCTCAAGCGGATGTACCCCGGCACGATCATCAAGGACACCCAGATCCTGGTGCCTCGTCCGACCACCGGATCCATGCCCAAGCGGGCCGTCGACGGCCTCGGCCTCATCGAGTGGGCGAGCCAGGTCGTGACGAACGTGTACGAGACCACCCAGGTGGCCTCGGTAGTGTGAGCTCATCATCGGAAAGGTTTCTCGTGACTCGTCTTCGTGCCGCAATTGTCGCTCTTGCCCTCGTCGGGACCGTTCTCATGGGCGGCTGCTCCCAGACGGCCGACACGACCGCCGTCGTCAACGGCGTCGTGATCAGGGAGAGCACCGTCAACGACATGGCCGAGGCGTTGGTGTCCACGGGAGCAGTGGCCACGTACGCGGAGGCACGCTCGTCGGCGTCCTCGAACCTGATCGTCGGTGAAGTCGCTCGCCAGGTCGCGAACCAGGACGGCATCGTCCTCACGTCACCGGACATCAGCTCGCTGTCCGTGAGCAACCCCACCTTCGCGACGTTCCTGACCACTCCTCTCGGCGTGGAGTACGCGACGGACCACGTGAACGGGAGCCAGATCATCAACCAGGTCACAACCTGGCAGGCCGAGTTCGCGGCGGTCAAGGTTGACCTGAACCCTCGGTACGGGTCGTGGGCCGACTACATCTCCACCAGTGCGTCGACTCCTCCGACCGGCTCGATGTCGGTCGTCTCAGGGTCCTGACACATGACGGCGGACGTGACGGGGGACGATGAGCTCCGCCGTCTAGTCGCCGTCATGCACGCGCTGCGTGCGGGGTGTCCGTGGGACTCCGAGCAGACGCACTCGTCGCTTCTGCACTACCTCGTGGAGGAGACGGCCGAGGTCGTGGACGCGGTGGAGATCGGCTCGGACGACGACCTCCGCGAGGAGCTGGGCGACCTGCTGCTCCAGATCGCGTTCCACTCGGAGATCGCCTCGGAGCGCGACGCGTTCGACATCGACGACGTGGCGCGCGGCATCAACGACAAGCTCATCGCGAGGCATCCGCACGTGTTCGCCGGCGAGGATGCTCCTGACGACCTCAACGCCGTCTGGGAGCAGCGCAAGAAGGTCGAGAAGAAGCGGATGAGCTCCCTCGACGGGATCCCGGTCAGCCTTCCCGTCCTCGCCCGGGCCAACAAGGTGATCATGCGGGCGCGCAGCCACGACGTACCGCTGGACCTGCCGACGGAGCCGATCGACGCGGCAGCGGTGGGTATGGAGCTGCTGGCCCTCGCCTCTCGTGCCCAGGCCTCGGGGATCGATCCCGAGCAGGCTCTGCGCGCGGCACTACGCGAGCTGGAGTCCTCGATCCGCGCCGAGGGTCACTAGAGCTCGCGCCGACGAAGAGCCAGCACCGACCCGCCCACCAGGATCGCGGCGGTGACCGCGGCGGTCAGCACCGGCCATAGCCACACCGTGTCCTGGCCCATGGCGAGGGAGCTCGGAGCCCCCACCAGCCCTGCTGGGGACCAACGAGCCGCGGGGCCCCACGCCGAGAGCGCGGCGAGCACCAACCAGACGGCGATGGCCAACCCGGCCGTCGCGCTCGTCGAATCCAGCACGGTGGACAGCAGGATGACGACAGTCACGCACCACAGCGCGAGCACGAGCCATGCCGCGGTCGCGCGGATCAGCGACCCCAGCGGTGCCTCGCCGAAGGCCACTCGCGTCGTGATCGCCATGACCACCGTCGACAGGGCCGTGGGCACGACGACGAGGACGTACGCGGCCGCGACCTTGGCGACGATGAACGCCGCAGGAGTGAGGCCCTTCGACAGGGCGATCGCAGCCGTACCGCTCGTCCGTTCGGCGTTGACAGCGCCGCTGAACGACACGATGACCACGAGCAGAGCCATCTGACCGAGGTTCTTGGTCCACTGCGCGTACGCGTCGGCGACGGTCGGATCGGGAAGCTTCAGAGGCAGGTTCGCGACGGTGCTGATGAGGTACGGAGTCGCGAGGGCGAGGATCGGGCTGGCCACCGCGCAGAACAAGAGCATCACCGGCAGCACGTACAGACGCCAGGTCGCGAGGATCTCGCGCAGCTCCTTCGTGAAGAAGGGTCCGAAGCCGGTCATGCGTCACGCTGCACGAGGGAGACGAAGACATCTTCGAGGGAGGTCTCGATGGGCTCGAACCGCACGAGCCCCACGTCCAGGCCGGCGACGATCGCCGGGACACGCCGCCGCGCCAGGTCGACGTCCTTCACGGTCAGCTCGACACCCGACGCCGTGTCGACCATGCGACCGACCCACGGTTCGCTCTCGAGGACCGTGCGCAGCCGATCCTTGTCGGCCGTGACGTCCAACGCGTACCGGCTGCTGCCCCCGTACCGCGCCTTGAGCTCCTCGACGCTTCCCTGCGTGACGAGCCGGCCCTCGTCGAGGATGGCGACCTCGTCGCACACCCGCTCGACGTCGCTGAGGATGTGGGTGGAGAAGAAGACGGTGGTGCGACCGCGGAGCGCGGCCACCATGTCGAGCACGGCCTTCCGTCCGATGGGGTCGAGCGCCGAGGTCGGCTCGTCGAGCACCAGCAGGTCGGGGGCGCCGATCAGGGCCTGGGCGATCCCCAGCCGTTGCTTCATGCCGCGGCTGTAGCCGCCGACCTTCTGCCGTACGTCGCTGAGGCCGGCGAGATCGAGCAGGCTCTCGGTGCGCCTCGCCAGCTGCGTGCCCTTGACGCCGACCAGGGAGCCGGCGAACCGGAGCACGTCGCGTGCCGACATCCAGGGGTAGAACCCGGGCACGTCGGGCAGGAACCCGATGCGGCGGCGAAGCTCGGCGAGGTCTGTGTCGCTCGAGGTCCCGGCATCGTGGCCGAGCACCGTGACCGAGCCGGACGTCGGCCTGGCGAACCCCAGCACCATGCGTACGGTCGTCGTCTTACCGGCCCCGTTGGGGCCGAGGAAGCCGAAGACCGAGCCCTCGGGCACCGACATCGTGAGGTGGTCGACCGCTGTGTGCGCCGGGTAGGCCTTGGTGAGGTCTGCCAGGGTGACGGACTGCGTCATCGGTCGCCGTACAGGTCGTCGACGACGCGTGCGGTGGTGCTCGCGGCGTCAGGGTGCGGCGCCGTCTCGATCACGGGCTTGGGTTTCCGGCCGACAGCGAAGAACGCGATCGGGCCGACGAACTGCACGACACAGATGAGAGCCCAGATCCACTTGGGCAGGGTGAGCCGAGCGTTGGGCGTACGGAACAGGACGATCCACGCAGAGATCAGCAGCCCGAACTCGACCACGGCAAGCGCGGCGATCAGGAGGATCTCGGTGGTGGTGAACTGATGGGCCATGGTGGCTCCTTGTATCGGAAGACTCACTACATGGTAATACCTAGTAGTGGGTAACGCCATACTCCTGTGAGGATCCGGCTCGCAACGTCCTGAACCCCGAGCGACCACCCGACGACAGGACCTCTAGTCTGAACGCGTCAGGGGATGGGCTGGTCATTCATGGGCAGGGCAAAGAGCGGTGAACGGCTCAGCGCGGCCGACGCGTCGAACGTGGTCATCGATGCGTCGGACCAGGTGAACGCGTTCCTGATGGCCGGGCTCCTCGCGCCTGGAGGCTTCGTCACGGCCGAGGGTGCGGCGGACATGGACCGGCTGCGCACGGGGATCGCGGATCGGCTGGGGGAGGACAGGGCCGGCTTGGGCCGATTCGCCCAGAGCGTGCGCCCGGATGGTCGACACCTTGTCTGGGCGCCCTGCGCACCGGACCTGACCGTACATGTGCGGGAGGTCGCGGCCGTCGACGGGACGGAAGGTCTTGCTCGCCTCTGTGCGGCACTGATGACGACACCCCTGCCCATCGACCGGCCGCTCTGGGAGGTGCTCGTCGTTCCCGGGGCTTGGACGGAGGGCCCCGGTATCGTCGTCCGCTTCCACCACGCACTCTCCGACGGTGTCGGAGCAGTCGGCCTCGTCGACGGGCTGCTCGGGCAGGGACGAGTGGTTCCCTCCGTGAGCCGACCTGGGACGAGGACAGCGCCTCGGAACAGGCTGCGCTCCCTGCTGACCGGCATCGCCAGGGTGACGTCGATGCTTCGGGCGTCGGTTCCACCGACCGTTCTCCTGGGCCCCATCAGCGCACGACGTGGGACCGCGTTCGTGGATGTCGAGCTGGAGGGGATCTCGCGCGGGGCCAGGGCTGCGGGTGGCACCGTCAACGATGCGCTCCTCGCGGCGGTCGCCGGGGCTGTCGAGGACGCGCTGGTGGCCGGCGGCCACCCCGTTCCGGCCTCGATCCCGGCCAGCGTCCCGGTCGCGCTGCCAGACCGGGGCCGTTCCGGGAACGCGGTAGGCCTCATGCGGGTCGAGCTTCCCACTGGCGAGCCCGATCCGGCGGTACGCGTGGCCCGCATCGCGGCACTGACCCGCAGGGAGAAGTCCGAGGCACGCGCCCAGGGCACGTTCGAGCTGACCCGGACCCGATGGGGCGCGCGGCTCTTCGCCGCGTTAGCGCGCCACCAGCGCTTCATCGCGCTGTTCGTCACCAACGTGCGCGGTCCGGAAGAACAGATGATCCTCGGCGGCGCGCCGCTGGAGATGGCGTGGCCGCTCACCCCTATCCAGGGCAACGTACGGCTCGGCGTCTCGGCGTTGTCGTACCGGGGGCGGCTGGGCTGCGCCATCCACGTCGATGCGCAGGCACTCCGTGGCGATGTCCTGGCAGCGTCCATCGAGGACCAGCTCGACCGGATAGCGGCACGCCCCTGACATCGGAAACCCGCGCCACTCTGGTGCCGGGGGCTTCTGCCGGGAGCGGGCATGGGGCCGATAGGCTGAACCCCGACATCGACCCACTGCTCAATGAAAGGCACCCACGTGGCCAACATCGATTTCATCGAGGCACGCGAGATCCTCGACTCTCGCGGAAACCCCACCCTTGAGGTGACTGTCCTCCTGGAGGACGGCAGCCAGGGCCGCGCTGGGGTCCCGTCCGGCGCGTCCACCGGCATCTTCGAGGCCATCGAGCTCCGTGACGGCGACAAGGCCCGTTACGGCGGCAAGGGCGTGCTCAAGGCCGTCGACAACGTTCTCGAGCAGATCGGTCCGGAGGTCGCCGGCTGGGAGGCTTCCGAGCAGCGCGCGATCGACAACGCGATGATCGAGCTCGACGGCACGGAGAACAAGGGCAACCTCGGCGCCAACGCGATCCTCGGCGTCTCGCTCGCCGTGGCCCACGCGGCCGCTGACTCGGCCGACCTGCCGCTCTACCAGTACGTCGGCGGCCCGAACGCCCACGTGCTCCCCGTCCCGATGATGAACATCCTCAANNGAGTTCATGATCGCTCCGATCGGCGCCTCGTCGTTCGCCGAGGCGATCGAGTGGGGCGCTCGCGTCTACCACTCCCTCAAGGCCGTGCTGAAGTCCAAGGGCCTCTCGACCGGCCTCGGCGAC